>JAFADX010000365.1 GCA_023424475.1 Pseudomonadota bacterium
GCCTGGTGGCCGCCGCTGCCCGCGCGCGCGGCCCGCGCCCGCGCCAACTCGCGTTCGACATGCCGCCGCATGGTCTCGGTGACCGCCTCGATCTCCTCCGCGATCCCGCCCTCGCCGCGCGCGCGCAACTGCACCGCATCGGCGGCGAGGACGGTGAGCGGCGTCTTGAGGCCATGCGCGAGGTCGGCGGCGCGCGCCCGCGCCCGCGCGAGCGCCTCGTCCTGCGCATCCAGGAGGTGATCCAGCTCGGCGGCGAGCGGCCGCACCTCGTCCGGGAATCCCGCCGCGCCGAGCCGCGCCTCCCGCCCCGCGCGGACCGCGCCGAGGCGCCGGCGGAGTTCGCCCAACGGCCGCAGCCCGACCGTCACCTGCACCCAGGCGGCGGCGATCAGGAAGGCGGCCAGCACCGCAAGCGATGGCGCCAATTCGGCCGCGAAGGCGTGCCCGGCGGCGCTGATCTCGGCCCGGTCCATCGCGACCGCAACGCGCAGGCTGCCGCCGCCGAGGCTCGCCGGCAGTGCGACACGCCGCTCCAGTGCAAGGAGCGAAGCGCCACTGGGGCCGGGGATGGTGTGCTGGTGCACCTCTCCGCTCCCCAGCGGATCGGGCGGCAGCCGCAGGATCTCATCCCACAGGGAGCGCGAGCGCAGCACGGCCGCAGCGCCGCCGCCCGGTGGGGGCGGTTCCTCCGCGATCTGCCAGTAGAGTCCGCCGAGAGGTTCCTGGAAACGCGGTTCGGCCGGCAGGCGGGCGAGCTGCAGGGCGCCATCCTGCGCGCGTTCGAGCCCGTCGATCAGTTGCCGCAGATGCGTCTCGAGCTCGAGGGCCACCCGCCGCTCCACATGCCGCTCGAACAGCAGCACGAGACCGAAGCCGGCCAGCGCCAGCGCGAGCAGGATCGAGGCGCCGCCAGCGACGAGCAGTCGCAGCCGCAGTGAACCGGTGCCGCCCTGCCGCTTCACGCCGTCGATTGCTCCTCGGGCACGAGATAGCCGAAGCCGCGGCGGGTCTCGATCAGGTCCACGCCGAGCTTGCGCCGCAGGCGGCCCATCAGCACCTCGACCGCGTTCGGGTCGCGGTCGTGGTCGTGGTCGTAGAGGTGTTCCATCAGCTCGGTCGGCGGCACGACCCGCCCGGCATGGTGCATCAGGTAGCTGAGGCAGCGATATTCGAGCGGCGAGAGCGCGACCGGCGCGCCCGCCACCGTCACTCGCATCTGTCGCGTGTCCAGCACGACCGGGCCGATCGCGAGCGACGGCGTGGCGCGCCCCGCGGCACGGCGCAGCAGGGCGCGCACGCGCGCCAGCAACTCCTCCATGGCGAAGGGTTTCGGCAGGTAGTCGTCGGCGCCCGCGTCGATCCCCTCCACGCGCTCCGCCCAGGCGCCGCGCGCAGTCAGGATCAGCACCGGGAAGCCGCGATTGCCGGCGCGCCACTTCTTCAGCACGGCGAGCCCATCCATCTTCGGCAGGCCGAGGTCGAGCACGGCGGCGTCATAGTCCTCGGTGTCGCCCCGGAACCAGGCCGCTTCACCGTCGCGGACGTGGTCCACCGCATAGCCCGCGCCCGCCAGGGCCGACAGCACCGCGCGGGCGATCCGCGCATCATCCTCGACGAGCAGGATCCGCATGGCTCAGTCCGCCTGCCGCCGCAGGACGCGCGCCGTGGCCGCGTCCACATGGACCTCCACCAGGCGGCCCGCCGGCCCGATCACCTTGAACTCATAGATCCAGCGCCCGTCGTCGCGATCGAAATCCACGCCGACCACCTCGCCGCCGAGTTCCGGGCGCACGCGCGCGAGGACCTCGGCGAGCGGCAGCGCCTCCCCGCGCTCCAGCGCCGCGCGGGCGCGGTCGTGGTCGTGGTCGCGCCGCCCGCCGGCGAGCGCGGCGGGCGCGGCAAGGACAGTGGCCGCCATGCAGAGGCCAGCGAGGCGGACCAGGTCCCGGCGGCGGTTCGGGGGATGGCGCATCGTCATGGCCACATCCTCGCCGGGCGCGGCTGACAAGTCGCTGACATGGATCAACAGCGGGCCGACAGCGGCCGCTCGCTAGGGTCCGCCCATCGGATCCGGGATCGCCCCGGGTCCACGGAACGGAGAGCGAAGATGCGCAAGACCATGCTGACTGCCGCCCTGGCCCTCGGCGCCGCCGCCGCGATGATCCCGGCGATCGCCCCGGCCATCGCCGGTGAGGGGCGGCGTGCTGATCCTTACCACTGCCGCGTCGCCCCGGGTGAGACGCGGCTGCCGGCCGAGACGATCCGCAAGACACTCGAGGATCTCGGCTACCGGGTGGACCGCATCCGGATGGACGATGGCTGCTACGACGCCCGGGCGGTGAACGACAGCGGCATCCCGATCGAGGCCCGCTACCACCCGGTCACCGGCGAACTGGTCCGCGCCCGGCTGCGGTCGTGAGCAGCCCGGCCCCGCACGCGGATGCGCCCGGCGACGCTGCCGGGCGCATCAGCCCTCGCGGCGGCCGGCGCCGCTCCAGGCCTCCAGGATCTCCGGCGCGATCACGCGGATCCGCCCGCGCGCCAGTTCGATCGCGCCCTCGCGCTCCAGGGCCTTGAGCGCGCGTTGCACCACCTCCCGCACCGTGCCCGTCATCGCGGCGAGTTGCTGCTGCGTGATGTGGGCGCAGTGGTCGCCGGTGCCCTCGGCGAGCGGCGGCGCGCCGCGGCTGCATTCCAGCAACAGCCGCGCGACGCGCGCCGTGACGCCGCGCAGGGCCAAGTCCTCGACCATCTCCGTCATCGCCCGCAGGCGTACGGCGATCATCCGGATGACCGCCGTGGCGACCTCCGGGCGTTCGCGCAGCAGCGCATGCACCCGTTCGGCCGGCAGCAGTCCGACGACGCTGTCGTCAAGCGCCGCGACGCCCGCCGGGTTGGGGCCGCCGTCGAACACCGGCACGTCGTTGAAGCTCCGCCCCGGGCCGAGGATGCGCAGCACCTGCTCGCGGCCGTCCTCCGACAGTTTGAACGCCTTCACCCGCCCGCGCACCACGAAGGAAAGCCCCTGGCAGGGGTCGCCCTCGGCCAGAACCAGGCTGCCGGCGGGGCAGTGCCTCTCGCGCGCATCGGCGGCGAGGCCGGCGAGCGTGGCGGCATCGAGCCCGCCGAAATAGGGCAGGCGGCCGAGGAGCGCAGCGAGGGACGACAAGCCGGAACCTCCGAAAACGACGGTGAAGGCGACTTTGGTCGCAGAGTGCCGGCGCAGCCTACGCCATCCTCTAATGGAACGAAGCCCTTCGCCGGAGGACCACGATATGCGCAGGCTGCTGATGCTGACCGTCTTTGCCGGGGCCTTGACCGCTGCTGCCGCCGCCCCTGCCTTCGCCCATTGTGACAGCGTGGACGGGCCGGTCGCCGGCGCGGCGCTGAGGGCGCTCGATGCGCGCAACGTCAATCTCGCGCTGCCCTATGCGTCGGCTATCGCGGAAGCCGAGATCACGCAGGCCTTTGCGCTTGCGCAGACGGCGCGTGGCCAGGGCGCCGAGGCGAAGGCGCTCGCCGACCGATGGTTCATGGAGACGGTGGTGCGCCTGCACCGGGTCGGCGAGCGCGCGCCCTATACCGGGCTGAAGCCAGCCGGCACCGACTTCGGCCCGGCGATCCCGGCGGCCGAGCGGGCGCTCGCGAGCGGCGAGGCCGGGACGCTGACGGCGATGCTCGCGCAGGGCGTGCAGCATGGCCTCGCCGAGCGGTTCGAGCGCGCGCGCGCCGCGCGGCAGGCCCCCGCCGAGCCGCGCACCGCAGCCGAGGTGCCCCATGCACGCGCGCGGGTGAGCGCCGAGTTCGCCTTCATCGAGTATGTCGAGGGCATCCATCAGGCGGTGAAGGGCGGCGCGGCCCATGGCGGCGCCGAGGCCGGACACTAGGGCAGGCCGGGCCGCAAGCCCGTCGGCTTTGGCGGGCTTGCGGCGGATCAAGGCCGCGGGCCGGCCGGGCATCCAGGCTGGCCGGGCCGCAGTGCGGCTGCCAGGGTGCAGTCCGCAGGAGGATGAGGCGTCATGACCCCCAGTATTCCGCAGCCGCTCAAGGCGGAGCACGACGAACTCCACGAGGCGCTGGTGCGGGCGACCCGCGCCGGCGGCCGCACCGGGGAGGCTGCGCGCGCCGTCGCCGACGCGCTGCATCCGCACTTCCTCAAGGAGGAGGAATACGCCCTGCCGCCGCTCGGTCTTCTCGCGAGCGTCGCCCGCGGGGAGGACGTGTCCGGCGCAGCGGAGGCGGCCATCGCGATGGCCGAGCGGCTGAAGGCCGAATTGCCGGAGATGCTCGACGAGCATGGCCGGATCGTCGCGGCGCTCGGGGTGCTCGTCGAGGCCGCGCGTGCCGAGGGGCACCCCGAACACGTCCGCTTCGCGGAGGAGCTGATCCTGCACGCCAGGACCGAGGAGGAGGTTCTCTACCCCGCCACCATTCTCCTCGGCGAATACCTGAAGTTGGGCGGGAAGCCGCGCGGCCGTGCTTGACGTTCCCAGCGAGGCAGGGAGGGCACCCGCACCGCCGAGGGCTCCCGGCGGCAAGCCAGCCGCGGAGGGAGCACCTGGGGCGGAGGTGACGCAGCAGCCTCCGCGCTCCGGCCCGGCGCCGGAGGCCGCCACATCGGCGCGGCGGTTCCGCCCGGGCCGTCGGGCCGGCGCGGCGCTTCTCCTCCTCGCGGTCGGCCTGGGGGCCGCATATCTGTTGCTCGCCCGCCCCCTGGAGGTCGTCGTGGCCGTGCCCCGCCAAGACGTCCCGGTCGAGGTCTATGGGCTGGGCAGCGTCGAGGCGCGCGTGCTCTCGGTCGTCGGCTTCGAGGTGTCGGGTACGATCCGCGAACTGCACGCCGACCAGGGCGACCGGGTGCCGGCGGGCGTCGTCCTCGCCGTGCTCGACACCCGCCAGCAAGCGGCCCGCGTCGCGCAGGCCGAGGCGGGCGTTGCGCAGACCCGCGCGGCGCTCGAGGAGGCCGGGTCGGCCCTCGGCCGCGCCGAGGTCGTGCTGGCCCAGGCCCGGCGCACCAGCGCGCGCCGCCAGGAATTGGCGCGCGGGCGCATCGTCTCGGAGCAATTGGCCGAGGAGGCGCTGACCGCCGTCGAGACCGCGGAGGCCGAACGGCTCCAGGCGACCAGCCGGATCCACCTCGCGCAGGCGAACCTCGAACAGGCCGAGGCGACGCTCGCGCGCGAGCGCACGCTGCTTGACCAGCACAGTCTCGCCGCCCCCTTCGCCGCGGTCGTGGTGACGCGCCACCGCGAACTCGGCGCCCCGGCCCGCGGCGCAGACCCGATCTTCGACCTCGTCGATCCAGATACGGTGTGGGTGCGTGCCTATGTGGACGAGGCCCTGTCGGGGCGTCTGCGCGTCGGCCAGCCGGCGGCGATCCGGTTGCGCTCCCTGCCCGGGCAGACATACCAGGGTGAGGTTGCGCGCATCGGCATCGAGAACGACCGCGTCGGCGAGGAACGCCGGGTCGAGATCGCCTGCCGCGACTGCCCCGCCGACTTCCACCTCGGCGAGCAGGCGGAGGCGGTGGTCACCACCGCGCGGCTCGACCGGGCACTGCTGGTGCCGCACGCGGCCTTCGAGGAAGCGGATGCGCGCGGCGGCGTGATCTGGACGGTGGAGGAGGGCCGGCTGCGGCGGCGCCGGATCGCCTTCGGCCACCGCACCCTCGATGGCCAGGTCGAGATCCCGGCGGGCGCGCTGCCGCCGGGGGCGCGCGTGGTGGCCGAGCGGCCGCGGGGCCTGCGGGAGGGGCGCGAGGCGATCGCGAGGCCGCCCGAAGGGGGCGCGCGGTGAACCTCGCCGGGCGCGACATCCGCCACAACCTCGGGCGCTTCGTGCTGACCTGTGTCGGCGTCGGGCTGCTGCTCGGCATCGTGCTGTCGATGATCGGCATCTATCGCGGCCTGGTGGACGATGCGCTGGTGCTGGTGCGGGCACCCCAGGCGCAGATCTGGGTGGTCGAGGCCGGGCGGCGCGGCCCCTTCGCCGAGGCGTCCCGCCTGCCGGAGGATACGCGCGACATGATCGCGCGGCTGGAGGGCGTGACCGAGGCCGGCGCCGTCACCTACCAGTCGGTGGAGGCGACGCTCGGGGCGCGCAAGCTGCGCCTCAACGTGGTCGGCCATGAACTCGGACGGCCGGGGGGGCCGCCAGCGCTGGTGGCCGGCCGGCCGATCACGCGCGCGCATTATGAACTGATCGCCGACCGGCGCGCGCGGATCGCGCTCGGCACGGCGATCCGGCTCGGGCGCAACGTGTTCACGGTGGTCGGCCTGACCGATGGGCAGGTCGATTCCGGCGGCAATTCCGTCGTCCACATGACCCTGCCCGACGCGCAGCGGCTGCAATTCGAACTGGAAGGCGACGCCGCCCGGGCCCAGGCCGCGCGCGGCACGGGGCGGACCCCGCCGACCATCAATGCCGTCGTCGCGCGCCTCGCGCCCGGCGCCTCCGCCGAGGCGGTGGCGGAGACCATCCGGCGCTGGAAGCACCTCTCGGCGCTGACCCAGGCCGAGCAGGAGGCGATGCTGCTGGAATCCGTGGTCGAGAAGGCGCGGCGGCAGATCGGCCTGTTCACCGGCACGCTGCTGCTGGTCTCGACCGTGATCATCGCGCTGATCGTCTATACGCTCACCCTCGACAAGACGCGGGAGATCGCGACGCTGAAGCTGATCGGCGCGCCCGACCGCACCATCATCGGGCTGATCCTGCAGCAGGCGCTGGCGATCGGCGCGATCGGCTTCCTCGTCGGCGCCACGCTGCTCGTGAACCTCGCGGACATCTTCCCGCGCCGGGTCGTGATGCTGCCGCAGGATGCGCTGGCGCTCGGCGGCGTGACGCTGGTGGTGTGCGTCGTCGCCAGCGCGCTCGGCGTGCGCTTCGCGCTGCGGATCGACCCGGCGCGGGCGCTGGGCGGCTGACATGGTGGGGCAGGGCGATGCCGGGCGAACGGGGGCGCGGGTGCCGCGCGTCGAACTGCGCGGCATCTGGAAGCATTTCGGCAGCGGTGCGGCGCGGGTGGATGCGCTGAAGGATGTCAGCCTCGACATCTTCGGCGGCAGCGTCGTCGGCCTGCTCGGGCCGAGCGGCTCGGGCAAGAGCACGCTGCTGAACGCGATCGCCTGCATCACCGAGCCGAGCCAGGGGCAGATGCGCCTGGACGGGGAGACGGTCTATGACGACCGCTGGCTGCGCTCCGACCTGCGGCGGCTGCGGCTCGAGAAGATCGGCTTCATCTTCCAGTTCCACAACCTGCTGCCCTTCCTGACTGCGTTCGAGAATGTGCGGCTCGTGCTCGACCTGGCCGGCTGGCCGCGCGAGGCGGCGCGGCGGCGGGCGGCGGAACTGCTCGACTACCTCCAGGTCGGGGACCGCGGGCATGCCCTGCCGGCGCAACTGTCGGGCGGGCAGGCGCAGCGGGTCGCGATAGCGCGGGCGCTCGCCAACCAGCCCCGCATCATCCTGGCCGACGAGCCAACCGCCGCGCTCGATTCCGAGCGGGCGGGGATCGTGATGGACCTGCTCCGCGGGGTCGCGCGGGAGAACGACGCGGCGGTTGTCGTCGTCACCCACGACGAGAAAATCTTCGACCGGCTCGACGAGATCTTCTACCTGAGGGACGGTTGGCTGGTCCCGCCGGAGGTCGCACCCACGCCGCCCCGGCCGGCGATCGCCTCCAGCGACATGCGCCTGTGATGATGTGGCGGGATCCCCGATAGAGAGCCCATCTCGCCTGCGGCTGGTGCTATGAGGTGGGTAACGACAGCGTACCTTGTCGGCGAAACTGAAGCGCAGGCCCAGTCGTGTCTCCGGGCCGAGCCCCGGCCATCACCGTGCTGTCCTGGTTCAGGCGGAGAATCAGGCCGTCACGGGCAATCGCCGGTGGTTCAGACCAGAGAGTGTTCGGTGGCGGTTCTCATTCCTACGCCACCTAGAGAAAGCTAGCTTTCCGGGCCGTCTGCATCATCATTCTGTTGGCGTGTTGGCAGTGTGTTGGCAGTTTTCTTCCGCGCTGCGCGACCTGTCATGCCGCTGAAGCGGCGCGCGTTCGTGCTTGCCTCCGCTTCCGCGATCAGCCCCCCAAAGAGCTCCTCGAGCGCCTCCTGGCCGGCCTTCGTGGGGGCAGGATCGGATTAGGGACTGCCGTGGTGGTGGATGTCTCCGCTTCTCCGCCCTGAGATCTTACGATAAGAGAACGAAAAGCAACAGGTTGGACAGCCCAACTCGGGTGGAACTCTCCGTGGCGATGCCTTCCCGGGAAGGCCCGCGGTCGATGCCGGATGTCAGAGGCTGCGTCGGGATTGTGCTGACCGACCGCTGGCAGGCGGACGGTGATCTCGCCGTGCCCAGCTTCCCGGGATACCGTTCCGGTTCCCGCCCGGCGCGCCTTGCTGCGTCCGCGGGTGCTGGGAAGGAAACGAGCATGACCAATTCTCTCGCGGCGTCGCGCCGCGCGATGCTGGCGCTGCCAGCCCTCCTCACTGCCACTGCCGGCCGCGCCCAGACCCCCTGGCCCGACCGGCCGGTGCGCCTGCTGGTCGGCTACCCGCCGGGCGGACCGACCGACTTCGTGGGGCGCTTGGCCGCGTCAGGCCTGCAGACCGCGTGGGGACAGCCCGTTGTGGTGGAAAACCGCGCCGGAGCCTCGTCCTCCGTCGCGGCGGAGGTCGTCTCCCGCGCGGCCCCGGATGGGCTGACGCTCTTCTTCGCCTCCAACGCGATCGTCCTGAACGCGGTGGTGCATCCGAATCTGCCTTATGCGCTGCCCGGCAGCTTCGCTCCCGTGGCGACCTTCTGCAGCGCACCCAACGTCTTCTGGTGTGCGGCAAGCCAACCATGGCGTGACCTCGCCGCCGTGGTCGCCTCCGCCCGCGCACAGCCTGGCGTGCTGGCCTATGGCAGCACCGGCGTCGGCGGCACGGGGCATTTCGGCGGGGAGACGCTGTCGCGGGCGCTCGGGATCTCCCTCACGCACGTCCCCTATCGCGGCACGGCGCCTCTGATGCAGGACGTGATCGGCGGGCGGGTTCCCTTGCTGGCTCACGGGATGGCGGGCGCCGTGGGTCCGTATCAGGCGGGGCACATCCGTCCCCTTGCGGTGCTGGGACCGAGGCGCGCGGCGGAACTGCCGGACGTGCCGACGATGACGGAACTCGGCCACCCGGTACCGGATTCGGGCGTGTGGTTCGGCATCATGGCTCCGGCAGGGACGCCGCCCGAACTGGTGGCCCGCATGGCGCGCGACGTGGAGGCACTTTCGAAAACGGAGGACACCAGGACGAAGCTGGCGACACAAGCGGCGGTGCCGGATTTCGCCGGTCCGGGTGCCTTCGCGACGCGGATCCGCACCGAGCTCGCGACGTGGAAGGAGATCGCCGCGAGCATCGGCATCCGGCCGGAATAGGTGAGGAGCGGGGCGCTGCGGACGGGGTCGCCTGCCATGGAGGCTCTCCGCATCGCTTGCCTGGATGTTGTCACCGCCGTCGCCGCGGGCCGAGATACCTTCGCGGCCTGCTGCTGCTGCTGCGTCATCACGAACTCGCCACGGCGCGGCACGGCCCGCACCTCGCCAGGTGCGAATGGCGCGCGCCGAGCAGGGCCGTCGGCAGGATAGCGGAGCGTGTCGAGGAACACCTCCGTCGGCATGGGACGGGATGGCAGAGGCGTCCCGCCGCTCACGCCCCGATGTTGAGTGACGGCGGCCGCCATCTGTATCTCCGTCCCGTCGCCCGCCAGCGAGCGGACATTCATCACGCATGCCGGATTGGCGGGATCTTCGCGCACGCGACCGGGCCCACGAATTCGACAATCCCTGCGGCGACGCCGCGCTGCGGGCGAAGCGGTTTGAAGGCCCATCGCGATGCAGCCGCAGGGGCCGCGCCCGCGCGGGTCGGCGCGATCCGGTCCTTCGCGATGCGCCGACTTGCGGTTGCTAAGCGAGCCCGTGGCGCCTTGCCGCTCAATCCGGGCTGTTGTTTAGTTTCGGGAACCGCCGGGCTGGAACCGGGACGGACGGAGGAAGCGAACCGATGGCCAGCGCGCATGCGCGACGGCGGCATCCATGCTGACCTACCTGCTGCAGCGCCTCGGCCTTGCGGCCGTCACCTGCGTGTTCATCTCGGCTCTCACCTTCCTCATCATTCGCCTCCCGCCGGGCGACTTCGTCGATGCCTATATCGCCAACCTGATCGCGAGCGGCAGTTCCGTTTCCCAGGAACAGGCCGATGCGATGCGCGTCGAATACGGCCTCGACCGGCCGGTCATCGTGCAATACGCGCGCTGGATGGGGCGGGTGCTGGATGGTGACTTCGGCGTCTCGATGGTCTGGCGCCGGCCGGTCAGCGAGGTCATCGGCGATCGCCTCTGGCTGACCATGGTGGTCTCGCTCGCCGCGCTCTTCCTCACCTGGGCCATCGCGCTGCCGATCGGGATCTATTCGGCGGTCCGGCAGTATTCGATCGGGGACTACATCTTCACGACGCTGGGCTTCATCGGGCTCGCGGTGCCGAACTTCCTGCTCGCGCTGATCCTGATGTACCTCGGCTTCCGCTATCTGGGCCTGTCGGTCGGCGGGTTGTTCTCGCCGGAATTCGTCCAGGCGGACTGGAGCTGGGCAAGGGTGTGGGACCTGATGAAGCACCTTCCGCTGCCGGCGGCGGTGCTGGCGCTGGCGGGCACCGCGCAGCTCATCCGCATCATGCGCGCGAACCTGCTCGATGAGTTGCGCAAGCCCTATGTCGTGACCGCGCGGGCGAAGGGCATCTCGGAACGCCGCGTGGTGCTGAAGTATCCGGTGCGGGCGGCGCTCAATCCCTTCGCGAGTTCCATCGCCTACCTGTTTCCCTACCTGGTGTCGGGCAGCATCGTGGTGTCGCTGGTGCTCGGCCTGCCGACGGTCGGGCCGCTGCTGCTGCAGGCGCTGGTGGCGCAGGACATGTTCCTCGCCGGCGCCATCGTGCTGCTGCTCGGCGTCATGACGGTGATCGGTACGCTGGTCTCGGACCTGCTGCTGATGTGGATCGACCCGCGCATCCGCCTCGGAGGGCGGGCATGAGCGCCACCACGGCCGACCAGGACCGCTGGGCCGAGGCGACGCAGCTTCGCCTGACCTGGTGGCGCTTCCGCCGCCACAGGCTCGCGGTCGTCAGCCTCTTCATCATCGCGCTGTTCTACCTGGTCGCGGCCTTCGCGGACGTCATCGCGATCAACGACCCGCATGCGACGGATGCGCGGCGTTCGTTCATCCCGCCGCAGGGGATCCACCTCTTCGATGAGCAGGGCTTCAACCCGCATGTCTATGGCCTGCGGGGCGTGCGCGACCGCCAGACCTTCAAGCTCGTCTACACCCCGGACCCGAGCCGGAAGCTGCCGGTGCGCCTTTTCGTCCGGGGCTACAGCTACCGCTTCCTCGGGCTGTTCGAGACCGACATCCATCTGATCGGCGTCGAGGGCGGGCGGCGGACCGACGGCATCTTCCTGCTGGGCACGGACCAGCTCGGGCGCGACCTCTTCTCGCGCATGGTGGTCGCCACGCGGGTGTCGCTCTCGATCGGCCTTGCCGGCGTGGCGCTGAGCCTGCTGCTCGGCATCATCCTCGGCGGCATGTCCGGCCTCTATGGCGGCTGGATCGACACGCTCATCCAGCGCATGATCGAGGTGCTGAGATCGATCCCCACCATTCCGCTCTGGATGGGTCTCGCGGCCGCGCTGCCGAACACCTGGAGCACCACCCAGGTCTATTTCGCCATTACCGTCATCATCTCGCTGATCGGCTGGACCGACCTTGCGCGGGTGGTGCGCGGGCGCTTCCTGTCGCTGCGCGAGGAGGACTTCGTCATCGCCGCCGAGCTTGCCGGCGCGAGCCAGGGCAGGATCATCTTCCGCCACATGCTGCCCTCCTTCGCCTCCCACATCATCGCCGCGGTCAGCCTCGCCCTGCCGGCGATGATCGTGAGCGAGACGGCGCTCTCCTTCCTCGGCCTCGGGCTGCGGCCGCCGGCCATCTCCTGGGGCATCCTCCTGCAGGACGCGCAGAACATCCAGGTGCTGTCCGGAGCGCCCTGGCTGCTATCGGCCGCGGTGCCGGTCATCCTCGTCATTCTCGCCTTCAACTTCCTCGGCGACGGGCTGCGCGACGCGGCGGATCCCTATGGCTGAACGCACCGTCCTCGAGGTCCGCGACCTCGCCGTCCACTTCGAGATGGAACAGGGGACCGTGCGTGCCCTGGAAGGCGTCTCCTTCGACCTGCATGCCGGCCGGACCCTCGGCATCGTGGGGGAGAGCGGCTGCGGCAAATCCGTTACCGCGCGTTCCATCCTGCGCATCCTCGACCGTCCCGGCCGCATCGTCGGCGGCAGGGTGCTGCTCGATCCCGGCGGCGCGGAGGCGACCGACCTGATTGCCCTCGACCCTGCCGCGGCGCGGATGCGTGCCGTCCGCGGCGGACGGATCGGATTGATCTTCCAGGAACCGATGACCGCGCTCTCGGTCCACTACACCGTCGGCAACCAGATCATCGAGGCGGTGCGCGCGCACGGCGGCCTTTCGAAAGCCGCGGCGCGGGACCGGGCGATCGAACTGCTCCGCGAGGTCGGCATCCCCCGCCCGGAACTGCGCGTCGATGCCTATCCCTTCCAGCTCAGCGGCGGGCTGCGCCAGCGCGTCGGCATCGCGATGGCGCTGGCGGGCGACCCGGACATCGTGATCGCCGACGAGCCGACCACCGCGCTCGACGTCACGACCCAGGCGCAGGTGCTCGACCTGCTGCGGCGCCTGCAGCAGGACAAGGGCATCGCGCTGATGCTCATCACCCACGACATGGGCGTGATCGCGGAGATGTGCGACGAGGTGGCGGTGATGTATCTCGGCCGCGTGGTGGAATACGCGCCGGTCGCGGACCTCTTCGCCGCGCCGCGCCATCCCTATACGCGGGCGCTGCTGCGGGCGGTGCCGTCCATTCTGGCGACGCCGCGCCAGCGCCTCGCGACCATCGGGGGCGCGGTGCCGCATCCGGGTGCGCGGCCGTCCGGCTGCGCTTTCCATCCGCGCTGCGCCGAGTTCATGGCCGGCCGCTGCGACACGGCGCAGCCGCCGCCGCTGCGGCCGGGCCAGGCCGGCGCCTCCTGCTTCCTTGAGGTGCCGGCATGAACGTCCTCGAGGTCAGCGACCTCAGGAAGCACTACCCGATCCATGCCGGGCTGCTGCGGCGCGAGGTGGGGCGCGTGCGCGCGGTGGACGGCGTCTCCTTCCACATCGCGGAGGGCGAGACCCTCGCCCTGGTGGGCGAAAGCGGCTGCGGCAAGACCACCGTTTCGCGCTGCATCCTGCGCGCCCTGGCGCCGAGCTCGGGCAGCATCCGCTTCGACGCGGGGCAGGGGGAAACGGTCGATCTCGCCACCCTGCCCAAGCGCGCCCTGCGGCCGCTGCGGCGGCACCTGCAGATGATCTTCCAGGATCCGTATTCTTCCCTGAACCCGCGCATGATGGTGGGCGACATCATCGCCGAGCCGCTGAAGGTCAACGGCGTGCCGTCCGCCGAGCGCAATGCGCGGGTGCTGGAACTGCTCGATCTCGTGCAGATGCCCGCGGTGGCGCGCACGCGCTTCCCGCATGCCTTCTCGGGCGGGCAGCGGCAGCGCATCGGCATCGCGCGCGCGCTCGCGCTGAACCCGCGCCTCGTGGTGGCGGACGAGCCGGTCAGCGCGCTCGACGTCTCGGTGCAGGCACAGATCATCAACCTGCTGCTCGACCTGCAGGACCGGCTGAGGCTGTCGATGCTCTTCGTCGCCCACGACCTCAGCGTGGTGCGCCACGTCAGCGACCGCGTCGCGGTGATGTATGTCGGCCGCATCGTCGAGGTCGCGCCGACCGATGCGCTCTACCGTTCCCCGCGGCATCCCTATACCGAGACGCTGCTCGCCGCCGTGCCGGCGCCGGACCCGCTGCGCCGCGGCCGCCAGATGAAGGCGAGCGGCGAGGTGGCCGACCCGTCGAAGCCGCCGCCGGGCTGCGCCTTCCATCCCCGCTGCCCGTATGCGCAGGACCGTTGCCGGGCCGAGCGCCCCGAACTGACCGAAGTGGCCCCGGGACGATGGGCCAGCTGCCACCGCGCGCGGGAGATCGAACTCGCCGGTGTGGCTTGAGGAATGCAAGGGAGGACCACAATGAAGCGACGTGAATTCGGGGCGGCCCTGCTGGGAACGACGGGCCTCGCCTCCGCTGCCCTGGCGCAGTCCACCGGCCAGGTGCGGGAATCCGGCCTGGTCGGCGAACTCGAGGCCCCGGCCCTGATCGACGACCCCGCCCACCGCCCGCGGAGCTTCAAGGAAGCCCCGATGCTGGCCGAACAGGTCCGCGCCGGGCGCCTCCCGCCCGTCGACCAGCGCCTGCCGCAGGACCTGATGGTGATCCGCCCGCTGCGCAGCATCGGCAGGTATGGCGGCACCTGGCGCCGCGGCTTCATCGGCCCGAGCGACAGCGAGAACGGCAACCGCATCATGTCGGCCGACAAGCCCTTCTTCTGGGACAAGACCGGCACGCAGATCGCGCCCTGCCTCTGCAAGGGCTACGAGATCAGCCCGGACGGCAAGCGCACCACCGTCTTCCTGCGCAAGGGCATGCGCTGGTCGGACGGCACGCCCTTCACCGCCGACGACTGGGTGTTCTGGTTCGAGGACATGTACAACAACCGCGACCTGGTGGCCGCGCCGGCCGCGGAGATGTCGGTGAACGGCAAGCCGGGCCGCGTCGAGAAAGTGGACGAGCACACCGTCGCCTTCGTCTTCGAGGCCCCGAACTACCTATTCCCCTCCCTGCTGGCGGGCGACACGCTGGTGGGCGGCGGGCAGACGCGCCAGCAATCGGACGGCCGCGCCTACAGCGTCTATGCGCCGAAGCACTACCTCAGCCGGTTCCTGCCGAAGTACACGCCGCTCGAACGGCTCAATGAGCAGGCGCGCGAGGCCGGATTCAGCACCTGGGTACAGTTGTTCCGCGCGCGCTCGGACTGGCGGCTGAACAAGGACCTGCCGACGCTCTGCGCCTGGCGCATGGTCCAGCCGATCACCGGCCAGCAATGGATCCTCGAGCGCAACCCCTACTTCTATGCGGTGGATACCGAGGGCAACCAGCTTCCCTACATCGACCGCGTGCAGCTGACGCTCGCCGAGAATCCCGAGGTCGTGAACCTGCGCGCCATCGCGGGCGACTACGACTACCAGGAACGCTTCATCGACCTCGGCAAGCTGCCGATCCTGCTCGAGAACCGGCAGCGCAGCCACTACAAGGTGCATCTCGATCCCGGCTTCAACGGGGCGGATTCGGCGCTCTTCCCGACGCTGACCTATACCGAGGACCGTGAGATCGGCGCGCTGCTGGCCGATGCGCGGTTCCGCCGCGCCCTGTCGCTCGGCATCGACCGCGAGCAGTTGAACGAAGCCTTCTGGCTCGGTCTCGGCACGCCGGGCTCGGTGGTTCCCGACCCCATCATCCCCGAGAGCCCGGGTGAGGAATGGCGCGAGAAGTGGTCCACGCATGACCCGGACGCGGCGAACGAGCTGCTCGACGCCGTCGGCCTCTCGCACAAGGACGGCGAGGGCTACCGCCTGCGCCGCGACAACGGCCAGCGGCTGCGCATCGAGATCGCGGTGGCGCAGACCCTCTTCGCGACCTGGCCGCAGCAGGCGGAGATGATCGTCCAGCACTGGCGCGAGATCGGCATCGCCGGCGACGTGAAGGTGATGGAGCGCAGCCTCGCCATCACCCGCGCGCTGAACGACCAGAACCAGATCCTGATGTGGACCAACAACGGGACGGAGAGCCTCTACCTCTATCCCCGCTATGCGCTGCCGGTGGACCCGACGGCGGGCGTCATGGGGAATGCCCATGCGCTGTGGTATGCCTCGAACGGCCGGCGCGGCGTGGCGCCGACCGAGCCCGAGATGCGGCGCGCATTCGACCTCATGCGCGCCGCCGCGGGCCAGAAGACCGAGGAGCGCACGCGCACCGCCCAGGAGATCTGGAAGCTCGCGGTCGAACAGCAATGGGCGATCGGCCTGGTCGGACTCTCCCCGGCCTTCATGGGCGTGCGCGTGGTCAACGAGAAGCTGGAGAACGTGCCGGCGCGCACCGGCGTCTCCCAGCACATCCGCACGCCCTGGGGCGCGCATCCGGAGCAGTGGTACTTCAAGTCCTGACGGGCGCGCCGGCCGTCACTCGGCGGCCGGCGCCCTCTGCAGCACGGAGCGGTGGATCCAGCCGAAGGGCGTGGTGTCGCCCACCTGGAACCAGCCGCCCGGCGCCTCGCCGAACAGGTTGAGCAGGGTGCCCGGCGCTACCCGGCGCACCACCCGCGCTTCCAACGAAGGCTCGGCGCGGATGTTGGCGCGGACGTTGACGCTGCTGACGACGGTGCGCGCCTCGGCCGGCGGGGTGGAGGAGCCGGGCGGCGGCGCCGGGTGGCGGCCGCGCGGCCGCGTTTCGTCCGAGCCCGTCCAGCGATGGACGTCCCCCCACCAGTCGGTGGTGTCCTGCCGCAGGGGGCCGCCGCGTCCGCCATAGGCCGGTGCCTGCGCCGATGCAGCGCCGGCCGCGCAGAGCGCGGTCAGCAGCACCGCGGCGAACCGGCCCGTCATCCGCCATGCGCTGGGGCAGGATGGCCTCATGTCGGGCAGACTACCGGATGGCGGGCCTGGCTGCCACGTCAGCCGGGAATGCCCTCCATGCCCGCGACGGCGAGGATGGTCGCGAGGCTCGTGCGCATCCCGCGCAGCACTTCCTCCGGTTCGACGTCGAGCCATTCCTCCAGCGAATGGGCCCGCCCGCCGCGCCCGCCCGCGCCGATCTTCAGCGCGGGAATGCCGAGGCTCATCGGCACATTGGCGTCGGTCGAGGAGAACTCGAAGCTCGGCCTGTAGCCTTCGGCCGCCACGGCTGCGGCGGCGACGTCGCGGATGGGCGCGCCCGCGGGCGTCTCGCCGGCCGGGCGGTCGCCGACGCGCGCGATCTCGGCCGTGATGACGCCGGCCCGCGTGTCGCGTGCCGCGTTCTCGGTCGCGACGGCCTGCTCCACGATCTGCAGGAACCGGCGGTCGAGCTTCTCGAGCTCGGCGGCGGAGGCGGAGCGCAGATCGACCTCGATCGTCACGGCATTCGCAATGGCGTTGATCGAGGTCCCGCCCGAGACGACGCTGACGCAATGCGTCGTCGGCGGCGAGGCCGGGACCTCGACGGCCGCGAGCCCGCGTGCCGCCTCGGCCATCGCATACATCGGGTTCACCAGGCCGAAGGCGGCGTAGGAATGTCCGCCCGGCCCGCGGAAGGTCACGCGGTAGCGGCGCGAGCCGACGCCGCCCGAGACGATCTGCTCGACCTGCGGGCTGTCCACCGTCAGGAAGGCGCGGATGCGCCCCCGGTGGCGCCCCTCCTCGAACAGGTGGCGGACGCCGCGCAGGTCGCCGAGTCCTTCCTCGCCGACATCCCCGACGAAGAGGATGTCGTGCCGCGTGCGGATGCCCGCGGCATCCATGGCGCGCAGATAGGCGAGGTTGACCGCGAGCGACCAGGTGTCGTCCGAGACGCCGGGGGCGAAGAGCTTCGTCCCCTCCCGACGCACGCGCACATCGGTGCCGGCGGGGAAGACGGTGTCGAGATGCGCCGCGACCACCAGCATGTCGCCGTTGCCGAAGCCGCGGCGGATGCCCATGACGTTGCCGATCCCGTCCTGCTCGACTTCCTCGAGCCCGTGGGCGCGCAGCATCTCCAGATAGGCGGCGGCGCGCTTCGCCTCGTTGAAGGGCGGCGCGGGGATCTCGGTTAGGGTGATGACGTCCTGCACGGTGCGATCGTGCTCCGCGCGCAGCGTCTCGGTGGCCTTGGCGAAGCGCGCGTCGGCGCGGATGGCGGCGATGGTCTCGGTGGCGGTCATGGCGTGCTGCTGTCCAGGTCTGCGCGGAGCCGGTCGTACTCCGCATCGAAGGTGGCGGCGAGGCCGCGCTTGTCGACTTCGGGAATGAAGGCGCCGACGATCCCGTTGAGCATGAAGCGGCGCAGGTCGTCCAGGCCGAAGCCGAAATCCTCGATCATCATGCGCCAGCAACGTTCCGGGTCCACGCGATGCAGCGGCGGATCGTCGGTGTTGGGGTGGATGAGCAGGCCCGCCGCCGGCATGCGGCGGATCGGATGGTCGAGCGCCCAGTGGTCCTCGGGCAGCGTCCGCAGGTAGTAGGAATTGGTCGGCACCACGGTGAAGACGATGCCGCGTTCGGCGCAGCGCCGTACCAGCGCGGGATTGTCGAGCACGGTGTAGCCATGGTCGATCCGCTCGACCTCCAGCAGGTCGAGCGCGGTCTCGACGTTGCGCCAGTGGCAGCCGAACTCGCCGGCATGGGCGGTCAGCCGGAACCCGGCGCGCTTCGCGGCGCGATACGCCTTCCAGAAGAATTCGGGCGGGTGTTCCGTCTCGCGGTAGTCGATGCCAAGGCCGACGATGCGTTCCCGCCGGTGCGCGGCCATCCATTCCACCAGCAGCACGGCGTCCTCGGGATCGGCCTCGCGGTCGATCGAGGGGATCAGCAGGGCGGAGATGCCGTGGTCGTGCTTCGCGTCGTCGAAGGCGGCGAGGATCGCATCGGCCCCGGCAGCATAGGGGATGCCGCTGTCGCGCGCCGTGCCGGTCGGGTTCCAGAAGATCTCGGAGTGGCGCACGCCCTGCGCCGCCGCGTCCTCGAGGTATTCGTAGGCGATGCGGTGCAGGTCCTCGGGCCCGCGCAGGATGCGCTGTTCCAGCGCGCGCAGGATGTGCAGCACGCCCTTGGGCCTGGCGTCCCGGCGGGCGAGCTCCGCGACCTCCTCCGGCGCGTAGCCGGCGCCCTGGCGCCCGGCCATCTCGGCGAGCGTGCCGAGCCGGATGGCGCCGAGCAGGTGGACGTGCAGCTCGACCTTCGGGATGGCGCGGCAGAAGGCGGCAAGGTCCATCACGCCACCCCGGCCGCATAGCCGTCCCGCTGCGGATCGGCCGCGCCTTCCAGCACGCCGTCCCACATGGCGATGCCGTGCACGCCGGCGAAGGCGTAGGTCGTCGGCACGCGCTTGACCTTGTAGCCCTGCGCGGCGAGGGCCGCCTCGGTCGCGCGCGGCACGCGCAGCGAGAGGTCGAGCGTCCCGCTGGTCGCGCTGACGCGCGGGGCCAGCACCGCCTCCTGGATGCCCATGCCGAAATCGAGCAGGTTGACCAGGACCTGCGCCAGCGCGACACCGATCCAGGCTCCGCCCGGCGCGCCGAGGGTCGCGACCGGCGTCTCGCCTTCCATGACGATCAGCGGCGACATCGAGGAGAAGCGCCGCTTGCCCGGCGCGATCGAGGTCGCGCGCCCCGGGCGCGGGTCGTACCAGTTCATCGCGCCGTTCAGCATGAAGCCGAGGCCCGGCGGGATGACGCCCGAGGGCATGCCGAGCGTATGCGTGACGCTGACCACGAGCCCGTCGGCATCGACGCAGGAGATGGTGGTGGTGCCCTTCGCCTCCGCGCCCACGCGCGCGAGGGAGGCTTTCTCGCCCGCCCGGATCTTCCCGGCGCAGTCGGCGGCATAGGCGTCGGACAACAGGCGCGCGGTCGGGATCTCGACGAAGTCGGGGTCGCCGACATGGCGGTCCTTGTCGATACCGGCGATCTTCATCGCCTCGGCGAGCACGGCGACCATCGCGGCGCTGTTGTGGCCCAGCGCGGGCAGGTCGAACTGCTCGAGGATACGCAGCACCTCGCCCACGAAGATCCCGCCGGCCGGCGGCGGGGGCAGCACCAGGGTGCGGCCGCGGAAGGGCACGCGCAGCGGCCCGACCAGGCGCGGGCGCACGGCGGCGAGGTCGGCCTCGGTGATCAGCCCGCCATGCGCGGCCATGTCGGCGGCGATGCGGCGGGCGATCTCGCCGGTGTAGAAGGCATCGGCGCCCTCGCGCGCGATGGTGGCGAGGCTGGCCGCCAGGTCCGGGTTCACCACGCGTTCGCCGGGGCGCTTCGGCGTGCCGTCCGCGCGCAGGTAGAGCCGCGCGCTGTCGGGCGTGTGGGCGAGCTTCTCGGCGATGTTGACCCGGCCATAGGCGCGCTCGTCCGCGACCATCATGGCATGGACGTGCGGGCGGACCATCCAGCCGCCGCGCGCGCAGGCGATCGCGCCGTCGAACAGCGATGACCACGGCATGCGGCCATAGAGGGCATGGGCCTCGGCGAAGGTGCGCAGGATCGACGGCACGGTCACGGACCCGCGCCCGACCTCGTTCGGCGCGCCCTTCAGCACGAAGCCGTAGCCATCGGTGCATTCGCGCTCAAAGAGGTCTGCCCACATGGTCTCGCTGGCCGCGGCAGGGCAGGGCGAGAGCCCGTCGAGCACCACCTGCGTCCCGCTGCGCGGGTCATGGATCGTCATCACGCCGAGGCCGCCGAGGCCGCACATCATCGGGTCCACCACGCCCTGGGCAAAGGCGCAGGCGAGGGTTGCGTCGATCGCGTTGCCGCCCGCGGCGAGCACGGCCGCTCCCGCTTCGACGGCCTCGGGCTGCGGCGCCACGATCATGGCCCGGGCGGGCGGGATGCGGCGGACAGGACGCGGCATGGCTTACTTCCTTCCCCAGGCGATCACGCCGTCCCGGCCGGGCAGGCGCTCGATGCGCCCCATGGCCTCGAGCCGGCGCAGATGGGCGAGCGTCTCGCCGAGGCCGAAGCCGAGATTGCGCTCGTCGAGCGGCCGGCGGAACAGCGCCGGCAGCAGGGCGTGGGCGGTGGCCGGGGCGGCGCAGGCATCCTCCAGCGCGGCAAGGCGGGATTCATGATGCGCGTCGAGCGCATCGAGCCGCGCATGCAGGCCCGTGAAGGGCTCGCCGTGCGATGGCAGGACCAGCGTGTCCCCGGGCAGGTCGCGGTAGCGCGCCAGGGAGGAGAGGAAGGCGCCGAGCGGATCGGCCATCGGCTCCCCCGAATGCAGCCCGACATAGGGGGAGATGCGCGGCAGGACCTGGTCGGCGGCGATCAGCACCTTCGCCTCGGCGCAATAGAGGCTCGCCATGTCCGGCGCATGGCCCTGGCCGGTGATGATGCGCCAGGCCCGCCCGCCGATGCGCAGCACCTGGCCGTCGGCGATGCAGGTGAAGGCGCGGGGCAGGGGGGAGACGGCGGCGACGTAGAGCGGCCCGCGCCCGCGCAGGAAGGCGCCGTAGGACTCCGGCGCCCCGGCGATGCGCGCGAATTCCGCCTGGTGCTCGATCATGTCGGCGCCGGTGTCGAACCAGAGCGAGCGTGCCTGCAGCCATTCGATGCGCGTCATCATCGGCGTCACGGCATGCTCTTCGGAGAGCCAGCCCATCAGCCCGGCATGGTCGGGGTGGAAATGGGTGATCAGCAGCCTGCTCAGCGGCCGGTTGCCGAAGGCTTCGCCGGCCACGGCCCTTCGCCAGTTGCCGCGCGTCTCGTCGTTCGCGACGCCGGCGTCGATGGCGAGCCAGCCATCGCCGTCCTCGAGCAGCCAGACGTTCACGTGGCTGGGCGGGAAGGGGAGGGGGAAGCGCATCCAGCGCAGGCCGGGGAGGAGGGTGCGGGCCTCGCCGGGCGGGGGGATTTCGATATTCATGCCCGGACAGCGTGGCGCGGGCGGGCGTGCGGCTCAATCCCCCGGGGGAAGGTACGGCGATGCGCACGCCGGGGTTGAATTGGATTGCAAAGTGGTCATCCGCCGCTTCGGGGCGTACATCCATCTTGGCGCCGGGCCGGCGGACCCAATAATGGCCCTTCGAGGCCCGGCCGGCGCAAGGCGCTGGCGGGACATGCTGGGTGCAACTGGTGGCTGGCGCTGAGCCGGCGGTGGCGCCCCGGCGCCGCCGAAGGGCGCGAGGGCTGCCTCGGAGGGTGTCGATGGCGCGAGCCGGGCGCTTGTTTCTTGCCGTTGCGTTGGCCGGTGCGGGTGCGGGGGGCTGGTACTGGTACCAGCAGCGGCTGCATGCCCCTGTGCCGCATGCCCAGGCACGCGGGGACGCGGCGCCGCCGGTGCCGGTCTCGACCGAAGCGGTCCAGCGCGGGCCGCTGCCGATCGAGATCCGGGCCAATGGCCTGGTGGTGCCGGAGGCGGTGGTGACCGTCCGCCCCCGCGTCGACGGCCAGATCGAGCAGGTCCTCGTCCAGGAAGGCCAGATGGTCGAGAAGGGCGAGCCTCTCTTCATCCTCGATTCCCGCATGAACCAGGCGATCCTGGCCCAGCAGGAGGCCCAGCTCGCCCGCGACCGTGCCCTGCTCTCCCGCGCGCAGTCCGACCTCGTGCGCTACCAGTCGCTGCGCGGGGAGGGCTATGCCGCCCAGCAGCGCTTCGAGCAGGCCCAGGCCGACGCGCAGTCGGCCGCCGCCGTGGTCCGTGCGGACGAGGCCCTGGCCAGCCAGACCCGGCTTTCGATCGAATTCGCCTCCATCCGCGCCGAGATGACGGGGCGCCTCGGCGCCCTGCCGCTGCGGCCGGGCAACTTCGTCCGCCAGGCCGAGAATGTCGGCATGGCGACCATCACCCGGATGGACCCGGTCCTGGTGCAGTTCTCCGTCCCCGAACGCTGGCTGCAGGAGATCCGCGCCGCCATGGCGGCGAACGAGGAAGGGCCGGCGGTCCGCGCCTACCCCGCCGAGGGGGACGGCGCGCCGGCGGAAGGACGGCTCATCTTCGTCGACAGCGCCGTCGACACCCAGACCGGGACGATCGTGCTCAAGGCGCGCTTCGCCAATGAGCCGGTGCGCCTCTGGCCGGGCCAGTACGTGCGCGTGACGCTGGTCCCGCGCATCGAGCCGGATGTCATCTCGGTGCCCTCCTCGGCGCTGCGGGTGGGGCAGGAGGGGCGCTACGTCTTCATCCTGCAGGGCGGCCAGGCGCACCGGCGGCCGGTGGAGCTGGTCCGCCTGAATGCCGGCCGGGCCGTGATCCGCGGTGAGTTCGCCGCCAACGACAAGGTGATCGTCGAGGGCGCGCAGCGCGTATCCGACGGGGCCCGGGCGGTCGAGCGCAATGCCACCACCATCCGGCCCGGGGCGGCGCAGCGCGTCTCCCAGGCCACGCCATAGGCGGCCGGGCCATGCATATCTCCGAGCTCTGCATCCGCCGTCCCGTCATGACGGGGCTGCTCGCGGTGGCGGCGGTGATCGCCGGCGCCGTCGCGTACATGCGCCTGCCCGTGGCCGCGGTGCCGCGCGTCGACTTCCCGGTCATCACCATCTACGCGAACCTGCCCGGCGCGAGCCCGGAGACGATGGCGACCTCGGTCGCCCTGCCGCTCGAGCGTGAATTCTCCACCATCGCCGGCATCGACCAGATTTCCTCGCTGAACGGCCAGGACACCACACGGATCACGTTGCAGTTCGTGCTGGACCGGAACATCGACGCCGCCGCGCAGGACGTGCAGGCGGCGATGACGCGCGCCCAGCGGCGCCTGCCGTCGGAGATGACGACGCCGCCCTCCTACCGGAAGGTGAACCCGGCCGATGCCCCGGTCCTGCTGCTGACGCTCGAGACCAATGGCGACGTGCCTCTCTACCAGTTGAACGACATCGCCAGCACCATCGTCGGCCCGGCGCTGTCGCGCGTGCCGGGCGTCGCGCAGGTGCAGGTCTATGGGGAGCAGCTCTATTCCGTGCGCGTGCGCCTCGACCCCGACCGCATTGCGGCGATGGGCCTCGGCTTCGACCAGGTCCAGCAGGCGGTGGCGGCGGCCAATTCCAACACCCCGGTGGGGCTTCTGCAGGGCGAGCGGCAGCAGTTGACGCTGCGGGCCAATGAACAGCCGCAGAACGCGCAGGATTTCGCGCGCCTCGTCGTCGGCGGGCGGACCAACGCGCCGGTGCGCCTCGGCGACATCGCCCGCGTGGATGACGGGGTGCAGAACCAGCGCGTCGCTTCGTGGCGCGACGGGCGGCGGGCGCTGGTGCTGGCGGTCCTGCGCCAGCCGGACGCCAATACCGTCGACGTCGTGGACGGCGTCCGCGCCGCGCTGCCGGCGCTGCGGGAAGCCCTGCCGCCCGGCGGCCGGCTGGGCGTCATGCTGGACCGCTCCGCCTCGATCCGCGCGGCGGTGCACGACGTGCAGGAAAGCCTGCTGATCGCCATCGGCCTGGTGGTGCTGGTCTGCTTCCTGTTCCTGCGCCGCGTCAGCGCGACGCTGATCCCCACGGTCGCGGTGCCGATCAGCCTCTGCGTCACCTTCGGCCTGATGTATGCGCTGGGTTACGGCATCGACAACGTGACGCTGCTCGGCCTGACGATCGCGGTGGGCCTCGTGGTGGACGACGCCATCGTGGTGCTGGAGGCCGCCGTCCGCCACATGGAGAACGGCGTCGCGCCCCTGCAGGCGGCAATCCGCGGCGCGAGGGAGATCGGTTTCACCGTCATCTCCATTACCGTGTCGCTGATCGCGGTCTTCCTGCCGATCCTGCTGATGGGCGGGGTGGTGGGGCGCGTCTTCAACGCCTTCGCGGCGACGGTCTCGCTCGCCGTGCTCGCCTCCTGCGTCGTCTCGCTGACGCTGACGCCGCTGATGGCCTCCCGCCTGCCGGCCCATCCCAGGCCCTCGCGGCTCGATGCGGTGCTCGAGAAAGGCTTCGTCGCCGTCGAGCACGGCTATGCGCGGATGCTCGACTTCGCGCTGCGCTGGCGCTCGCTGGTCTGGATGGCCTTCCTCGCCTCCCTGGGGGCGGCGGCCTGGTTTGCCATCGTGATCCCCAAGGGCTTCTTCCCGGTCGAGGATACCGGGCTGCTCCTGGTCAGCACCGAGGGGCCGCGCGGCGCCTCGATCGAGGCCATGGCCGAGATGCAGAGCCGCGCCGCGGGCATCGTGCGCGCCTCGCCCTACGTCGTTTCCGTGGTCTCGAACATCGGTGCCGTGGGGGGCAGCGCCTCGATCAACCAGGGCCGCATCTTCGTCGAGCTCAAGCCGCGCGCCCAGCGGCCGCCGATGCCCGAGGTGGTGCAGCAGTTCCGGCGCCAGCTCGCGGGCATCCCGGGCATGCGGATCTTCGTGAACCCGATCCAGAACATCAACTTCGGCACGCGGGCGTCGCGCACCCTCTACATCTATACGCTGCAGGGCCTGCGCCTCCACGAGCTCTACGACTGGGCCGAGCGGATCGAGGCACGGCTGCAGCAGGTGCCCGAGCTGCAGGACGTCAACACCGACCTCCAGCTCGATGCGCCGGTGGTGCAGGTGACAGTGGACCGCGACCGCGCGGCGCTGCTCGGCGTCAGCCAGGACCAGGTGCGCCAGGCGCTCTATTCGGCCTTCGGTTCACGGCAGATCTCGACCATCTACGGCCAGGCCAACGCCTATCCGGTCATCCTCGAGGCATTGCCGGAGGACCAGCGGGACGAGACCGGGCTCGCCAAGCTCTATCTCCGCTCCTCCGGCGGGCGGCTGGTGCCGCTCTCGGCGCTGTCGCGGCTCGACCGCGGCACCGGGCCGCTCACGGTCGGCCACCAGGGGCAGTTGCCGGCGGTGACGATCGGCTTCAACACCGCGCCCGGTGTCTCGCTCGGCCAGGCGGTGGAGGCGATCCGCGAGGTCGAGCGCAGCATCGGCATCCCGCCCACCATCGTCACCGGCTACACCGGCACGGCGCAGATCTTCCAGCAGGCGCTGGCGGGGCAGGGGATGCTGGTGCTCGCGGCGGTGCTGGTCATGTATCTCGTGCTCGGCATCCTCTACGAGAGCCTGATCCATCCGCTGACGATCCTCTCGGGCCTGCCGGCCGCGGCGCTCGGCGCCTTCGCGACGCTCAGGCTGTTCGGGCTCGACCTCTCGGTCATCGCGGTGATCGGCGTGCTGCTGCTGGTCGGGCTCGTGAAGAAGAACGCCATCATGATCGTGGACGTGGCGCTGACCCGGCAGCGGGCCGGCACCCCGGTCTTCGAGGCGGTGCGCGAGGCCTGCCTGCTGCGCTTCCGGCCCATCATGATGACGACGCTCGCGGCCGGTGCCGGCGCGTTGCCGATCGCGGCGGGATGGGGGACGGCGGCGGAACTGCGCCAGCCGCTCGGCCTTGCGGTCGTCGGCGGGCTTGTCGTCAGCCAGGCCCTGACGCTCTTCGTCACGCCGGTGCTCTACCTGGCCTTCGACGGGCTGGCGCGGCGCTTCTCGACCGGGCACGGAGCGGTGGCGCCGGCGGAGTGATACGGGACCGGCGGGGCTTGCCCCCGCCGTCCGAAGGGTGGAGTCTGAGCCGTCGCCCCGGCAGAGGGCGAACGGAGGGACCGTGATCCAAGACGCGATCGACTGCGACCTGCACCCGCATGTCCCGGGCGTGGCGGCATTGCTGCCCTACATGGACGAATACTGGCGCCACACGCTGGTCGAACGCGGCATCCAGGTGCTCGAAAGCGCGTCCTACCCGCCGAATGCGCCGTCCAGCGTGCGGAGCGACTGGCGCGGGCCGAACGGGCAGCCGCCGGCCACGGTGGGGCAGGTCCAGGCGCAGGCGCTCGACCGCTGGGGGGCCGCGGCGGGCATCCTGAACCCGCTCTTTCCCTCGCAACTGCCCTTCAGCCGGGACATGTCGGCCGCCATGGCGCGGGCCGTGAACGACTGGGTCCGGGCCGAATGGCTCGACCGGGACGACAGGCTGCGGGCGTCCATCCTGCTGCCCAACGGGATCGAGGAGGCGGTCGCCGAGATCGAGCGCCTCGCCCCCGATCGCCGCTTCGTGCAGGGCCTCGTGCTCTGCATGGGCGAGGTCCCGCTCGGGCGTCGCGAGTGGTGGCCGGTCCATGCGGCGCTGGAGAAGCACGGGCTGCCCCTGGGCATCCACGCCGGCAGCGCCTGGCGCCATCCGCCGACCTCGGTCGGCTGGCCGTCCTGGTATGTCGAGGAATATGCCTCCAACTCGCTCGGCTTCCAGGCGAGCCTCGCCTCGCTGCTGACCGAGGGTGTCTTCGGCAAGTTCCCGAACCTCAAGGTCGTGCTGATCGAATCCGGCGTGACCTGGCTGCCGGCCTTCCTCGGCCGGCTCAACAAGTCCTGGAAGGGCGTGCGCTTCGAGATCCCCTGGGTGGACCGCCTGCCGGCGGAGATCGTCCGCGACCAGGTCCGCCTGACGGTACGCCCCTTCGACGCGCCCGAGGACGCCGACACGGTCCAGCGCCTGCTCGACCACCTGCGCTCGGACGAGATGCTGCTCTGGTCGACGGACTGGCCGCATGCCCATTTCGAGGGCGACGCCACCGTCCCGCCCGGCTTCCCCGCCGGGCTGCTCGACAGGATCATGGTGGACAACCCGCGGGCGACCTATCTTCGTCTCGGGGAAGGAGGAAACGCATGAACCTCGTCCGGCCCATCGCCGCCCCGGGACGCCCGGCCGCGGCCACGCTCGGCCTCGTGGACTGCGACATCCATCCGCGGGTGCGCGACCTCGGGGAGTTCCGGCCGTTCCTTTCCGATGCCGCCTGGCACCGCCTGGCGACCTACGGCATCCATGCGCGGCACGGCTTCCACAAGGGCTACCCCTTCCCGAAGGCCGCGCCGCTCGCCTGCCGGCGGGACGCCTGGCCGCCCGGCGGCGGGCCCCCGGCCTCGGACCTGCCCTTCCTGCAGCATCAGCTGCTCGACCGGTACGGCCTGGATTTCGGCGTGCTGAACCCGCTGCAGCCCTCGGGGCAGGGGGATGTGAACGACGGGCTCTCGGTCGCGCTCTCCCGCGCGGTGAACGAGTGGCAGCTCGCCCATTGGGTCGGTCATGAGCCGAGGCTCAGGGCCTCGATCGTCGTGCCCTACGAGGACGGCGCCGCCTCGGCCGCCGAGATCCGCCACTGGGCCGCCGACAAGCGCTTCTGCCAGGTGCTGTTGATGAGCCGCACCTCCGAACCGCTCGGCCGCCGTCGCTACTGGCCGATCTGGGAGGCCGCGGCCGAGGCCGGGCTGCCGGTCGGCATCCACGCCTTCGGCTATTCCGGCCATGCCATGACCAATGGCGGCTGGCCGTCCTTCTATGTCGAGGAAGTCCAGGAGCATGCGACCAGCGCGCAGGCGCAGGTTTCCTCCATGGTGATCGAGGGCGTCTTCGAGCGGTTCCCCACGCTCAAGGTCCTCATGATCGAGTGCGGCTTCGGCTGGATGCCCTCGCTCGGCTGGCGGCTCGATGCGACCTGGAAGCGGCTGAAGGACGAGGTGCCGCACCTCCGGCGCGCACCCTCCGAATACCTGCGCGAGCACGTCTACGTCTCGACCCAGCCGATGGAGGAACCGGAGCGGCCCGAGCATCTCCTCGACACCATGGAATGGATCGGCTGGGACCGGATCCTCTTCGCCTCCGACTATCCGCACTGGGATTTCGACGACCCGCGCCTCGCCATCCCGTCCACCATCCCCGAGGAGAAGCGGGCGGCGATCTACGGCGGCAACGCGCGCCGGCTGTTCGGCTTCTGATGGCGCGGCACGTCGTCGCGCCGGCGGCGGAGATCCCGCCCGGTGGCCGCAAGGTGGTCGAGGCCGCGGGCAAGCGGATCGTCGTCTTCAACCTCGAAGGCGAGTTCTTCGCGCTGCTCGACCGCTGCCCGCACCAGGGCGGCGCGCTGTCGGGCGGCATCCTGTGCGGCCTGACGCAATCGGACGAACCGGGGACCTACCGGTTCTCCAGGGCCGGCGAATTCGTGCGCTGCCCATGGCATCAATGGGAATTCGACATCCGCACCGGCAAGTCCTGGTTCGACCCGCGCCGCACCAAGGTCCGCCCCTTCCCGGCGAGCGTCGAGGCCGGCGCGACGCTGCTGGAAGGCCCCTACACCGCCGAGACCTTCAAGGTGCAGGTCGAGGATTCCTACGTGGTGGTGGAGGCCTGAGCGCCCGCCTGGCAACCCCGGCGCCGGCCCGCGGCGCGTGATTTGCCCGCGGCGCCGGGACATGCACCGATAGCGCCCGGCCTGGCCTGGCCCTCCCCGTTCCAAGGCGGCGGCCGGTGCGGCGAAGCCTTCCGATCCACTGCACAAGGGCGATTCCATCGTGACATCCACGCCTCTCTGGCAACTCTCCGCGACCGACCTCGGCGCCCTGGTCCAGTCCGGCCAGGTCAGCGCCGTGGAGGCGGTCAGCGCCTCCGTCGAGCGCATGCGCGCGGTCAATCCGTCGCTCAACGCCGTCGTCACCGACCTCTCCGCCTCGGCGCTGGAGCGGGCGAAGGCGCTCGATGCCGCCAAGGGGCCGAAGGGGCCGCTGCACGGCGTGCCGGTGACGATCAAGATCAACATCGACCAGAAGGGCGAGGCGACATCGAACGGCGTCGTCGCCTTCAAGGACCTGATCGCGCCGGACGACGCGCCGCTGGTGAAGAACCTGCTGGATGCCGGCGCCGTCGTGATCGGGCGGACCAACGTCCCGGAATTCTCCCGCCGCTGCGAGACCGACAACCCGCTCTTCGGCCAGACCTGGAATCCGTGGGGCCGGCATGTGAGCCCGGGCGGATCCTCGGGCGGCGCAGGCTCGGCGGTGGCGGCCGGGATCGGCGCGCTGGCGCATGGCAACGACATCGGCGGATCGCTGCGCTTTCCGGCTGCGGGCAACGGCGTCGTCACGGTCAAGCCGGGCGTCGGGCGCGTGCCGGTCTACAACCCCTCCCAGACCGCCGAACGCGGCATCCTGGCGCAGCAGATGTCGGCGCAGGGGCTGCTCGCGCGCTCGGCGCGGGACCTGCACCTGTCCATGCCGGCGATGATCGCGCCCGATGCGCGCGACCCCTTCCACGTGCCGCTGCCCTGGCGGGGCCCCACGCTGGAAGGCCCGGTGAAGGTCGGCTTCAGCCTGGAAGCGCCGGACCTGCCGCTGCACCCCGAGGTGCGGAGGGCGCTGCTGGCCGCCAGGGATGCGCTGGCCGACGCGGGCTACGTCGTCGAGGAGGTGGCGCCGCCATCCCTGCGCGAGATCGCCTATGAGGGTCGCTCCGCGCTGATGACCGAGAGCTATCACCTCATGGCCGAGGACATCGCGAAATACGGTTCCCCCGCCATCGCCGGCGTGTTCGAGCAGAACTACCGCCGCACCCCCAGGGTGGAGATGGACGCGATGCTGCAGATGCTGGCCCGCCGCACCTTCTATGCGCGGGAGTGGTCGCTGCTGATGGAGGCCTATCCGCTCTTCCTGTCGCCCTTCTTCCCCCAGCCCTTCTATGCGCCGGGCCGCGACGCCCAGGGCCCCGAGGGGCTGCGCGAGACGATCGGCCAGGGTTTCTGGTCGACGCTCGGCAACTACCTGGGCCTGCCGGCCGGCAATGTCCCTGCGGGTCTCGGCGCCTTCCCGGAGGGACCGAAGCCGATCGGCGTGCAGATCCTCGGCCGGCGCTGGCGCGAGGACCTGGTGGTGGACGCGATGATCGCGATCGAGGACCGCCTGGGCACGCTGTCGCAGCAGCTCTGGGCGCGGATGGGCTGATCGCGGCGCTGCGCGCTCCGGCCTTCGGTGCGGCGGCCCCGGCCACGAAGGGCCGGCCGCCACGCATGCGG
>JAFADX010000251.1 GCA_023424475.1 Pseudomonadota bacterium
GCTTCGGCCGGCGCCCCCGGGCGCGGCGGCTACGGCAATGACCGCGGCTCGCTCGCCAGCGCCCTCGGTGCCCTGAACGCGGCCCATGCCTCGGCCAGAGCGCGGGAACGGGCCTCGCCGAATTCCCGCGTCGGCATGATCGCCTCCTACGAACTCGCGATGATCGCGGCGATGGAGATCGAGAACCCCGTCGCCCGCGCCGCGGCGATCGACGCCGCCCGCGCCAACCAGCTCACCGCCGCGGCCAACAAGCCGGTCAGCGCGGCGGTGGTGGAACGGGTGGACGCGCTGCTCGGCCTGCCGGCGGATCCCTATGCGCGATCGCCCTGATGCGCCGTCAGTCCAGGACGAGCGTCAGGAAGCGGTTCTCGGCGCTCGCCGCATAGTCCCCGAAGGGCCCGCAGGGCGTGAAGCCATGCGCGAGGTACATCGCGACCGCCGGCTGGAAATAGGCGCTGGTCCCGGTCTCGAGGCTCAGCCGGGTCATGCCGGCGGCGCGCGCCGCATCGGCGATGTGGCGCAACATCGCAGCCCCGACGCCCCGCCGCCGCGCGCCCTCGGCCGTGTGCATAGACTTCACCTCGCCATGGTCCGGCGCCACCCGTTTCAGCGCCCCGGTGCCCATCGCGGCGCCGCCCTCCCATGCCGTGAAGAAGCGGATCCCCGGCACCTTCAGCCCCGACAGGTCGAGCGCGAAGGCGAAGCCTTCCGCCGTCGCCGCCCGCGCCTTCGCCAGATGGATGCCGAGCAGCGCCTGCACCTGCGGGTCGTCGAGCCCACCTTCCTCGATCCGCAGCGTCACAAGAGCCGGCCCCTCTCCAGGATCTCGAGCGTGTATTCCCTATAGGTCATGCCGAGTTCCTCGGCCCGCGCCAGGCGCCGCAGCGCGATCTCGCGCGGCGGGGTCTTCCAGGCCCGCTTCTTCGCGCGCCGCCAGCACCAGAGGCGCCAGCCGCCGGGGTCGTCGTTCTCGTCCTCGAGTGGCGGGCCACCATTGTGGCCGAGCGACGGGAGCGTGGTCATGCAGCGCAGCATCCACTATCATGGAACCATGTCTACCATGATGGATGACGGCACCGCCCCGGCCCTGGACCAGCTCATCGCCCGGCGCATCCGGTGCGAACGCGATGCCCGCGGCTGGACCATCGCCGACCTCGCTGCAGCGTCCGGCGTGTCGCGCGCCATGATCAGCAAGGTGGAACGGGCCGAGGCGAGCCCGACGGCGGCCCTGCTCGGGCGCCTCTCCGGGGCCTTCCGCCTGACGGTCTCGACGCTGCTCGCCCGCGCCGAGGCCGATGCCGGCCCGCAGCGCATCGCGCGCGCGGCCGCGCAGCCGCTCTGGTCCGATCCGGCGACGGGATATCTCCGCCGCGCGGTCTCGCCCCCCGGCGCGGAACCCGAACTGGTCGAGGTGGAACTGCCCCCCGGCGCGCGGGTGGACTATACCGCCGGCTCCTTCGCCTTCCTGCGCGGACAGGTCGTGCGGGTCATCGAAGGCCGGCTGGTGGTGATGGAAGGGTCGGAGGACGCGGTGCTGGGGGCCGGCGACTGCCTGGCCTTCGATCTCGACACGCCGAAGGGGCACGCGTTCCGCAACCCCTCGGCATCGCGACCCTGCCGCTACCTGGTCGCGCTGTCGCGCCGGTAGGCGCCCTCCGGGAACGACTTCGGCCCGCCTCCCCGGCCGGTCACGGAGACCGGAGGGGGGCGGGCCGATGCTTCGGGGCGAGGAAGGCGGCGCGGCGGCGCCGCCCGGGGCCGTCAGCGGCGCAGGTTGAGGCGCCCGATCAGCGTCTCGTAGCGGCTGCGGTCCTTGCGCTTCAGGTAGTCGAGCAGGCCACGGCGCTGGCCGACCAGCACGAGCAAGCCACGGCGCGAATGGAAGTCCTTCGCGTGGGTCTTGAGGTGCTCGGTCAGGTTGGAGATGCGTTCGGAGAGGATCGCGACCTGGACCTCGGGGCTGCCGGTGTCGCCCGGCTTGGTCGCATAGTCCTGGATCAGCGCCGTGCGGCGCTCCGCAGTGATCGACATCGGGTTCGTCCTTGTGTTGGCCGGGGCGTCGCCCTTCGGCTTGCTTCAGTTGCCGCCCTGGCCCAGCCACCGCTCCGGCTTCAGCAAGCCGTCCTCGAAGCGGGCGAGACCCATCAGGCGCCCCCCCGCCATCGCCCTGGCCAGGCCCCCATCGGGGTTGGCCTCGCGCGGAACCCGGCCCATCAGCTCGACCAGCGGAATGGGCTGGCCGAAGGAAAGGCGGGCGGTCTCGGCCTCGGTGAGGGCCAGCGCCGGGATGTCGGCCAGCGCGGTCGTCACCGGAAGCAGAAGATCCGGGGAAGGGGGCGGCGTATCGCCCGAAACGGCGATCCTGTCCAGCGGAACCGCGTCCTTTTCATGGAAGGGTCCGACCCGCATCCGGCGCAGGGCTGCGATATGGCCGACCGTGCCGCAGGCCTTGGCGATGTCGCGGGCGAGCGAGCGCATGTAGACGCCCTTGCCGCTCTCCACGAAGAAGATGGCGGTGTCGGCGTCGGGGCGCTCGATCAGCTCGAAGCGGTCGACGCGCGCGGGGCGGGCGGCGAGTTCCACCTGTTCGCCGGCGCGGGCGAGGTCGTAGGCGCGTTCGCCCGCCACCTTGATCGCGGAATAGATCGGCGGGACCTGCATGATGTCGCCGACGAAGGCGGGCAGGGCCGCACGGATCTGCCCGTCGGTCGGGCGGGCGTCGCTGGTGGCGATGACGTTGCCGTCGGCGTCGTCGGAATCCCGGCCCTCGCCCATCTTCAGCGTGAAGCGGTACTGCTTCGTGCCGTCCATGACATAGGGGACGGTCTTGGTCGCCGCGCCGAAGGCGATGGGCAGCACGCCCGTCGCCAACGGGTCGAGCGTGCCGCCATGGCCGCATTTCTGCGCCTGGAAGGCGCGCTTGCAGATGGCGACGACATCCGTCGAGCCGATGCCCGTCGGCTTGTCGATGATCAGCCAGCCGTCGATCGGCCGGCCTCTCGGCTTGCGGTGGCGGTGATGGGCCATGAGATGATCCGGCAGTGTCGCGGGGCGCGTGCCTGCGCCCGTCAGGCGCCGCGGCCGCAGGGGCGGCCCGGCATGGATGAGGAGGATGAGACCCGGCGCGAATACCCGCTTTGGTGCCGCGCCGCCATGGTGGCGCTGATGCTCGGCGCGGTCGCGCAGGGCGGCTGGGCCGGGGTGGCGCTCGGCGCCCTCGCCGCCAGAACGCTCGCGCCAGGGGTGCCCGAGGTGTTCAGCTGCGCCACCTGGTCAGGCGCCTTCCGGCGGCACGGCGCGCGGCCGGCCGGTCGCGTCCAGCGCGACGAAGGTGAAGGTGGCCTCGGTGACGCGCGCGGCCTCCTCGCTGGTGCGGTCGCGGCGCCAGGCCTCGACATGCACGCGGATGGAGGATCGCCCGACGCCCAGGAGCTTGCCGTAGAGGCTCACCTCGTCGCCCACCGCGACCGGCAGGTGGAAGGACATCGCCTCCACCGCCACGGTCGCCACGCGGCCGCGCGCGCGGCGCAGCGCCACCGAGGCGCCGGCCTGGTCCATATGCGCCATCAGCCAGCCGCCGAAGATGTCCCCGGCGGGGTTGGCATCGGCCGGCATGGCGATGACGCGGATCTGCGGCGCCTCGTCGGGCGGCGTGGCGCTCATGCCTCCTCGTCCTTCTCCGGATCGAGGTCGCGCTGCACTTCCGGCCGGTGCAGCACCTCGCTGATGTGCATGGCGTAGCCGAGCGCGGTGTCGGGCTGGAAATGCAGGTCCGGCGCGAACTTCAGCCGCACGGCATGGGCCACTTCCCGCCGCAGGAAGGGCGAGACGCGCCTGAGCGCGGCCAGCTGCGCTTCCGTCAGATCCTTGCCCAGCGCGGAGACGAAGGCCGTCATGTGCTTGAGGTCGGGGGAGGCGCGAACCTCGGTGACCGTGACATGCACGCCGTGCAGGTCCGGATCGCGGAATTCCTCCCGCACGAAGACGGCGGAGAGCGCATGGCGCACTTCCTCGGCGACGCGAAGCTGCCGCTGGGAAGGGCCTTCGCCGTGGCCGCGGTGATGCTGCTTGCTCATCGGGAACCTACCCGTTCACTGGCCCCAGGCGGCGCGGCGTCGCCGCGCCGGGAGCGCGAAGCACGGCCGCGCCGAGAGAGCCCTCTGTCGCCGGCGCGACGGCCCCCGGCGTGCAAGCCAGGCGCGCGGATGCGCGCGCCCGGCGCCTGAGGGCAAGAAAAGAAAGGTGGCCGCCGCCTTCAGGCGGCGGCCACCGTCTCCACTTCATAGCACTCGATCTGGTCGCCCACGCGGATGTCGTCGTAGTTCGCGAAGGACATGCCGCAGTCGAGGCCGTTGTTCACCTCGCGCACGTCGTCCTTGAACCGCTTCAGCGTGGACAGCTCGCCCTGGTGGATGACGACGCCGTCGCGCAGCAGGCGCACGCCCGCGCCACGCTTCACCGTGCCTTCCGTCACGCGGCAGCCCGCCACCTTGCCGATCTTCTTGACCTCGAAGACCTGCAGGATCTGCGCGTAGCCGAGGAACTTCTCGCGCTGGACCGGGGCGAGCTTGCCCTTCACCAGCTTCTCGATGTCGTCGGCGACCTCGTAGATGATCGAGTAGTAGCGGATCTCGACGCCTTCCTTGGCCGCCAGGTCGCGCGCCTGGGAGGTCGCGCGGACGTTGAAGGCGACGATCACGGCATCCGACGCCTTGGCGAGCTGGATGTCGGATTCGGTGATCTGGCCCACCGCGCTGTGCAGCACGCGGACCTTCACCTCCTCGTTGCCGAGCTTGCCGAGGGTGACGCCGATCGCCTCGGCGGAGCCCTGCACGTCCGCCTTCACGACGACGGCGACTTCCTTCTGCTCGCCCGCCTGGATGCGGGCCAGCATGTCGGTCAGGCTGCCGCGCGCGCCGGCCGCGGCGGCCGCCTTGTCGCGCAGCTTGCGCTGGCGGAACTCGCTCACCTCGCGGGCGCGGGCCTCGCTCTCGACCGCGATGAAATTCTCGCCGGCCGAGGGCACGCCCGACAGGCCAAGGATCTCCACCGGCAGGGAGGGCGGGGCCTCCTTGAGCTGGCGCCCCTTGTCGTCGAGCATGGCACGCACGCGGCCCCATTCGGCGCCGGCCACCACGATGTCGCCCTGGCGCAGCGTGCCCTTCTGGACCAGCACGGTGGCCACCGGGCCGCGGCCGCGATCGAGCTTGGACTCGATCACCGTGCCTTCCGCTGCGCGCGCTGGATTCGCCTTGAGGTCCAGCACCTCGGCCTGCAGCACGATCGCCTCGAGCAGCTTGTCGAGGTTGATCTTCTGCGTCGCCGAGACCTCGATCTCCTGCGTGTCGCCGCCGAGGGATTCGACCACGACCTCGTGCTGCAGCAGTTCCTGCTTCACGCGCTCGGGCTTCACGCCGGGCTTGTCGATCTTGTTGACCGCGACGATCAGCGGCACGCCCGCCGCCTTGGCATGGCGGATCGCCTCGACCGTCTGGGGCATGACGCCGTCATCGGCGGCGACCACCAGCACGACCATGTCGGTCACCGAGGCGCCGCGGGCGCGCATGGCGGTGAAGGCCTCGTGGCCCGGCGTGTCGATGAAGGTGACCTTCGAGCCGTCGGGGATGGTGATCTGGTAGGCGCCGATATGCTGCGTGATGCCGCCGGCCTCGTGCGCGACCACGTCGGTCTGGCGCAGCGCGTCCAGCAGCGAGGTCTTGCCGTGGTCGACATGGCCCATGATGGTCACGACCGGCGGGCGCGGCTGCAGGTCGGTGTCCTCGTCGGCCACGCCTTCCAGGCCCAGCTCCACGTCGGACTCGCTCACGCGCTTCACGCGGTGGCCGAATTCCTGGACCACCAGTTCCGCCGTGTCGGCATCGATCGACTGGGTCAGCGTCGCCATCACGCCCATGCGGAACAGCGCCTTCACCACCTCGCCGCCACGGGCGGCCATGCGGTTGGCGAGTTCCTGGACGGTGATGGTCTCGGGCACGACGACGTCGCGCACCACGCGCTCGGCACCCGAGCGCAGGCGGGCGAGTTCCTGCTGCCGCCGCTCGCGGTCGCGGGCGCGGCGCAGGGAGGCGATGGAGCGCGTGCGCTCGTCCTCGCCCTCGATCGCGGCCTGCACGTCGATGCGGCCTTCGCGCCGGCGGTCGGTGGCCGGGCCGGACTTCTTGACCGGCACCGGCATGGGCCGGCGGCCGGGACCGCCAGCGGGGCCGCCCGGGCGGCGCACCAT
>JAFADX010000375.1 GCA_023424475.1 Pseudomonadota bacterium
GGCGCGGCCAGCCCCGGCAGCCGCGCCAGCAGCCGCCCGGTGCCGGTGTCGAAGAGGTAGAGCGCGAAGCCCGGATCCCAGGAGCGCGCGGTGTAGCCCGCCGCCGCGACGCGCGCGCCATCCGGCGTCATCGCCACCGCGTAGAGCTCGCCTTCCGCGCCGGGCCCCATCGGGGGGCGGATCACCAGGCGCTGCGTGCCCTCGGGCAGGCTCCACAGCCGCAGCGTCTTGTCGTCCGAGACGCTGGCGAGCACCGAGCCCTGCGCATCGGCCGCAAGCCGCGAGACGGGGGCGATGTGCGCCTCCGCCTCGATGCGCAGGAAGGGCTGCTGCGGCGGTTCGCGCGCCGGCTGCGCCTGCCCCCGCGCCTGGCCGGCCGGGACGAGCAGGGCCGCCGAGAACCCGAGGTGTGCGAGCTGGCGGCGGCCGATCATCCCCTCAGCCGGCGAGTTCGAAGCCCTGGCCCTGGGCCAGGCGATCGGCGTTCTCCACGCTCTGGGAGAAATTGTCGCGCCGGGCGATGTTGGAGGCCGCGAGCTGGCGGAAGTCGCCGCTCCGGGCGCCGCCGCCCGCCTCCGCGCCGCTGCCGAGGCCGCGCACGCCCACCGCGTTCGCCGGCACGTAGCCGCGCACGCCGGAAGAGGTTTCGACCAGGGCGTAGTTGCCCTGGGCCGGGGTCACCGTGACCTGTTCGCTCGAATTGAGCTGGCCGATCTGCGGCGCGCCGCGGTCCGGCCGGATCCGGATGGGGGCCGAGACGCGCGCCGTGGTCGGCTGGGCGCTGCGGCGCGCGGCGACGCGCTGCTTGGTGCCCGGCGCGATGGTTTCGATGGCGGTATCGAACTCGGCGCCGCGGGTGCCGATCTTGCTGTCGATCTGGCGGGCGAGCGCCACGTCCCGCTGCATGAGCTGCCGCTGGTAGTTCATCAGCGCGAGGCCCTGGTCGCGCGACATGCGGCCGGCGCGCACATCGGCGCGGATCCGGTTCGCCGCGTTCACGCGGCAATCGACGAGCTGGTTGAAGGCGATCTGCGTGCGATCGAGCTGCGCGTTCTCCGTCTGCAGGTCGCCGCCGACCGCCATCATCAGCTGCGCCTGGTCCTGCGCCTGACGCTGCCGCGCCTGGAGGTAGCCGGCGGTGCCTCCGATGAGCCCGCCCGCGAGCGCGCCGATCGCGGCCCCCGCCAGGACATCGGTGCCGCGGCGGCCGGTGGCCGCGGCGATCAGCCCGCCGGCAAGCGCGCCCGTGCCGGCACCGACCGCGGCGCCGCGCAGGATGTCCTCGGCGTAGAAGTCGCCCGTGCTGTCGAGCTGCACGACATAGGTACGGCAAACGTCGCTGCCGTCATCGACGCCGATGCGGCTCGCCTGGGTAGAAACGCAGCCGGCCAGCATGGCGGCGGCTGTAACGACGGCGATCGGACCGCGAATGGCGGGGCGCATCCAGAAAACTCCCAGGCTGACTGGCTCATGTTACGCTACCAGCCCATTGCCCACGGTGCCAGAGAGCGCGCCGCGCGCGGCGTAAGCAAGGTCACGCTGGGCAAGCGGCCCGCCCCTCCCTTACCCTTCGCCTCCTGGGCCGCGCCCGCGCCATCCCGGCGCCCCGGGCGGCCGGACAGGACAGGGGTTCACGGATGCAGACCACACGCAGGCTCGTGCTCGGCGCCGGTCTCGGCGCTTTGACGATCGGTCGCGAGGCGTTCGCGCAGGGCTCCGGACCGATCCGCATCGCCACCGCCGGCCCGATGACCGGCCAATACGCCGCCTTCGGCACCCAGATGCGCGAGGGCGCCACGCAGGCGGTCAACGACATCAACGCCGCGGGCGGCGTGCTCGGCCGGCAGCTCGCGCTCGAGATCGGCGACGATGCCTGCGACCCGCGCCAAGCCGTCAGCGTCGCGAACCAGCTGGCCGGGCGGCGCGTCGTCTTCGTCGCGGGGCATTTCTGCTCGGGCTCCTCGATCCCGGCGCGCGACGTCTATGCCGAGGAAGGCGTGCTGCAGATCTCGCCCGCCTCGACCAACCCGCGCTTCACCGACGAAGGCAAGTGGAACACCTTCCGCACCTGCGGCCGCGACGACCAGCAGGGCCGGGTCGCGGGCCGCTACATCGCCGAGCATTTCCGCGGCAAGAAGGTCGCGATCCTTCACGACAACTCGGCCTATGGCAAAGGCCTCGCCGACGAGACCAAGAAGGCGATGAACGCCGCCGGCATGCAGGAGGCGATGTACGCCGCCTATACGCCCGGCGAGCGCGACTACAACGCACTCGTTTCGCGCATGAAGGCGGCGGGCATCGATATCATCTACCTGGGCGGGTATCATACCGAAGGCGGCCTCATCATCCGCCAGGCCAAGGAACAGGGGATGAACGTCACCCTGATCGGCGGCGACGCGCTCGTGACGAACGAGTTCTGGCAGATCTCGGGCGCGGCGGGCGAAGGCACGATGATGACCTTCTCCTCCGATCCGCGGAAGCGCCCGAGCGCCGCCGAGGTGGTGGCCCGCTTCCGCGCCCGCAACGTCGATCCCGAAGGCTACGTCCTCTACACCTACGCCGCGATCCAGATCTTCGCCGATGCGGCGAAGAAGGCGAACACGGTCGATCCGCGCCGCCTCGCCACGGCGCTGAAGGCGCAGGGCCCGTGGCAGACGGTGCTCGGCCCGATCTCCTTCGACCGCAAGGGCGACGTGACGGTGCCGGACTACGTCTTCTACGTCTGGCGCAACGGCACCTACGCCGAGATGTCGTAGCGCCCCGCCCGGCATGCAGGGGCCCCGGTGGTCGCCCGCCGGGGCCCTTTCGCCGTGTGGAGGCGGGGCGATCGCGCGACGCCGGGGCGACTCGGCAGGAATATGTTGCACCGTACCGCTGCCGCGTCGCAGCATCCTCCCGTCGTCAACAACCGAAAGGAGGTGATCCGGTGTCTCATCGCATCAATCGGGCTGTCGTGCCCGTGGCCCGGATCACTGCCGGCGTCTGACCGGCAGGTCACCAGGGTACCGCGGGCCGGGTTCCGGCCACGCGATGGGAAGGCCCCGGCGGGTGACTGCCGGGGCCTTCTGCATTCCCGGGCACCGCACCCGCCCATGGTCCCGACGATACCTCGCGCGGCCGCCACATCCATGGAGCACCCTGCCATGACACCACAGGATCGCGTGCACGCCTGGCAGGCCGCCGAGGCCGCCGCGGCAGCCGGCGATCTCGCCGCCTTCCGCGCCGCGCTGGGCGACCCCGAAGGCTTCCCCGACGTGCTGCTCGGCATCGACGTCCTCGGCTGCGCCGACCGCCCGCTCGACATCGCCATCCGCTGCGGCCCGCCGGCCTTCGTCGCGGCTCTCATCGATGCCGGCGCCGATCCGCGCGCCGAGGCACCGGACGGTTTCCCTCCGCTCTTCCAGGCCATCGACGCGCCGCGCGAGGACCGCCATGCGGTGCTTGCGGTGCTGCTGGCGAAGGGCGCGGACACCGGGCAGCGCGGCCTCAACGACGGCACTGCACTGCATCACGCCGTCGCGCGGCGCGACATCGTGGCGGTGCGGATGCTGCTCGACCACGGCGCCGACATCGCCGCGCGCACCCGGATCGACGACGGCCCGACGCCGCTCGAGGACGCCGAGGCCGCCGGCTTCGCCGAGGCGGTTGCCGCCATGCGGCCCGCCCCTTCCCCCGCGCCGCGGCGCCGCTAGGCTGCGGAGCGGGACATCAAGGACCGGCGCATGGCCATCCGCAACGTGCTCTACATCATGTGCGACCAACTGCGCTGGGATCACCTCGGCTGCGCCGGCCATCCCTTCCTGCGGACGCCGAACATCGATGCGCTGGCGGCGCGCGGCGTGCGGTTCTCCCGGGCCTACGTCCAGTCCGGCATCTGCGGCCCGTCGCGCATGTCGGCCTATACGGGGCGCTACGTCTCCTCCCACGGCGCGACGCACAACCGGGTGCCGCTCTCGATCGGCGAGGTCACGCTGGGCTGGCACCTGCGCGAGAGCGGGCGGGCCCTCGCCCTCGCGGGCAAGACGCACATGCTGCCCGATGCGCACGGCATGAAGCGGTTGCTGCTCGACGGGCAGGACGAGCTCGCCGTGCTGCTGCGCGAGGGCTGGTTCACGCTCGTCGACCGCCATGACGGCCACCACGCCGAGACCGACAGCGCCTATGCCGACTGGCTGCGCGCCCAGGGCTACGACAGCAGGGACCCCTGGACCGACTACGTCATCGCGGTGACCGACGCGGCCGGCAACACGCGGAACGGCTGGAAGATGCGCCATGCCCGCCTGCCCGCCCGCGTGAAGGAGGAGCACAGCGAGACCGCCTACACCACCGACCGCGCGATCGCCTTCATGGAAGAGCGGGGCGAGGCGCCCTGGGTGCTGCACCTCTCCTACGTGAAGCCGCACTGGCCCTACATCGCGCCGGCGCCCTATCACGCGATGTATGCGCCCGACCAATGCCTGCCGGTGGCGCGCGACCCTGCCGAGCGCGGCAACGCCGCCCATCCGGTCCTGCGCGCATTCCAGGACGAGGAAGTCGCGCAGTCCTTCCAGAACGACGACTGCATCGCGACGGTGCGCCCGGCCTATCAGGGCCTGATCGCGCAGCTCGACCATCATCTCGGCCGCGTGTGGGAGGCGCTCGACCGGCTCGGCCGCTGGCAGGACACGCTGGTCGTCTTCACGTCGGACCACGGCGACTATCTCGGCGACCACTGGCTGGGCGAGAAGGAGCTGTTCCACGACTGCATCCAGCGGGTGCCGATGCTGGTCTTCGATCCCTCGGCCGAGGCCGAGGCGACGCGCGGCACGGTGGACCCCCGCTTCGTCGAGGCGATCGACGTGGTGCCGACGATCCTCGATGCGCTCGCCCTCGACCCGGCGGAACACCTGGTGGAGGGGCGTTCGCTGCTGCCGCTGACGCGCGGCGCCGCGCCGGCCTGGCGGGATGCGGTGTTCAGCGAGCTCGACTGGACCCTGCGCGGGGCGCGGCGGCGGCTCGGCCTGAAGACCGGCCAGCATCACGCCTGGATGGTGCGCACCGACCGCTGGAAATACGTCCATTGGACGGACGGCTTCCGCCCGATGCTGTTCGACCTCGCGGCGGATCCGGAGGAATTCCACGACCTCGGTGCCGACCCGTCGCTCGAGGGCGTGCGCGAGGCGATGCGCGAGCGCCTGCTCGCCTGGTTCGCCGGCCTCAAGCGGCGCACGACGATCACCTGGGCCGAGGCGGAGCTGCGCACCGACCGCCACAAGGCGGCGGGGGTCTTCTACGGGGAGTGGTAGGGGTCGGCACCTGGGCGCCGTCGAACAGCCATCCGACCAGGACGGCCCAGACCTGCGGCCCATGGGACCGAAGCCGCGAACGCGGCCCATGGCAGGTGCCGCGACGCCAGGCCGCGCGGATGCGCGGCGCCCGGCGTCCGAAAGGCGCGAAGGCCTGGCCTTCGCGCCCCTACATCAGCGCGCGATCCAGGCGTCCGGGCCGTCCTCGGTCGTCTCGGGCAGGTCGGCCGCCACGTCGCGGAGCACCGCCGCCATCCATTCCTCCGCCGTCGTGCCGAGGGCCGCCGCACGCCGCGCGATCTCCTCGGCCACCTGTTCCGGCAGTTCAACCTTCACTTCAGTCATCGGGCTCGCTCCTTGCCACCGCAGAGGAAGCATAGGGTCATCAAGGATGAAGGCACCTTTGCGGCTTTGGCATGGAAGCATTGCTGCGGTGCGGTGACGCGGATCACCCGCCCCCGACCCGGTGATAGTCGCGGCTGAACCAGATGAGCCCACGGGAGGCCGCGCCCTGCCGCACCGCCTCGACCTCGCAGAACATGACGCTGTGGGTGCCGCGCTCGACCACCTCGGCGATGCGGCAATCGAAGGAGACGGTGGCGCCGTCCAGCGCCGGCGCGCCGGTCGCCAAGAGCCCCCAGGTCGCATGGCCGAAGCGCTCGGCCATGTCGGCCCCGGCGCTGCGCCCGGCGAAGCGGGCCGACAGCCCCTCCTGCCCCGGGGCCAGGCTGTTCACGCAGAGCACGCCGTTGTCCTTGAACAGCCGGTTCTGCGGGCTGCCGCGGTTGAGGCAGACCAGCAGCGTCGGCGGGTCGTCGGTGACCGAGCAGACCGCGCTGACCGTCAGCCCGCCCCGCCCGGCCGGCCCGTCGGTGGTGACGATGTTCACCGCCGCGCCGAGGCGGGCCATGGCGTCGCGGAATTCCTGCTTGGTGACGGTCATGCGGTCGGTCCTGGAAAGCGGGCACGCTGGCGCGCCGGCAAGCGACAAGGGGCGCGCCGGCGGCGCGCCGGCCCGAACCGCCGGGCACTGCACCGCCGCCCGGGGCTGGCCGGCCATGCTGCGTTCCGACACCGGGGGAGGATGTGTCACCTTGGCCGGCCCGGACAAGGGCGACCGGCGCCGCGCCAGGGACTGCCCGGGCCGCGCGGCGCCACTTCCGGCGCGGTTCCCGGAGGCTGTCCGGGACGGCGCCAAGCGGCGCATGTCCATGTGCGGCAGCGGCCCGCGCCCCGCCCGGACCGCCCGGCGACGAGGTTCCCGGAGCAGGTGACCGGGCGGGAAGCCGGAGCCGGCTTCTCCAGGCGGTCTCTCAGCGCTTGGTCACGCCGCCCTGGCCGGCGCGGAGGTTCCCCCCACCGAGATTCCCCGCACCGAGGTTGCCGGCGCCGAAGTTGCCCCCACCGCCGCCGAAATTGCCGCCGCCTCCGCCGAAGTTGCCGCCCCCGGTGCCCCCGTTCCGGTAGCCCTGCGTCACCTGCTCGACCAGGCGTCCGCTGTCGCCGGAACGATCATGCACCCAGGCGAAGATCGCCGCGATGCCCTTGCCGGAGATGCAGCGGATGGTCAGCGCCTCCTCGCCCCGCCAACTGAAGACGGTCTGGCGGTCCCGCGAAATGCTGGGCCGGAAGCCGAGGCCCTCCACGATGCGGGACCCGGTGGCGAGGCATTCCTCCTGGTCGGCGTTCGGCAATTCGACCCAGGCCGTGGTGACCGAGGCGCCCATCGCGGGCGCCGATACCAGGGCGAGGAAGAGGCCAAGCGACGGAATGCGGGACATGGGAACCTCCTTCCTGGCGCGTCATGGTCTGCGCCGGGAATGATGCGACGCCCGCACACGATTGTGGAGGGGTTCGCGCCGGCCTCAGCCGCCGGGCGCGGCACGGCGGTAGAGCAGGTGGCGGCGCATCGGGTGCCCTTCCGGCAGGCGCGGATGCCCGAACGCGCCGTCGGGCCGCATGCCGAGGCGCTCCATCAGCCGCCAGGACGGCTCGTTCCCCGGCACCGTGAAGGCGACGAGCTCGGGCAGCCGCAGCGTGCCGAAGCCGAAGCCGATCGCCATCCGCGCGGCTTCCTCCGCGATCCCGCGCCGGCGGAAGGCGGGGGAGATGCGCCAACCGACCTCGACCGCGGGGGTGAAACGCGCGGTCCAGGGGATGTTCAGCAGGCCCACCACGCCGACGAAGGGCGCGCCGCCGCGCTCCTCCACCACCCAGAAGCCCCAGCCGTGCTCGGCGAAATGGGCCTGGACGCGGGCCGCCCAGGCGTCGCTCTCGGCGCGCGTCATCACGGCCGGGAAGTGGCGCATGCTCTCCGCATCCCCGTTGATGGCGAAGAGCGGATCGAGGTCCTCCGCCCGCCAGGGGCGCAGGATCAGGCGGGGTCCCGCGAGCGTGACGGCTTCCATGCGCCGGGAGGGTATCCCCGCGCGCAGCGGGCGCGTAGTAGCCTCGGACACGGAGGATCCGAGCATGGCCATGACGACAGTGGACGCCCTTGCCGCGATGGTGCCCGACGGGGCGCTGGTCGCGATGCCGCCCGACAATTCGCTGCCCTCGGTCGCGCTGGCCAAGGCGCTGATCCGCAAGGGGGCGCGGAACCTGCGCCTGCTCGGCGTGCCGGTCTCGGGCTTCGCCACCGACATCCTGATCGGCGCGGGCTGCGTCGCCGAGGTCGAGACCTCGGCCGTCTCGCTCGGCGAGGCCGGCTTCGCCCCGCGCTTCTCGGCCGCGCTGAAGCAGGGCCGCATCAGGGTGCGCGACGCCACCTGCCCGGCCATCCACACCATGCTGCAGGCGAGCGAGAAGGGCGTGCCCTTCATGCCGCTGCGCGGGATCATCGGCTCCGACATCCTCGCCAACCGGCCGGACTGGAAGGTCATCCCCAATCCCTTCGCCGGGACCGGCGAGGACCCGATCGTCCTCCTGCCCGCCAGGCAGCCCGACTTCGCGGTGTTCCATGCCGTCATGGCCGACGGCGAGGGCAATGTCTGGCTCGGCCGGCGGCGCGAATGCGCGACCATCGCCCATGCCTCGAAGGCCGCGCTGGTGACGGTCGAGCGCGTGGTCGAGGGCAATTTCCTCGAGGACGAGCGCCTCGCCTCGGGCGCGATCAGCGCCACCTATGTCACCGCGACGGCGATCGCCGCGCGCGGCGCGCGGCCTTCGGCCCTGCTCGACGAATACGGCTTCGACGGCGCCTACGTCACCGAATACGCCCGCGCCGCGAAGACCGAGGAGGGCTTCCGCGCCTGGCTCGACCGCGAGGTCTTTGGCGCCGCGCAGAAGGTCGCCGCGGAATGAGCCCGTCGGATCGCCGCAACGCGGAAGCGCAGCCGGGCGCCGGAGGCGTGGACCGGCCGGGCCGGGACATCGCCCCGGAAGAACGCCTCGCCGCCACGCTGGCCCGGCTGATCCTCGATCCTTCCGCGCCGCCGGCCCGGCACATCGCGGTCGGCGCCGCCTCCCCCATCCCGGCGGCCGCCTGCTGGCTGGTGAAGCTGATGGGGCATCCGGTGCGGCTGTCCCTGCTGCACCGGCGCAGCGGCAATCCCTTCACCGAGGGCACGCGCGAACTCTTCGACCTCACCGGCCAGGGGCGGATCGACCTGTTCTTCCTCGGCGGCGGGCAGATCGACGGGCAGGCCAACCTGAACCTGGTCGGTACCGGCGAATGGCCCGGCATGGGCGTGCGCTTCCCGGGCTCCTTCGGCTCGGCCTTCATGTACTTCATGACCCCGCGCACCATCCTGTTCCGCGAGGAGCATTCCCCGCGCGTGCTGGTCGAGAAGGTGGACAACATCTCCGCCCCCGGCGTCTCGCCGCCCGGCGTGTTCCGCCGCGGCACGGCGCAGGCGCTGGTGACGGGCAGATGCGTCTTCCGCTTCCACCCGGACCGCGCCCGCTTCTCGCTGGAATCGCTGCATCCCGGCGAGACGGTGGACAGCGTCCGCGGGGCGACCGGCTTCGCCTTCGACGTCGAAGGCGACATCCCCGCGACGCCGGACCCGACCGAGGCGGAGCTTGCCCTGCTGCGCGGGGCGGTCTGCGACGAGATGGCCGAGACCTACCCCGAGTTCTGCAGGCGCGTCTGGGGCCGTTCCCGCGCGGCATGACCGGGCGGCTGGCCGATCCGGCCCTGTCGGCGCTGGTCCTCTGGGCCGTGCTGCCGGCGGCGCTGCTGGTCGGCGGCACCTGCCTCGCCATGTGGCAGGGCCGGCGCGACTGGGTGGTGGTCGAGGGCATCGTGCGCTCGGCGCCGGAGCCCGGCGACCCGGCGGCAAGCTCCGAGATCGCCTATCGCGACGCGGCCGGCGAGGTCCGGGTGGCGCATCTGCGGCTGGCCTCGCCCAAGGGCCCGCCGCCGCGCGGCACGGTCATGACCTTCTCCCACCCGCTGGGCCAGCCCGGGGCGCTGCAGCCCGGCTCGCCGGCCCCGCTGCTGGCCGGCGCGGTGGCCGGCGGGCTGGTCGCCGCGCTCTGCGTCGCGATCGTGCTCGGGGTCTGACCTGCCGACGGTGCGGTTCGACAAACGCGCCCCGCTGACGCATCTTCCGCCCCCGTTGAAGGAAGGGAATGCAGCCATGGACGGCACCGCCGCCTCACCCAAGGGCCTCGCCACATCCCCGGGTGCGCTCGCCGGCCTGCGCGTCGTGGACCTGACGCGGGTGCTCGGCGGCCCCTACTGCACCATGGTCCTCTCGGACCACGGCGCCGAGGTCATCAAGCTCGAGCCCCCGCAGGGCGACGAGGTCCGCGACTGGGGCCCGCCCTTCAACACCGACGGCGACGCCTCCTATTTCGTCGGCGTCAACCGCAACAAGCGGTCGGTCGGCCTCGACCTCTCCAGGCCCGCGGGGCGCGAGGTGCTCCTGCGCCTGCTCGAAGGCGCCGACGTGCTGGTCGAGAACTTCAAGCCAGGCTCGATGGAGAAGTGGGGCCTCGGCTACGAGGCCGTGCTGTCGAAGACATTCCCGCGCCTGATCCATTGCCGCGTCTCGGGCTTCGGCGGCGAGGGTCCCCTCGGCGGCTTCCCGGGCTACGACGCCGTGCTGCAGGCGATGACCGGGCTGATGTCGATCAACGGCACCGAGACCTCGGGCCCGACGCGCCTGGGCAACCCGATCGTGGACATCGCGACGGGCCTGTTCAGCACCATCGCCATCCTGATGGCGCTGCACGAGCGCGAGAAGTCCGGCCGCGGCCAGTATTGCGACATGACGCTGCACGATTGCGGCATGGCGCTGCTGCATCCGCATGCCGCGAACTACTTCCTGTCCGGCAAGCGGCCCAGGGCGACGGGCAATCCGCACCCGAACCTCGCGCCCTATTCCAAGTTCACGACGAAGACCTGCGAGATCTTCGTCGCCGCCGGCAACGACCCCGCCTTCCGCAAGTTCTGCGACTTCCTCGGCATCCCCGAGGTCGCGAAGGACCCGCGCTTCGCCACCAACGGGGAGCGCGTGGTCAACCGGGCCGCGCTGACCGAGGTGCTGAACGCCCGCTTCGCGGAGGAGGACGGGCACGACCTGACGCGCCGCATGCTCGCCGCCGGCCTGCCGGCCGGCCCGGTCCTGCATGTGGACGAGGCGATGGCGGCCGAGCACACGGCGTTCCGCAACATGGTCGCCGAGATCGGCGACTTCCGTGCGCTGAACACGCCGATCAAGCTCTCCCGCACGCCGGGCGGGGCGCGGTCGCAGCCGCCGCGCTTCAACCAGCATGGGCGGGAGGTGCTGCTTGCGCGCGGCTTCTCCGAGGCGGAGATCGCCGCACTCGAGAATGACGGCGTGATCGTCCAGGCGCGCCGCAAGTAACCCCGCCATCACCGCGGCCTGGGCGCAACCGAGAACGGGAACGGCTCCAGAGCATCTTCACCCGATCAGGTGGAATCGCCTGATCGGGTGAAGATGCTCGCCGAAACAAAGGGCTGGAGATGTTGCCGTGAGCCGGGGCGAATGGGAACGGCTCCAGAGCTCCTTTCGATCAGACGGCACCGGCCCGCACCCCCACCCGGCCACCCATCCGGGATACTGTCGTTGGGTGGC
>JAFADX010000020.1 GCA_023424475.1 Pseudomonadota bacterium
CCCGAGGGGCCGGGCTGGAAGGCGACCTGCACCTCGGGGTCCGCATGCGCGATGGCGCGCAGGGCGCCCGCGGTGGCGCGCTTGAATTCTTCCTGGCGCGTGAGGTCCTGCTTGCCGCTCATGGCGATGTCCCTGCAGCCGCGATCGCGGCTTCCTCGATGGCCTTGGCGCGCGTCATGGCGGGCCTGGCCTCCAGCGCGGCGAGGTAGTCCGCCGCCGCCGATCCCGGTTTGTACAAGCCGAAGGCGGCGGCGAAGCGGAGCATCCCGCCGCTCATCACATCGGCGGCCGTGAAGTCCGGCCCGAGCAGATAGGGCCCGCCCGAGGCGGCGACCTGCCGTTCCACCCGCGCCGCGGCCTCGGCGAAGGGCGGCCAGCCGAGGGCGGTGGCTGGCGGCGGATCCTTCCGCGGGAAGGCGATCTCGGCCATGGCCGGCTCCAGCACCGTGCCGCCATAGGCGAGGAAGGTCGCGTAGGTGCCGCGCGCCCGCGTGCCCGCCGCCGGCGCCAGCGTGCCGGTCGCGTCGGCGAGGTAGGCGCAGATGGCGAGGCTCTCGGTCACCACGACGTCCTGCCAGTCGCCCGACGGCCCGCGATCCTCCAGCACCGGCAACTTGCCATCCGGGTTGATCGCGAGGAATCCGGGCGTCTTGTGGGTCCCGTGCTTCAGGTCGTGCGGCACGCGCTCATAGGGCGCGCCGCATTCCTCCAGCATCCACAGGATGCGGAATGCGCGCGTCCGGGGTGCGTGGTGCAGCCGGAAGCGGGCGGTCGAGGCCATGCGTCATCCCGCCTTGCGGAGCAGCCCCGTCGGGACCTCCTCGTTGAAGCAGCGCTGGTAGTATTCGGCCACCGTCGAACGCTCGGCCTCGTCGCACTTGTTGAGGAAGGTCAGGCGGAAGGCGAAGCCCACATCGCCGAAGATGCGCGCGTTGTCGGCCCAGGTGATGACCGTGCGCGGCGACATGACGGTGCTGATGTCGCCGGCGATGAAGCCGGCGCGCGTCAGGTCGGCCAGCGCGACCATCGCCTCGACCTGCTTGCGGATCTTCGGGTCGTTCTCCTGGCCGAGCTTGGCCAGCACGATGTCCGTCTCCTGCTTGTGCGGCAGGTAGTTCAGGGTGGCGACGATCGACCAGCGGTCCATCTGGCCCTGGTTGATCTGCTGCGTGCCGTGATAGAGGCCGGTGGTATCGCCGAGGCCCACCGTGTTGGCGGTGGAGAACAGCCGGAACCAGGGGTTCGGCCGGATCACCTTGTTCTGGTCGAGCAGCGTCAGCTTGCCCTCGACCTCCAGCACGCGCTGGATCACGAACATCACGTCCGGGCGGCCGGCGTCGTACTCGTCGAACACCAGCGCGCAGGGGTGCTGCAGCGCCCAGGGCAGGATGCCCTCGCGGAACTCGGTGACCTGCTTGCCGTCCTTGATGACGATCGCGTCCTTGCCGATCAGGTCGATGCGGCTGATGTGGCTGTCGAGGTTGACGCGGATGCAGGGCCAGTTGAGCCGCGCGGCCACCTGCTCGATATGCGTGGACTTGCCGGTGCCGTGGTAGCCCTGGATCATGACGCGGCGGTTGAAGGCGAAGCCCGCGAGGATGGCGAGCGTCGTCTCCTTGTCGAAGCGATAGGTGGTGTCGATCTCCGGCACGTGCTCGGTACGCACCGAGAAGGCCGGCACCTCCATGTCGATGTCCACGCCGAAGAGTTCGCGCGCGCTCACCTTGAGGTCCGGGGCCTCGATGGCCGAGGTCGGGCGGATTTCGGAGATCTGGGCAACCTTGTTCATCGCAAGTCCGGTTCCGTGACTGTCGTTGTCATTCTAGGCCCGTCCCGTCCGTCCGGCTACCCGGCGGCGGCGGCCTCGGGCTGGGCTGCGCCGGTCCTGCGCGCCGGGACGCGGCGCTTGAGCAGGCTGTAGGCGCGGTTGATATCCTTGAGCCGCTCCTCCGCCCCGCGATCCCCGCCCGTGGCATCGGGGTGGTACCGCTTGGCGAGTTCCTTGTATCGGCCCCGCAACTCCGCCTGGTCGAGCGGCCAGGCGAGGCCGAGCAGGTCGAGCGCGGCCCGCAATTCGGGCGGCGCCTGGTTCTCGTCGCGCGGCCGCCGGCGCGGTGTCGGCGCCTCCTGGCCGAGGACGCTGAAAGGGTCGCGCAGCAACTCCGGGTCGAAGCGCCCCGCACCCCCGAGCCGCCCGAGCGGCCAGGACGGCCGCTGCCACGCTGTGTCCGAGCGCAGCGCCGCCTCGATCTCCGATGTGGTCATGCCCTTGTAGAAATCCCAGGCCGCATTGTAGGCGCGCACATGGGGCAGGCAGAACCACAGGAATTCCTTGAGGGTCCGGTCGCGGGGCGCGCGGAACAGGCCGGCCTCGAGGCAGCCGGGATGGTCGCAGCGGCGCGGCGGTGCGCCGTCGTCGTCGAGTTCCGGCGCGGCCTTGCTGCCAGGTCGGGGCATCGCGTGGTTATGGGCGTGGCAGGGGCGTCCCGCAAGGCGCGTCGCGCCCCCTTGGCAGGCCGGGCCAAAGGCCGGAAAAGCACTCATGCCCCAGACCCGAGCCGACCGCATCCGCGCCGCGCTGGAAGCCGCCTTCGCCCCGGCGCAGGTCCTCGTGCAGGATGACAGCGCGAAGCATGCCGGCCATGCCGGCGCCCGCCCGGGCGGCGAGACGCATTACAGCGTCGCCGTCGTTTCCCCGGCCTTCGCTGGACAGTCCCGCGTGGCACGTTCGCGCGCCGTGCATGCGGTGCTCGACGCCGAGTTCGCGGGGGGACTGCACGCCCTCGCGCTGCGCCTGCTGACGCCAGAGGAGGCTGCGCGGGCCTGATGCCCCCGGCGCCGACGCGCATCCTGTTCGAGGACCGCGAGATCCTCGTGCTGCACCGGCCGGGACGCTCGGAACACACGCTCGTGACCTTCGGCGACCTGACCTTCCGGCCGAAGGGGGACGCCTTCTGGGGGCGCGAGGCGGCGGACCGGCTCGACCTTGATGCCATCGGCATCGTCGCGCGGCGCGAGAACTGGTATCCTCTCGCTTCCATCGAGGCCGCGGCGGCGGCGGTGCGCGCCGCGCTGAAGCTGCGCAGCCTCGGCTACGGCTACAGCATGGGTGCCTATGGCGCCCTCAAGCACGGGCGCCGCCTCGGGCTCGACGCCGTCATCGCAGTCACGCCGCAGGTCAGCATCGCGCCGGCGGACGTGCCGGCCGATACCCGCTTCCACCGTTTCTTCCGCCCGGGCCTGCATGCCGGGATGCGCCTCGCCGGCGAGGACCTCGCGCCCTTCGCCGTGGTGCTGGCCGACCCCTATGACGGGGTGGACTGGTTCCATGCCCGCCTCGCGGCCGAAACGGGGCCGGTCCATCTGCTGCGCGCGCCGCATGCCGGGCATTCGGCGATCTGGCTGCTGACCGGATCGGATGTGCTGAGCCAGGTGGTCCCGCCGGCCCTGGACGGCGACATCGCCGCCCTGCGCGCCCTGATGCGGGAGCGCCGCGCCCGGTCCGGCCACTGGTTCCGCCTGATGGGCCGGGCTGCCCATGGCCGCGGCCACGCCACCTGGGCCGAGGCGATGTGGGCCCGCGCGCGCGCCCTGCACATCCCCGAACAGATCCTGGCGCAGGAACGCGCACGCGCCGGGGTGGACCGGGCGCAGCGCCTGCTCGCGCTGGGCCGGCGGGACGAAGCGGTGGCGCTTGCCCGCCTCCAGGCTGCGGCGGCGCCGCCCGAGGTGGTCGGCGCCATCGGCCAG
>JAFADX010000074.1 GCA_023424475.1 Pseudomonadota bacterium
GCTGTCCTGCCGCGACGCCGTCCGGTCGGGGATCGCCGGGCGCGGCCTCCCCTTCGCGCCCCGCGACCGGCTGCCGGCCGGCCGCATGCGTCACCGCGCCGGCAGCGGCGCGCCGGCCCACCCATTCGCGCCGCCGATGGCGATGATCCGCCGATTCCATTGGCCGCGCGCCCCGGCAGGGCACACATCCCGGGGCAGCGGAGAGGAGCCGCTCGCCATGCCCGATACCCTGCCCGAACGCACCCCCCGCGCCGCCATCCATCCCGGCACGCGCATCGGCCATGTCCACCTGAAGGTCGCGAACCTCGACCGCGCGCTGCGGTTCTGGCGCGATGTCATCGGCCTCGAGGAGCAGCAGCGCTACGGCGACCAGGCCGTCTTCCTCTCGGCCGGCGGCTACCACCACCACATCGCCCTCAACACCTGGGAGAGTAAGGACGGCGCCTGGCCGCCGCCGGGCACGACGGGGCTGTTCCACGTCGCGCTGCTCTATCCGGACCGCCGGGCGCTCGCCCGGGCGCTGCAGCGCCTGCTGGAGGCCGGCTGGCCGCTCGAAGGTGCCTCCGACCACGGTGTCTCGGAAGCGATCTACCTCCGCGACCCGGACGGCAACGGCGTCGAACTCTACCGCGACCGGCCCGACGCCGAATGGCCGCGGGATGCCGCGGGCGGGTTGCAGATGCACACGAGGCGGCTCGACCTCGAAGCGCTGCTGGCCGAGGCGGACTGAACGGCGCCGCCGTCTCGCCGATGGGCGGCGGGCGACCTATGCTCGGGCAGCCCCTCGCCCCATCGGTATCGCCGCGCCCCCGTCATGCCGTGCCTGTCCTCGCCCCGCGCCGGGCGCCGGTCGTTCCTCGCCGCGCCGCTCGCCCTTGCCGGCTGCGCCACCGGCATCGGCGAACCGCTGTCGGGCCCGGCCAAGGCACGCGTCGTGCTCTTCCGCGGCATCGCGGACATCTCCACGGGGCTCGACAGCTTCGCGCGACGGCTGCGGGAGGCCGGATACAGCGCCTCGGTGCACAGCCACCTGGCGGGCCCGCAACTGGCGGACCGGCTGATCGACCTCGCACGGCAGAGCCGGCTGCCGCGCCCTCTCTGCCTCGGCGGGCATTCGCTCGGGGGCCGATACGGCGATCGGGGTCGCGGGCCGGATCGCGTCGGCCGCGCTGGCGACGGACCTGCTCGTCACCCTCGATCCCGTGCTGGTCGGCATGGTCCCGCGAGGCCCGCGGCAGGTGGTCAACTACTACCAGGCCGGGAACGGCTTCGGCCGGCCGCTGACGCCCCAACCGGGCTTCGATGGCACGATCGAGAATGTCGACCAGTCCCGCACCCCGGGCCTCGGCCATTTCAACATCGATGGCAACGGGCAGATCCAGCGCGGGATCGTCGCGCGGATCGAGGCGTTGCGCCGCAGCGCCGCGCCGGCCGCCGCCCGTTGAGGCACCTTCGTCTCGCCATGGTGGTACCTGCTGACCGCCTTCGCGGGGGCGAACATGATGCAGGCCGCCGTCACCGGCCGCTGCCCCGCCGCCCGGGTGTTCCGCCGTCTCGGCATGCGGCCGGGCAACGCCTTCGAGTGGCGCGCGGCGGGCTTCCTTCGCCCGCCCGGATGGTCTGAACTGCCCGCCCCGCGAAGGAAGCAGGCGCATGATCGCAATGCCCGGGACGGCCATCCATGTCCGGTGACGCCATCCCGGCGATCCTGCCGCGCGGCCCGGGCCACCGCTTCGCGATCTACGGGGATTCCTGCTCGGGCGTGCCGGGCGCGCCGCACGAACGGACCTTCGCGGCAGTGAATGCCGTCCTCCGCCGCCTCGACCCCCGGCCGGACTTCATCCTCTTTCCCGGCGACGAGATCATCGGCCTCACCCCCGACGCCGCGGCGCTGCGCGCGCAATGGCGGCATTGGCTGGACGTCGAGATGGCCTGGCTCGACCGCGGCGCCACGCCCATGTGGCACACGACCGGCAACCACACGGCCTACGACGCGATGAGCGAGGCCGTGTTCCGCGAGGTGCTGCGCCTTCCGCGGAACGGGCCCGCGGACCAGAAGGGCCTGTCCTACTGGGTGCGGCGGGGCGATCTGCTGATGGTCTTCGTGCACACGCTCTGGACCGGGCTCGGCGGCGAGGGCCATGTCGAGACCGACTGGCTGAAGACGGTCCTGGCCGAACATGCCGATGCGCGGCACCGCATCGTGCTCGGCCATCACCCGGTCTTTCCGGTCAACGGCTTCTCGGGCTCATGCCAGCGGGAGATCGACCACGCGGAGCGCGGAGGCTTCTGGGACATTCTCGTCGAGGCTGGCGTCGCGGCCTATGTCTGCAGCCACATCCTCGCCTTCGACGTGCAGGTGCATCGCGGCGTGCTGCAACTGTGCACCGCCGGCGCCGGCACCGCGCACCGCATGCCTGAGGGCGCCGAGTACCTGCACTGCGTCCAGGCCGCACTCGACGAGGAAGGGCTGCGATACCAGGTGCTCGACACCGAGGGCACCGTGCGGGAGGCGCTCACCTGGCCGCCCCCGCAGGCGGCCGCGGCATCCTGGCGGCGCCTGGAAGCCGGCGAACAGCCGGCCATGTTCAGCGGCGCCCAGGACGGCCGGGCAATGGTCGAATTGCGCTGCCGGGGACGCAGCGCGCCAAGCCCCTGGGCAGCGGCCCAGACGATCCTCTCCGCCCAGGCGCCGGGCGCGCTGGCACCGTTCTGGCTCGGCCTGACGGGCCGGCGCCAGACCCTGACCGCGATCCTGGGCCGCGCGCCCGGCCGCAGCCCGACCTTCTGGTTCGGGCCGGACCTGGGGCCGGACGGTGCGTTCGACATCCATGTCGGGCTTCACCCGGCCATGGGCCCCGGCGGCCTGCTGTTCCGGGACCATGCCGACCCGCGCTGGACCTCCTTCGCCGGCGCTTCGCCGAGCGGCGTCGAGGGCCTCGCCTGGCCGGCGCTCTGGAGCACCGGGCACGGCCAGGCCGGGCCGGACGACCGCCCCTTCGCGGGGCCGGCCCTGGCGGTGGAGATCCACCTGCCCGGAGGGAGCCGGCCCTAGCGCCGTTCCCGTTCGCCCTGGCTCACGGCAACGTCTCCAGCCCATTGTTTCTGCGGGCATCTTCACCCGTTCAGGTGATTCCACCTGATCGGGATCTGCTCTAGGGTCCTTCTCGATCGGCCAGCACCGGCCCGCATCCCCACCCGGCCACCCATCCGGGATACTGTCGTTGAGTGGCCGGGTGGGGGTGCGGGCCGGTGCCGGTTCCGACAGATCGGAACATTCCTAACCGGCCTCCTCGCGCAGCATCTCCAGTTCGAGCCAGCGCTCCTCGGCGTCGGCGAGCGCCGCCTGTGCCGCCGCCAGCGTCTCCGTCGCCCTGGCGAAGCCCGCCGGATCGCGCGCATAGAAGGCGGTGTCGGCGACCTTGGCGTCGAGCGCCGCGATCTCCCTGCCGAGCGCCTCCATGCGCGAAGGCAGCGTCTTCAGTTCATGCTGCTCCCTGGCGCTCATGCGCACGCGCCTCGGCGGCGGCGCGGCGGCACGCGGAGCAGCCTCCGCCTTCGATGCCGCAGGCTTCGCGGCCGCCTCGGCGGCACGGGCCTTCACCCCATGCCCGCGCTGCGCGACCATGTCGGAATAGCCGCCGGCATAGTCCTGCCAGCGTCCCTCCCCTTCCCACGCGATCACGCTCGTCGCCGTGCGGTCGAGGAAGTCGCGGTCGTGGCTGACCAGGATCACCGTACCGGCGTAGTCCGCGACGAGTTCCTGCAGCAGGTCGAGGGTTTCCAGGTCGAGGTCGTTGGTCGGCTCGTCCAGCACCAGCAGGTTCGACGGCTTCGCGAAGGCGCGGGCCAGCATCAGCCGCCCGCGCTCCCCGCCCGACAGCGCCGAGAGCGGGGTGCGCGCCTGCTCCGGCGTGAACAGGAAGTCCTTCATGTAGCCGATGACGTGGCGCGGCTGGCCGTTGACATGCACCTGGTCGCCTCGCCCTTCCGTCAGCGCCTCGGACAGCGTCACCGACGGATCGAGGCTCGCGCGCCGCTGGTCGAGGCCGACCATCTCGATCCCGGTGCCGAGCCGCACCTCGCCCGCATCCGGCGCCAGCACGCCGGTCAGCATGTTGAGCAGCGTCGTCTTCCCCGCCCCGTTCGGCCCGACGATGCCGATGCGGTCGCCGCGGATGACGCGCGTGGAGAAGTCCCGCACCACGAAGCGGTCGCCATACGCCTTGGAGATCCCCTCCGCGGCGATGACGAGATTGCCCGAGCCCGCGGCCTCGGCCGCCGCCATCGTCACGCGACCCGGCGCGCCCACGCGCTCGCGCCGCCTGGCGCGCAGCGCGTGCAGGTTCTCGAGCCGCCGGACATTGCGCTTGCGCCGGGCGGTGACGCCGTAGCGCAGCCAGTGCTCCTCGCGCACGATCCTGCGCGCGAGCTTGTGCGCCTCGCGCTCCTCCTCCTCGAGCACCTCGTCGCGCCATTCCTCGAAATGCGCGAAGCCGCGCTCGAGCCGCCGCGTGGTGCCGCGGTCCAGCCAGACCATCGCCCGCGACAGCCGCTCGAGGAAGCGCCGGTCGTGGCTGATCAGCACCAGCGCGGATTCGAGCGCGGCGAGTTCGCCTTCCAGCCATTCGATCGCCGGCAGGTCGAGATGGTTGGTCGGCTCGTCCAGCAGCAGGATGTCCGGCGACGGCGCCAGGGCGCGGGCCAGCGCCGCGCGGCGCGTCTCGCCGCCCGACAGCGCGGCGGGCGCCTCGGCCCCGGTCATGCCGAGCTGCTCCAGCAGGTAGCGCGCCCGGTAGGGATCGTCCGCCGGCCCGAGCCCCGCCTGCACATAGGCCATGACATCGGGGAAGGCGGAGAGATCCGGCTCCTGTTCCAGGTAGCGCAGCGTCGCGCCGGGCTGGAGGAACCGCGTGCCGCCCTCGGCCTCGATGATCCCGGCCGCGACCTTCAGCAGCGTGGACTTGCCGGAGCCGTTGCGCCCGACCAGCGCCAGCCGTTCCCCCGGGGCGACCGAGAGGGCGGCGCCGTCGAGCAGGCGGGTCGAGCCGAAGCCGTGACGGATATCCTGCAGCAGAAGAAGCGGCGGGGCCGCCATGAAGGCTCCTCGGATCTGGCGGGATGGCATGGGCGGCGGACAATGCCGCCGCCCCGCGCCCGAATCCCTCGCTACCGTCGCGTGACGGCCAGGCTGTACCGGAAGATGGCGCCCCGCCGGGCAAAGGCGCGCGGCGCATAGGGCCGGATGACGAAGGTGGTCGCACTGCGCGCGGTCAGCCTCGCGCTGCGGCCCTGCGTCTCCCCGCGATGGATCGCCGGGCCCTGCGGCTGCGCGACGTCGAAGACGTTGAAGCCCGGCGTGCGGGAGGAGGATTGCATCCGCACCTCCAGCACCTGCCCCGGCTGCATCGCGACGGCATAGGCGGTGGTGCGGTAGCCGCGGATCTCGCCTTCCACCGTGCGGGTGCCGGCGGTGCCGAGGTCGAGGGTCTCCAGCGTCTCCTCGGCGCCCAGCATGGCGCGCGCCGCATCGGCGCTGGCCGTGGGCGCGGCCGGCGGCGCGACGGCAGCCGGCGGCGTGTCCGGCGCGGCGCAGCCCGCTACGGCCAGCAGCAGGCCCGTCGCGATCCAGCGTGGTGCGGTCATGTCCCGGTCTCCATCGTGGTTGCCCAGGCACCATGGACGGGTCGCGCTGATGAGGCGACCCGTCCGCACGTGACCGTGATCAACCCGCGAAGGGGTCGCGCATCATGATCGTGTCGTCGCGCTCGGGACTGGTGGAGAGCAGCACCACCGGCGCCTCGACCAGTTCCTCGATGCGGCGGATGTACTTCACCGCCTCGGCGGGCAGTTCCGCATAGGACCGCGCGCCCCTGGTCGAGCCCGACCAGCCCTGCATCGTCTCGAAGACCGGCTGCGCGGCGGCCTGGGCACGGAAGGCGGCGGGCAGGCGCTTCACCGCCTGGCCGTTCACCATGTAGCCGGTGCAGATCTTCAGTTCCGGCAGCCCGTCCAGCACGTCGAGCTTGGTCAGCACCAGCCCGTTGATGCCGCCGACCTTCACCGCCTGGCGCACCATGCAGGCGTCGAACCAGCCGCAGCGGCGCGGCCGGCCGGTGACGGTGCCGAATTCGCGCCCGCGCTCGCCGAGCAGCCGGCCGGTCTCGTCATGCAGCTCGCTCGGGAAAGGCCCGGAGCCGACGCGCGTGGTGTAGGCCTTGGCGATGCCGAGCACGAAGCCGATCGCATCCGGCCCGATCCCCGCCCCTGCCGCCGCATTGCCCGCGACGGTGTTGGAGGAGGTGACATAGGGATAGGTGCCGTGGTCGACATCGAGCATGACGGCCTGCGCGCCCTCGAACAGCACGCGCTTGCCGGAGGTCCGCGCCTCGTCGAGCAGTTCCCAGGCCGGCTCGGAATACGGCAGCAGCTTCGGCGCCAGCGCGAGCAGCCCGTCGAGCAGTTCCTTCTTGGGGAATTCCGGCGCGCCGAGGCCGCGCAGCAGCGAATTGTGATGCAGCAGCAGCTCGTCGAGCTTCGCGCTCAGCGTCTCCGGCTCGGCGAGGTCGCAGAGGCGGATGGAGCGGCGGCCCACCTTGTCCTCATAGGCGGGACCGATGCCGCGGCCGGTGGTGCCGATCCTGTCCTGGCCGCGCGCCGCCTCGCGCGCGCGATCGAGCGCGGGGTGCACCGGCAGGATCAGCGGCACGTTCTCGGCGATGCGCAGGTTCTCGGGCGACACCTTCAGCCCCTGCGCCGTCACCTTCTCGATCTCGCTCAGCAGCGCCAGCGGGTCGAGCACCACGCCGTTGCCGATCACGCCGAGCTTGCCGCGCACCACGCCCGAGGGCAGCAGCGAGAGCTTGTAGGTCTCGTTGCCGACGACGAGCGTATGCCCGGCGTTGTGGCCGCCCTGGAAACGGACGACGATGTCGGCGCGGCTGGCAAGCCAGTCCACCACCTTGCCCTTGCCCTCGTCGCCCCACTGGGCGCCGATCACGGCGACATTGGCCATGGAGGTCAGTCCTTCGTCACGACGGGGACGGGCGCGCCGTCCCTCAGTTCATGGGTGCAGCGCAGGCGCTGCGGCGTGTCCCCGGGCGCCAGCGCGGCAACGGTCGCAAAGCCCTGCGCGCGGAAGCGCGCGCCGTCGGCGCCGACCGGCACGAAAAGGCGCGGTTTCGCCGGCGCGGGCGGCGCGGCGCGCAGCACCGCGTCGGGATAGAGCGACATGCCCGTCGCCGGCTCGTCGTTCTGCGAGACATAGCGCCCGCCGCGCCCCAGTTCGCCCGACATGCCCGGCCCGTAGATCGTGAAGGCGACGCCCGTATGATAGCGGAAGCCGCGGAACTCGACGGGGTCGAGGGTGATGCGCAGGCCCGGCGCGCGGCCGGCGACGGCTTCGAGCACGGCGGCGGCATTCTCGGCCAC
>JAFADX010000167.1 GCA_023424475.1 Pseudomonadota bacterium
GGCCCGGCCGGCACGGCGGCGGCGGCCGCCGCGGCGCGGCTCGGCGCGCGCACCCTGCTGCTGGAACGGCACAACCACCTGGGCGGGCTGTCCACCGGCGGCCTCGTCATCTGGATCGACCGGATGACGGACTGGGACGGGCGCAAGGTGATCCGCGGCTTCGCCGAGGAATACCTCGACCGGCTGCCGAAGGACGCGGTGGCGGGCCCGCCGCCGGGGCTCTGGGGCGCACGGGACGCGGCGACCGCGGCCTGGTGGGCGGCGCGCACCGCCGCCTTCCACGGCATCGTGACGCATTCGCCGACCTGCGACCCTGAATGGATGAAGGCCGTCGCGCTCGAGATGGTGCTCGAGGCCGGCGCGGAGGTGCTGTTCCACGCCTGGGGCGCGGAACCCGTGCTGATCGACGGCGCCGTGCGCGGCGCGGCGTTCGAGAGCAAGCAGGGCCGCCGCGCGGTGCTCGCGAAGGTGGTGGTGGACGCGACGGGCGACGGCGACCTCTATGCCCGTGCCGGCGCGGCATCCGACAGCGACGCGGACGAGCGCGACATCCACCACTGCATCAACACCTCCTGGATGTTCGCGCATGTGGACATGCCGCGCTTCCTCGCCTGGCGGGCGGAAAAGCCGGCGGAATTCGCCGAATTCCTCGCGCGCGGCAAGCGGGAGGCCGGGCTGTTCGACAAGGCCTTCGTCTCCTGGCGCGACGACGTGGCGCTGTTCATGGGCCCGCGCCTCGCGGGCTACGACGCGACGCAGGTGGACGACCTGACCGAGATCGAGATCCGCAGCCACCGGCTGATGCTGGAGCATCTGCGGATCTACCGCCGCGACGCGCCGGGGTTCGGGGATGCCTCGCTGATGCTCTCCGCGCCGCAGGTCGGCGTGCGCCACGCGCGGCGCCTGCGCGGCGTCTCGCCGGTGACGCGGGACTGCTGGGACGGCCGCGTGCAGCCGGACGAGATCGGAGTCTCGCCCTCGCTGTCGCCGAAATTCGCCAATGTCTCGGTGCCCTATGGCGCGCTGGTGCCGGAACGGCTGGACGGGCTGCTGGCGCCAGGGCGGCACCTGTCCTGCGATGCGACCTCCCATTCCTTCCTGCGCGAGATCCCGCAATGCTGGCTGACCGGCCATGCGGCGGGCGTGGCGGCGGCGCTGGCGGCCGATGCCGGGGTCGAGCCCCGCGCGGTCGATCCGCGCGCCATCCGCGCCGCGCTGCGGCGGCAGGGCGCGCATCTCCGGGAAGACGCGCATGCGCCGGCCTAGGGGCTGGCTCGCCGCGCTCGTGGTGATCGCTGCGCCGGCGCTGGCCCAGGAGCCGGCCGACTGGCGCGGCACGGCGCCGATCCTGCCGCTGGACGCGCCGCCGCGCATGCTGCGGGCGGTGGTCCCGATCGGCGGAACGGCCTGGGGGCCGTGGCAGCGCCTCTGCCGCGAGCAGACGCTGCGCATCGGCCGCCCGCCTCAGCGCGACTGCCTGACGATCACCGAGGCGAAGCCGGATGGCGACGGCGTGCGGCTGACGCTGCGCCACGAGGCGACGGGCCTGCTGATGACCGTGCGGCGCGGCCCGGATGGCCGCATCGGGGATTTCGAGGCGCTGCGCGCCGATGGCACCGCACCGCCCGGGGATCCGCGCCGCGCGGCGCTGCTGGCCGCCTGGCGCGGCCAGTTCGCGACGCTGAGCCTGGAACCGCGCCGGATCGGGCCGCTGGACCGATTCACCCTGCCGGTCGAGGGCTCGGCACGCGGCGGCCTGTGCCGCCCGGACGGAACGGCAGCCATCCATGGAAGGCCGGTGCTGGTGGCGCGCTGCGCGGTGGAGCTGGCCGGGCGGCTGCGAGGCGGCGAATCCGAGGCGCGCGTCGCGATCTTTGCCCGCGTCGCGGTCGATGTCGCGACGGGCATGATCTCGGCCCAGGGCTATGCGACCCGGATCGAAACCTTCGCGCCCAATGGGCGGTCGAACGGCGTCGTGGTCACGCCGTCCAAGGTCGTCCTCGAATAGCCCCCCGGAAGGGCCGGCGCCTCATCGGGCCCCGGGAGCACAGGTCAGCCAGAAGCGGGGAAACGTCGGCCGCGAAACCGCAGCCCTTCGGCCCGATGCCGAGGCATCGGGCCGGGAGCGCAAGGCGCGACCGCGCCCAGACCAACCGCCAAGCCGGACGTTCCAGCGCCTGGCGCATCAGCCAAGCGCGCGGATGCGCGCGCCGGCGCCTGAGGCGGAGGAACGACTACTTCTTCGACGCCTCGTACCGCGCCTTCGTCTCGGCATTCGGCGGATAGAGGCCGGGCAGCGGCACGCCGCGGTCCACCTCGGTCATGATCCAGGCCTCGAGGCGCTCCTGCTCCACCGCCGCCTCGACCACCGCATCGAGCATCGCCTGCGGGATCACCACCGCGCCGTCGGCATCCGCCACGACGATGTCGCCGGGGATGACGGTGACGCCGCCGCATCCGATCGTCTCCTCCCAGCCCACGAAGTTCAGCGCGGCGACCGAGGCCGGGGCGACATAACCCTGGCAGAACACCGGCAGGCCGGTGCCGATCACGCCCGCGCCGTCGCGCAGCACGCCGTCCGTCACCAGCCCGGCGACGCCCTTCTTCGCCATGCGGGCGCAGAGGATGTCGCCGAAGATGCCGGCGGCGGTGATGCCCATGGCATCGGCGACGGCGATGCAGCCTTCGGGCATCGCCTCGATCGCCGCGCGGGTCGAACGGGGGGAGGACCAGGAATCGACGGTGGCGAGGTCCTCGCGCGTCGGGGTGAAGCGCAGGGTGAAGGCGGGGCCGACGATGCGCTTCGCACTGCCCGGCACGATCGGGCGCGAGCCCTGGATGTAGCAGAACCGCACGCCCTTCTTGAGCAGCACGGTGGTCAGCGTCGCGGTCGTCACGCCCTCGAGGGCGGTCTTCTGCGCGGGGGTCAGGGCCATGGACGGATCTCCTTCGGCGAGGCCGCGTGCATCGCAGGGGGCGGGCGCCGCCGCAAGGGGCCCCCGCTCCGGCGGCGGCGTCAGCCGAGGATGCTCGCCGGGTCGCAATTGGCGCCGCAGACCAGGACCCCGACCTCGCCCCCCGGGGGCGGCGCCCAGGCACCGGACAGCAGCACGGCGAAGGCGGTCGCGCCGCCCGGCTCGGCCACCACGCGCAGCCGGTCCCACAGCCAGCGCTGCGCCGCGCGGATCGCCTCGTCCTTGACGACGACGGCGCGGCCGCCGACCGCCATCATCACCTCGAAGGGCAGGTTGCCGACGCGGCGGGCGCCCAGGCTGTCGGCGGCGACGCCGCCCGAGGGGACATCCATCGGCTGCTGGGACAATCCGGCGACGAACAGGGTCGGGCATTCGTCCGGCTCGGCGATGACGATATCGGCGCGATCCCGGTACCAGGAGGCGATGCCGCCATAGAGCCCGCCGCCGCCGGCCGCGACGATGAGGTGGCTGAGGTCCGGCGCGTCCTCCTCGAACTCCATGCCGACGGTGCCCTGGCCGGCCAGGACCTCCTCCTGGTCGTAGGCATGGACGAGCAGCGCGCCGGTCTCGGCGGCGCGGGCCTCGCTGGCCTGGCGCGCGGCGTCGTAGGCGGCGCCGCCGACCACGAGGCTCGCCCCGGTCGCGGTGATCCGGCTCCGCTTGGCCTCGGGGGTGATCTCGGGGACGAAGATCTCCGCCTTCACGCCCAGCACCTGCGCGGCGTGGGCGACGGCGAGGCCATGGTTGCCGCCCGAGGCCGCGACCACGCCCGCCGCCGGCAGGCTGGCCGCCAGCATCCGGTTGAAGGCCCCCCGCGGCTTGAAGGAGCCGGTGACCTGCAGCTGCTCGAGCTTGAAGGTCAGCGGAAAGCCGAGGCCGGTATCCCCGGCCGAGAGGCGGATCACCGGCGTGCGGCGGATATGGGGGGCGATGCGCCGGGCGGCGGCGCGGATGTCGTCCTGGGTCGGCATGGCGCGGAAGGTGCCCGGCCATTCCGGGGGTGTCCATGGCCGGTTTCAGGGGCGGCCTCGCGGCGCTTTGCCTGCTGCCGCATTTCTGCCATGGTCCGCCGCTCGGACAGGATGGCTCTGCTGGGATGCTCGTCCACGGAAGTTGCGCCTCGCGCGGCGGGGCGGCGGTCCTGCTGCTGGGCGCCCCGGGCACCGGCAAGTCGGACCTGCTGCTCAGGCTGATCGGCCGGGGCTGGGATCTCGTGGCGGACGACCAGGTGGTGCTGGAGGGTCCGGCGGTGGCGGCGCCGCCATCGCTCAAAGGAATGCTGGAAGTGCGGGGCGTCGGGATATTCGAGGGGCTTCCTGTGGCCGAAGAGGCACGGCTGGTGCTCGCGGTCGAACTCGTCGCGCGCGAGGCGGTGGTCCGCCTGCCCCGGCCGGCGGGGTGGGGCCCCGCCGGCGTGCCGCTGCTCGCCCTGCATGGGTTCGAGGCCTCGGCCTGCGACAAGGTCGGCCTGGCGCTCGAGGCTGCGCTCGGCCGGGCGCGGCAGCGTTCGGGGGCCTTCGCGGCATGATGGACGGCGTGGCCCCGCAGCGGCGCCAGGTGGTCCTTGTCACGGGCCTGTCGGGGGCCGGCAAGGCATCCATCCTCCGGGTGCTCGAGGATCTCGGGTACGAAACGGTCGACAACCCGCCCCTCTCGGTGCTCGAGGCGCTGGTGGGGGATGGCGAGCAGCCCCTGGCCGCCGGCGTGGACAGCCGGACGCGGGACTTCGACGCGGCGGCGGCGCTGCGGCTGCTGGAACGGCTGCGCCTCCGGCCCGATATCGCCGCGACACTGGTCTTCGCCACCGCCGAGGCCGATGTGCTGCTGCGGCGCTACACCGAGACGCGGCGGCGGCACCCGATGGCGCCGGGCGGCCCGCTCGGCGCCAGCGTGGCCAAGGGCATCGCGCAGGAAGCCGCGCTCATGGAGCCGCTGCGCGTGACCGCCGACCTGCTGGTGGACACGTCCGACCTGCCGCTGCCCGACCTGCGCCGCATGATCGAGCGGCGCTTCGGCGCCGAGGGCGGCGCGGGGATGGGGGTCTCGGTGGTCTCCTTCTCCTACGCGAAGGGCCTGCCGCGGGAAGCGGACCTGGTCCTCGACATGCGCTTCCTGCGCAATCCGCACTATGTCGACGCCCTGCGGCCGATGACCGGGAAGGACGCGCCGGTCGCCGCCTATATCGAGGCGGACCCCGACTTCGCCCCCTTCTGGCGGTGCATGACGGAAATGCTGCGGCCGCTCTTGCCGAGATATGCGCAGGAGGGAAAGAAGTACCTGACGATCGCGCTGGGCTGCACGGGCGGGAAGCACCGCTCGGTCCTGGCGGCGGAGCGTCTGGCACACCATCTAGAGACACAGGGCTGGCGGGTGGACCTGATCCACCGCGAGCTGACGGCCGGCGCGGCGGGGGCGCGCGCCGCCGGCCGGGCACCGGGGCGGGAGGCCCTGACGCAGGCATCATGATCGGTATGGTTCTCGTCACGCACGGCCGCCTGGCCGAGGAGCTGCGCCACGCCATGGAACATGTCGTCGGGCCGCAGCAGGCGGTGGCGACCGTTTGCATCGGGCCGGACGACGACATGGACCACACGCGGACCGACATCCGCCGTTCGATCGAGGAAGTGGACCAGGGCGACGGCGTCGTCGTGCTGACGGACATGTTCGGCGGCACGCCGTCCAACCTCGCCATGCAGATGGCCGAGGGCGAGCGGCCGGTCGAGGTGCTGGCCGGTGTCAACCTGCCGCTGCTGGTCAAACTCGCGAAGGTGCGCGGCAGCGAGCCGCTCGCGCAGGCAGTGGACCATGCGGTGGCCGCCGGGCGAAAATACATCGCCTGCGGGCGTGACGTGACGGCGGGCGCACAGGCGGCTCCGGCCCTGCCGAACGGGAGGAACGGCGCGTGAACGAATGGCCCGACGAGCCCGGGACGAAGGTGGAGGCGGACCCCGCCCCCGCGCCGGAGGCCTGCGGCTGCGATCCCGGCAGTTCCGGCCTGGTGCTGCGGCGCAGCGTGGTGGTCTGCAACAGCCGCGGCCTGCATGCGCGCGCCGCCGCCAAGCTCGTGACGACCGCGGAGCGCTTCTCCTCCTGCGTCAACGTGGTGCGCAACGGCGAGAGCGTGCCGGCCTGCTCCATCATGGGGCTGATGATGCTGGGTGCCGGCCAGGGCGCGGAAATCACCATCGAGGCCGAGGGCTGGGACGCCAAGGAAGCGCTCGAGGCGGTCGCCGGCCTGGTCGAGGCCGGCTTCCATGAAGACTGAGACGCCGAAGACCAAGGGGAAGGCCAAGCCGCGGGAGGTCTCGGTCCCGGGCATCGCGGTGTCGCCCGGCATCGCGATCGGCGACGTCTACGACACCTCCGAGCCGCCCACCGAGGCGCCGTACCGCGCCATCGGCCACGAGGAGGTGGACGACGAGAAGCAGAAGCTCGCCGGCGCCGTCGCCTTCTCCCGCAAGCAGGTCGCCAAGCTCAAGACGCGCATCGGCGTGCTGCCCGAGGAAGCGCAGGACGAGATCGCGCCCCTGCTCGACGCGCATCTGATGATGCTCGGCAACTCGCGGCTGATCCGCGGCGCGAAGAAGCGCATCGAGGCCGGGCTGCTGGGCGCCGAGACCGCGGTGAACGAGGAGGCGGAAGCGATCATCGCCGCCATCCTCGCCGTCAGGGACGACGACAAGGCCGGCATCGCGCGCCGCGCGGCCGAGGTGCGCGACATCGCCCGCCGCCTAGTGCGCAACCTGACCGCGACGCCCTTCCGCAGCCTCAAGGAACTGCCGGAGGGCTGCATCCTGGTCGCCGAGGAGCTGACGCCGGCCGATGCCGCGCTGCTCGACCCCGCGCGCATCGCCGGCGTGGCGACCGAGGAAGGCGGCGCCGACGGGCATACCGCGATCATGCTGCGCGCCCTCGGCATCCCCGCCGTCCTGGGCGTGCACGGGCTGACCGAGGCGGTGAAGCGCGGCGATCCGGTGGTGCTGGACGGCACCGGCGGCGCCGTGACGGTCTATCCCTCGAACCAGACGCTGGCCGCGGCCAAGGAGCGGCTCGCGGCCTTCGCCAAGGAACGGGCGAAGCTGTCGAAGCTGCGGCGCCTGCCCGCCGAGACGACTGATGGCGAGGCGGTCGAGCTGCAGGCCAACCTCGAGATCCCGCAGGAACTGCCGCTGATCGCCCAGGCCGGCGCCCAGGGCATCGGCCTGCTGCGCACCGAGTTCCTGTTCATGAACCGCGAGGACCTGCCCGACGAGGACGCGCAGGTCGAGGCCTACAGCCAGATCGTCGAGGCGATGGCCGACCAGCCGGTGACCATCCGCGTGCTCGACTGGGGCGGCGAGAAGGACATGGAGGCGCTGGCTGAGGGCGTGGCGCCGGTCCATGCCGGGTCCAACCCGGCGCTCGGCCTGCGCGGGCTGCGCATGCTGCTGAAGCGGCCCGAGCTGCTGGAGGTGCAGTTCGCCGCCGTGCTGCGCGTCGCCGCGGCCCATGCCCATGGCCATGTCCGCCTCTTGCTGCCGATGGTGACGGTGCCCGAGGAGGTGAAGCAGGCGCGCGAGATCTTCGACCGCGTCGCCCGCCGGCTGCGCCGCCGCGGGGAGAAGCTGCCCGAGAAGCTGCCGCTGCTCGGCGCCATGATCGAGACCCCCGGCGCGGCACTGGCCGCCGACGCCATCGCGCTCGAGGCCGATTTCTTCGCCATCGGGACCAACGACCTCGCGATGTACACGCTTGCCGTGGACCGCGCGGAGGCCGAGGTGTCGCACCTCTACGACCCGCTCCACCCGGCGGTGCTGCGCCTGGTGCAGTTCGCCACCGAGGCGGCGCTGCGGCTGCGCATGCCGGTCTCGATCTGCGGCGAGATGGCAGGGAACCCGCAGCTCACGCCGCTGCTGCTGGGGCTCGGCGTGCGGACCTTCTCGATGAATGCGAGCGCCATTCCCCGCGTGAAGCAGGCGGTCCGGGCCCTCGACATCGGGGACTGCGCGCGCTTCGCGCGGCGGGTGATGGAACAGTCCGACCCGGGGCGGATCCGGGAACTGGTGGCGGGCTTCGCCGAGGGCGTCATCGAGCGCGCCTGAGAGGCGGCCTGGAGGCTCCGGCGCCGGCATGCGCCGCATGGCGCATGACCAGGCAACCTCCGGGCGTGCCGGCACATGGAAGCGTTGCGGGCCAGCGCGAACCGCGCCCTGTAATATGCTGCACTGAAACGTTACAGGGCGCCTTCTTTCTGCCCTTCTTCCGTCGCCTGAGGGCCGCGTAGGCTGCCGAGGCTGCCTCCTGAGGAACAGGGGAGTGCCTCGCCATGACGTCCATCCGCCGCGCTGCCGTCACCGGCCTGTTCGCGCTGTGGCTCGCGCCGCTCTCGGCCACCGCGGCCGATCGCGCCATGGCGGAGGCAGCGGAGGCCCGTACCGGCGTCCTCGGCCCCGCGCGTCCCGCCATGGGCCGCGAGGAGAGCCGCGAGGACGGACGCGAGGACGGCCTCGCCGAGGACGGTCTCGCCCCGGAAGAGAGTTCCCTGCAGGCGGACGAGTGATGCCAGGCGGATGAAGGACAGGCCCGCGGCCCGGAGGGCCGGGCGCCGCCGCAGGTGCGGCCCCCCCCCCGGCGCATGAGGGGCACCAAGGTGGAACCTTCGGTCCCTTGGCATGATCCCGCATCGGGGCGGGCCGGGCGTCCTGCTGCCGCCCCCGCATGCTTCGCGCCGCGCTGCCCCCCGGCCCGCGTGCCGGCCAGGAATGATCGGGGCCACGAAGGCACGTCCATCCGCCCCGGCTCGCCGCAACGCCGCCAGCCCCTGTTTCCGAGAAGGTCCTCGCCCGATCAGGCGTTCCCCCCCCGGTTGGGATCTGCCCCGCCCCCGGCGGGATCAGCCTTCCCCCGTCCCGGCCGACCATTCCTCGATGCGGGCCAGGTGATCGTAGTCGCCCCCGGCGGCGCTGCGTGCCGGGTGGGGGCGGGAGGCGAAGGGCGCCTCCCCCAGCAGCCAGCGGGCCGCGAGGGCGACCAGCCGTTCCCGCGCCAGCGCGGCGTAATCCTCGTCCGCCTTCATCCGCCTGACCTCGCCGGCCTGCTCGCCGCCGGTCAGGCTCCAGTAGAGCAGCTCCGCCGCTTCGCCCTGCGCCCCCGCGAAGGCGCCCTGGGCAAGCAGCCAGGCCTCGATCGGCAATTGCGGCGCGGCGCCTTCCAGCAGGTCCTTCTCCTTCGGCACCGTGCCGGTCTTGTAGTCCACCACCCGCCAGCCGCCACGGCTGAGGTGGTCGAGCCGGTCGGCGCGCGCCTCGATCTCGATCTCGCCCTCGGCCATGCGGAGCCGCGCCACGCCCTTGGTCTCCACCAGGCAGGCGAGGAGGCCGCCGCCGGCGCGCAACGCCTCCTCCTGCGCGATGACGAAGCCGCCGATATTGGCAAGGCGCGGGCCCCAGAAGGCGAGGATGCCGGGCCGGTCGGCATGCTTGCCCAGCGCCGCGCCCGCCGCGCGGTCCCAGGCGGCGCGGGCGGCCTCCGCCCCGGGCCACGCCGCGCCGAGGACGCGCAGGAAGCCCGCCATCGCGTCGTGCACCAGCGTGCCGTATTCGATCGCCCCGACATCGAGGTCGAGGTCCTTCAGCACCTTCAGCCGCAGGATGCGGCGCGCGTAGAAGGCATAGGGGTCGGCGATGAGCTGCTGCGCGTCGGAGACCGTCAGGCGGCGCGGGCGCCGGTCGGCCGGCGGCGCCGGCATCGGGCGCGGGATGGGCGAGACGATGGCCGGGGCATCGAGTGCCGCGGCCCAGCCCGCGGCCGGCGAGACCTCCAGCGCCAGGCCGCCCTGGCCGGCGAGGAAGGTGTCGAGCCGCGTCAGCCAGCGCGCCTGCACCGTGGGCGAGCCGCCGCGCCGCGCGGCTGAGGACAGCACCGCCTCGGGTGCCGCGGCGGCGGCGTAGAGGAAATCGGCGGCGACGCGGCCGATGCGGGCCTCGGGTTCCGGCAGGCCGAATTCGCCGCGCATGGGCCGGCTCATCCAGGGGCCGGGCTCCGTCGCCTGCGGCCAGACGGATTCCTCGAGCGCGCCGAGGATCACGCGATCGAAGGACTGCAGCCGCGCTTCCAGCAGGCCGAGGATGGCGATGCGCGGGTGCGGCGCGTCGCCCCGGTTGCGGACGGCACGCAGGGAGGGCGCGACCGGGCCGGCGAACGTGGCCTCGAACAGGTCCGGCCAGTCGGCGGGCGCCATCGGCGGCAGGTGCGGCAGGGCCTCGTGCAGGTCATGGAGGTGGCGGGCGAGCGGCTCGCCTTCCTCCCCCGCATAGAGGCGCAGCCCGCCCGGCAGGTCGGGTGTCGCGGCCAGCGCCTCGGCGGCCCGCATGTGGGCGGCGAGCAGGTCGGCGGGCGGGCGCGCGGGGGATGGCGGCAGGGTGTCGAAG
>JAFADX010000203.1 GCA_023424475.1 Pseudomonadota bacterium
TGCCGGCCCCGCGCGCCTCTCATACCAGGCGCCCCAAGGCTTCGTTCCCCTCATGCGCCGGGCGGACCGCATCCGCGGTCCTTGGCTTCGCCACACCTGCGGCGAAGCCCGTTCGGGCGCTCGGCCCTCCGGCCCGCAGGCCCCGCCTTCGTCCGCTCGGTATCAGAAGCTTCCGCGAATGCCGGCGATGGCGCTGCGCCCGGGGATGACGAAGCCGTTGGCGGGCTCGTAGCGCGCATTCCCGAGGTTGCGCATCTCGACGAAGGCCGCGAGCCGCGCCGTGACCGGCACCGTTGCGGTCAGGTTGAACACCGTTCCGTCCGGGTTCTTGCCGGGCTCGGCGATCGGCGTGCCGTCATCGTTGTAGCGGGCATAGGCGCCTTCGGGAGAGGCGCCGGTATAGAGGATCTCCGGCACCACCACGATGCGCGCTCCGCCCGGCCCGTCCCACGGGATGGGCGCCGAGAAGCGCATCGTCAGGCTCGCGACGTTGCGCGGACGGCGGGGCAGCGGCGCGTCAGTGGCCTCGTCGCGCGCTTCCTGCACCGTCCAGGCGCCGGTCACCGAGAGCCAGTCCGCCGGGCGCACCGTCAGCGAGAACTCGCCGCCGCGGATCCGCGCGCGGTCGACATTCTCGAGCGAGGTGAAGGTCGGGTTGTAGTTGATCAGGTCGCTGATTCGGCTGTCGAAGTAGATGGCCGAGACCGTCGCCCAGGAGGCGATGTCCGTCTCGATCCCCGCTTCCCAGGCGAAGGCTTCCTCCGGCCGCAGATCGGGGTTGCCCTGGAAGAAGCCGGGGATGGTGCCGTAGCGCTGGAAGAGCGACGGCGCCTTGAAGGAGGTGCCGGCCGCGGCGCGCAGGCGGGAGGCGATCTCCGGCAGCGCCAGCACCGCGCCGAGGCGCCAGCTGGTGAAGCCCGAATACCCTTCCGGCCCGTCGTAGCGCAGGCCCGCGGTGACATCGAGCCGGTCGAGCAGCCGCCCCTGCACCGAGACGTAGCCCGCCCCGGCGTTCTGGGACGCGTCGACGGTGGTGCGGAAGGGGGCGGAGCCGTTCGCGCTGTCCGCCGTCTCGCGTTCCCACTGGCCGCCGAAGATGATCGTGAAGCCCGTCGCGATGCCGGCATCGGGCAGGCGCAGCGTATTGTCCCAGGACACCGCGCCGCGGCTCGACCGGTAGAGGTCGTCCGCCGTGCCGTAGGGATTGCCGGGGTCGGGCAGGTTCACGTAGCGCCGCCGGTTCTGCCCGCCGGAGACCGTCACGCCCGTCGTCCAGGCGCCGCCGAACAGGTCGGTCGCGCTGCGGGCGTAGCCGAACCAGGAACGGTCCCGGCCGGTGTAGTTGGGGTCGTCGTTCGGGACGTCATCGAGGCCGACGGTGTTCTCCCGCGCGCGCACCAGGCCCTCGATGCGGGTTGCGCCGAGGATGGCGCCGTCGGTCGTCTCGCCGAGCCGCGCGCCGATCCGCGCCGTCAGGATTCCGGAGCGCAGCCCGTCGAGCTCGCCGCCGTTCTGGTGGAAGCGCGGCGCCATGACGTTGGAGCCCCGGGTCGAGAGCCCCTGGCCGGTCACCTGGTAGTCGAAGGCCCCGATGGTGCCGCCCGCGCCGGCATAGCCGCGCGCCGTGTAGGAGGTGCCGCCGGCGGCTTCGAAATAGGGCGCGAAGGCGCGGTCGCGCGGGGCGCTGCGGGTGATGAGGTTCACCACGCCGCCGATCGCCGCGGAGCCGTAGAGCGAGGATACGGGCCCGCGCACCACCTCGATGCGCTCGATGTCGCCGAGCATCTCGTTGCCGAAGTTGAAGGCGCCGTTGGGCTCTGAGGGGTCGTTCAGCGGCACGCCGTTCAGCAGCACCAGCACCTGGCGCGAATTGGCGCCGCGGGCGAAGCCGCTGGCCTGCTGGCCGGGCCCGCCGGCCTGCACCAGGCGGAAGCCCGGAACGGCGGCGAGCGCGTCGGAGAGCGTGACGTAGCCGTTTTCCTCGATGGTCTGGCGGTCGATCACCGTGACCGGCGCCGGGATGCGGTCGCGCGGGGTCGGGATGCGGGTTGCCGTCACGACCATGTCGGGGACGGCGGTGGTGGGGGTGGGGGTCTCCTGCGCCCAGGCGGGGGCGAGGGGAGCGAGGGCAATCAATGCGAGGATCCGGGTCTTCACCGGGGGTCCCTCCGTGCACGGTCCGCGTTACGCTCCGGTGCCGCGTGGCGCCGGAGCGGGCTTGCGTCGTGCTCGCATGACGGAGGGGCGGCCGCGGGCGCGGTCGCACCTTGGGTCCGTTGCGCCGGTGCACCCCGCCCGGCACGCGCGAGACAACTCTGCGCCGGCCGGTCTCCTGGCTCGCGACGCGAAGGGGGTTGGTGCCCGCTTCGCCGGCCCCGCCTTCTCGCGCCGTGGCGCAATGGCGTGGGGGGCCGATCTCGTCGCCTACAGTTGCGGGGGCAGCCGCGGATCGGCGGGTTGCCCCGCGTCGCGCGTTCCCGTTTCAGCCCTTCCGGGCCACCGGCGCATGCGCGCAACCTATGCCGGCAGGGGCGTGGGCGTCCATCCCGGCACGGAAACGCCCGTGGCGCGCGAAGCTAAGGCCGGCGGATGCCGGCCGCCCGGCGCCTGAGGGATCACCAGAACACGCGGCCCGAGGCTGATGCCTCGGGCCGGGAGCGCGAAGCGCGACCGCGCGCGACCGCCAGCATCGCAGGGGCGCCCGTGGCGCGCGAAGCCAAGGCTGGCGGATGCCGGCCGCCCGGCGCCTGAGGGCTCACCAGAACACGCGGCCCGGGGCTGATGCCTCGGGCCGGGAGCGCGAAGCCAAGGCCGGCGGATGCCGGCCGCCCGGCGCCTGATGGCTCAAAAAAAATAATGCATCGCCTCGACCCCGAACCACAGCAGCGCCCCCAGCACCGCGGTGGCGAAGATGTTGCCGATCACGGTCAGCAGCATCCCGAGCCCGACCACCTTGCTGTCGTTCTCCACCACGCCGAGGGCCATCACGATGGCCCCGAAGGCCGGCGGCCCGTTCGTGCCCGGCCCCGGCAGGATCAGCATCAGCGCCGCATAGGCGGTGAGCCACCCGACCACCTTGTCCGCCGTGGGGTTGGTGAAGGGGCCGGGCCGCGGGCGCACCCACCGCTCGATCCGGTTCATCCACCTGGACGAGCCGGAGGACAGCCGCAGCAGGTCGGTCCGCTTCAGGGACTGCCGCGCGATGAAATTGGGCAGCTTCGGCTGCCGGAAGCCCAGCCCCATCTGCACGCCGAGGATCAGCATCGGCGTGCCGAAGACGCTCGCCATGCCGGGCAGCAGGCCAGGCAGGCAGAGCAGCAGGATCAGCAGGCCGAAGGCGCGGTCGCCGAAGGCCTCGGTCATCTCGCCCAGGGTGACGCGCTCGCCCGGGCACTGGGTCGCGACCTCGGCAACCAGCCGCGAGATCGGCGCGGTCGGCTGTTCTTCCGCCAGCGGATGGATATGGCCGTGGTCGTTCATGCGGCGATATCCCGCGCCAGGCCGGCGAAACTGGACTGCATGCGCTTCCCTCAGCGAGCCCGCGAGCCGGACGGTCCGGCGCGACGCGGGGTCGTCTGCGGACCCCTGCGGCCGCCGCCATACCATGACGGCGCGGCCCGGTGGGAGGGCCGCCCGCATGTCATTTCCGCAAGGCGCGAGAGGGTCAGCGCCCGGTGAAGGCCGGCTTGCGCTTCTCGAGGAAGGCGCGGCGGCCTTCCTTGTAGTCCTCGCTGTCGAAGCAGGCGGCCATGGCGGCGTTGATCGCCGCGATGTCGCGGTCCGCGCGGTCCTGCAGCACCGCCTGCACCGTGCGCTTGTTGGCGTAGAGCGAGAGCGGCGCGTTCTTCGCGAGCGTTGCCGTCAGGGCGGCGATCTCCGACGAGAGGCTGTCGGCCGGCACCACCTTGTTGACCAGGCCGACGCGCTCGGCCTCCTTCGCGTCGAAGCGCTCGCCGGTCATCAGGATCATGTGGGCATGGGCGGGGCCGACCAGGTCCACCAGATGACGCACCATGTCGAAGCCGTAGGCGATGCCGAGCCTGGCCGCCGGGATGCCGAACTGGCTGCCCTCGGCGGCGATGCGGATGTCGCAGGACATCGCGATGCCGAGGCCGCCGCCCATGCAGAAGCCGCGGATCTCGGCGATCACCGGCTTGGGGAAGGCGGCGAGCTTCAGCCGCCCGGCGGCCGTCTGCCGGCTGTATTCCCGCTGCGCGTCGGCGTCCGAGCGCAGCCTGTCGAACTGGCTGATGTCGGCACCCGAGACGAAGGCCTTGTCGCCCGCGCCCGTCAGCACGACGCAGCGGACCGAGCCGTCCTTCTCGAACAGGTCGAGCGCCTGGCCCATGCCGTCCCACATGGTGACGGACATGGCGTTGCGCTTCTCGGGCTGGTTGAAGGTGATGCGACCGACGCCGTCCGTGATCACGGCGAGGATCCTGCCCTCCGCGAATTCCATGTCCGTTCAGCTTTCCATGATGACGCCGAGGCCCTTGAGCCTGGCGATGTCGTCCTCGGAATAGCCGGTCTCCCGCAGGATCTCGGCCGAATGCTCGCCGAGGCGCGGCGGCACGCGCCGGACCTCGCTCTCGTGCCCCTCGATGTTGATGGCGGTCGAGACGAGATGCGTGTCGCCGCGCTCGGGGTGCTTCATCGGCATCGCCATGCGCAGGTGCTGCACCTGCGGGTCGGCGAAGACCTCGTCCACCTTGTTGATCGGGCCGCAGGGAATGCCGATGCGCTCGAGCAGGTCGATCCAGTAGTCCGAGGGCTTCTGCCTGAAGACCTCCGCGATCGCGGCGTTGACCGCCTTGCGGTCGTCGCTGCGGCCCTTGAGCGTCTTCCACTTCTCGACCTCGAGCCATTCGGGATGGCCGACGGCCTCGGCGAACTGCGCCCACATCTTGCCGGAGGAAGCGGCGATGTTCACCGGCTTGTCCGCGGTGGGGAAGGCGCCCATCGGGATGTTCACCGGATGGTCGTTGCCCGCCTGGCCGGGCACCTCGCCATCCATCAGGTAGCGCGCGGCCTGCAGGTCGAGCATGAAGACCATCGCTTCCAGCAGCGAGGTGTGCACCCAGCGGCCCTTGCCGGTCTTCTGCCGTTCCCACAGCGCCATCATCACCGCGAGCGCGAGCAGGTTGCCCGCGGTCAGGTCGACGAAGGGAATGCCCGCGCGCATCGGCCCGCGGCCGGGCTCGCCGGTGATGGTCATCATCCCGCCCATGCCCTGGGCGATCTGGTCGACGCCGGCGCGTTCGCTGTACGGGCCGGTCTGCCCGAAGCCGGAAATCGACGCATAGACGAGGCGGGGGTTCACCGCCTGCACCTGTTCCGGCGCGATGCCGAGGCGGTGCTTCACGCGCACGCGCATGTTCTCGACCAGCACGTCGGCGGTCTTGACCAGCTCGAAGAAGGCCTTCCTGCCCTCCTCGGTCTTCAGGTCGAGCGCGATGGAGCGCTTGTTGCGGTGCAGGTTCTGGAAGTCGTAGCCCTCGCGCGAGCCGCCGAGGCCGTCGTTGAAGGCGGGCGGCTCGACGCGGATCACCTCGGCCCCCCAGTCGGCCAGATGGCGCACGCAGGTGGGGCCGGCACGGGCGAGCGTCAGGTCCAGCACGCGGATGCCCGCGAGCGGCAGCGTCGCTTCCCGGGCGAGCTTCGGGTCGATGGGGCTTTCCGGCATAGGCGTCCTCCTCGCCCCCGAGACTAGGGCGGGTGGGGTGGAGTGCCTAGGGCGCCCCCCGTCGCGGCGGGACCGCTCAGCGGATCGCCTGGAAGATCTCCTCCTCGGCTTCGATCCGCGCGCGCTCGAGCGCGCGGAAGTCGCTGCGCAGCACGAGGCCGCGGACGCGCCCGCCCTCGACCACGGGAACGTGGCGGAAGCCGCCGTCATGCATCAGGTGCAGCGCATCGATGGCGGGGGCACGCGGGGTCAGCGCCTCGACCTTCGTCGTCATGACGTCGGCGAGCGTGGTCGCCCGGCCGTCTCGGCCCTCGGCCAGGATGCGGCAGACCGCGTCGCGGCCCGTGAAGATGCCGAGGAGGAATCCCTCCGCGTCGGTCACCACGACGGCGCTCGCCTGGGCTTCGCGCATGCGCGCGCAAGCGGCGTGGATGGTGGTGCCGGGCGGCAGGCAGACGGTGTCGCGGCGCGGCGCGACCTCGATGAGCGGACGATCCTTCATGATCGGGAACTCCGGCATGACCGCACGGCGCGGCCGGCGACCGGGATGGGCCCGGTCTTGCCGCGCCGTGGGGCACTATACGACGGCCGGCTGCCGAAGGCACGGTGCAGCGCGCGCCGTCCTGCCCTGCCGGGTGGCGCCGGGCCCACCATGCGTGGCAGTCTCGGCCGCGACACCTGATCAGGGAGGATCGCCATGGTCCGCATCGACGGCCTGCTCCGCCGCCGTGTCCTCGCCGGCGGCGCCGCGCTTCTGGCGGCGCCGGCGCTCGCACAAGACCGGCCGATCGTCGTGGCCAGCAAGATCGACACCGAAGGCGGGCTGCTCGGCCAGATGATCGCGCTGCTGCTGGAGACGAACGGCATGCGCGTGGAAAACCGCGTGCCGCTCGGCCCGACGCGCATCGTGCGCACCGCGATCCTCGCCGGCGAGATCGACATCTATCCGGAATACACCGGCAACGGCGCCTTCTTCTTCCAGATGGAATCCGATCCGGCGTGGAAGAACGCGCAGGCGGGCTACGAGAAGGTCCGCGACCTCGATGCGCAGCGCAACGACATCGTCTGGCTGCAGCCGGCGCCGGCCAACAACACCTGGGCGATCGCCGTGCGTGCCGATCTCGCGCGGCAGTACAACCTGCGTTCGCTCGCCGACATCGCGGCGCATGTCGCCGCCGGACGGCCGTTCAAGCTCGCGGCCTCGGCGGAATTCGTCGAGAGCCCTGCGGCGCTGCCGGCCTTCCAGCGCGCCTACGGCTTCACGCTGCAGGCCGACCGGCTGCTGGTGCTGCCCGGCGGCGACACCGCGGTGACGATCCGCGCCGCGGCGCAGCAGCTCAACGGCGTCAATGCCGCGATGGTCTACGGCACCGATGGCGGCATCGCCGCGCTCGACCTGGTGGTGCTCGAGGACACCAAGGGCGTACAGCCGGTCTATGCGCCGACGCCGGTGGTGCGCGGCGTGGTGCTGCGCGCCCATCCGCGGATTGCGGAGATCATGGCGCCGGCCTTCCGCACGCTGGACCTGACGACGCTGCAGCGGCTGAATGCACGCATCGCGGTGGAAGGGCAGCCGGCCCGCCAGGTCGCGCGCGCGCACCTGGCGGCGGCGGGGCTGATCCGCTGAGGGCGCTGCGCGCGGGGCGGATCGAGGCCGCGCTGCTGCTGCTCGCCGTCGCCGCGCCCCTGGTGCTCGGCTTCGCCGTGCTGGCGCCGAACCGCATCGTGCCGCCGCGCGGGATCGCGGTCTCCGAT
>JAFADX010000206.1 GCA_023424475.1 Pseudomonadota bacterium
GTTCCGTGCCGCCGCGCCGGCCGCGCTCCTGCCCGCCGCCGGCCACCAGGGGCGCGAGATCCAGCCCCGGCCGCAGCAGCAGCGCCCCGGCCCCCTTGGGGCCGCCCATCTTGTGGCCGGAGACCGCGAGGCTGTCGGCTTCCCCCACCGTCACCGGCACGCGCCCGGCGGCCTGGACGGCATCGACATGGAGCAGGGCGCCGTGGCGGCGGCAGATGGAAGCGGCCTCGCCCAGAGGGTGCAGCACGCCGGTCTCGTTGTTCGCGGCCATCAGGCAGACCAGCGCCGGGCCGGCGCCTGACAGGATGGCGTCGAGCGCATCGAGGTCGGCGGTGCCGTCCGACCGAACCGGAACCTGCATCGCGTCGGGCGCGGCGCGCAGCACCGCCGGGTGCTCCGTTGCCCCCGCCAGGACCCGCCGCCCGGCGGCCAGGCCCCGCACCGCGAGGGCATTCGCCTCGGTCCCGCCGGCGGTGAAGACGACATCCTGCGCCCTGGCGCCGAAGGCGGCGGCGAGCGCGGCGCGGGCCTCCTCGAGCACGCGGCGCGCCGCCCGGCCCTCCGCATGGACCGAGGAGGGATTGCCCGGCAGGTCGAGCGCCGCGAGGACCGCCGCGCGCGCCTCCGGCCGCAGCGGTTCGGTCGCGTTGGCGTCGTAGGAGGACATGGCGCTAGCCGGTCGCCGCCCGGGGCGCGGGCGGCTCGCCCGGCGACCGGGCGCGGCCGAGCACGCGGCCATCGACCACGTCGGCCAGCGTCAGGCCGCGCAGAAAGAGCCGGATCTGGTCGCCAAGCTCGGCCCAGAGGTCATGGGTCAGGCAGCGCTGGCCGGCCAGGCAGCCCACGCCCCCTTCCTCGCATCGCGTGGCGGTGATGGGTTCGTCCGCCGCCTCCACCACCTCGGCGATCGCGATCGCCGCGGCGGGCCGCGTCAGGCGGTAGCCGCCGCCCGGGCCGCGCGCCGAGGCGACCAGGCCAGCACGGCGCAACCTCCCGAACAATTGCTCAAGATAGGCAACCGAGAGATGCTGGGCCGCCGCGATCTCGCTGAGGGTGACCGGCCGCCCGTCGAGGCAGGCCCCGCCATCCTTCGCACGGGCCGCCATTTCCACCATTGCCATCACGGCGTAACGCCCGCGGGTGGAGAGTCGCATCTTCCTACTCCGCCTTTTCGACAACCCTGCCCTACGCCCCACACATGGGGGCGCATGCCTGATTTTGTTATGAATTTCTGACGCGGCTCCCGTATAGTTCGATCGTCCTCGGGGAGACGGGAACCTCCCCCGCGGGCACCACGGCAGACGTAACTCCTTAGCTGTCAAGAGGCATCGAGACAGATCCGTCGGCGCCTGCGCCGTACGGAGGAGGCTAGAATTTCCGACCGGGGCGGTCAAGAATCGGCCGGTCGAGCCGTGATTTCGTGGCGGCGCGCTCCCCCCTCGCGCCGTCGGCAGGGGGTTCCCCAAACTGCGGCGGGCTCCGCCGGACCAACCGGAATTGCACCCCGCGGGGTGCGGTTGGTACGCGAGCGCGGCGCAAACGCATTGGACTGAACCTACGATGCCCGAGGTCATGTTCGCCGGGCCGGATGGCCGGCTCGAAGGACGATACCATCACGCCAAGCGGCCCAATGCCCCGGTAGCCCTGATCCTCCACCCCCACCCGCTGCACGGCGGGACCATGAACAACCGGGTCACCTACTCCCTCTATCAGCGCTTCCAGGCGATGGGCTTCTCGGTCCTCCGCTTCAACTATCGCGGCGTCGGCCGCAGCCAGGGCCGTTACGACGGCGGCATCGGCGAGGTGTCGGATGCCTGCGCGGGCCTCGACTTCCTCCAGGCGGTCAATCCGAATGCCTCGATGCTGTGGGTCGCGGGCTATTCCTTCGGCGCCTATGTCGGCATGCAGGTACTGATGCGGCGGCCGGAGATGGGCGGCTTCATCTCCATCAGCGCGCCGGCCAGCCACTACGATTTCGGCTTCCTCGCACCCTGCCCCTGCAACGGGCTGATCTTCCACGGGGCGGACGACGAACTCGTGCCCGAACCTTCGGTGCGCAAGCTGGTCGACAAGCTGAACACGCAGAAGGGCATCACCATCGATTACCGCGTGATGCCGGGCGCGGGGCACGTCTTCACGCCGGAGCAGACCGACAAGGTCGTGGATGCCGCCGAGGACCACGTCATGGGCGTGCTGAACCGCAGCCGCATGGCATTCGCCGCGGACTGAGGCTCGACGCACCTCCGCACCGTACGGTATCGCAGGGCCGCCGGGCACACCGGCGGCCCTTCGCATGTCCGGCGCCTCCGCGCCGGGAGAGGGCGGCATGCCGCCCGGGGAACCTCCGGCGCAAGGCTGCGCTGCCCTGCGAGGCTGCCGCAGCGATCAAGGTCACAGTCCCGACGGGGTCGCGGGCGCGCGGCGAGCCCCCTTCGTGGCATGCATCGTTCGGCATTGGGCCCTCCCGAGAATGCCCCGGGATGGTTGCGGACCCGCTGCGCCCGGCTTGCCGTCGCCCGGTGTCGGCATGGGCGGCCGGCATGGCGCCGGAGGCGACAGCGCAAGCCCGCCCCGACGTCCCGCCTCGCCCCGGACGGGCGGGATGTCCTGGCCCTCTCCGCGCAGCGGGACCCATGTCTCCGCCGCTGCTGCCTCTCTTGCCCGGGTGCATCGCGCGCCGCGACGCGGCAGGGCATCATGGGTTCCGCATCTCGGGCGGGAGTAAGCGCATGACCGGGTTCCGCGGCGTCTGGCCGATCCTCTATGCCTTCTTCGATGACCAGGAGCGCCTCGACCGGGGCGCCATGCGGGCGCAGGTCGATGCCTGCGTCCGCGGCGGCGCGCACGGCATCGCCGTGCTCGGGCTGGTGACGGAGTTCCACAAGCTGACGCTGCCGGAACGCCGCACCGTCATCGACTGGGTGCTCGAGGACGTGGCCGGCCGCGTTCCGGTGGCGGTGACGGTGAACGAAGCCGGCGTGGCCGCCGCGCTCGAGGTCGCGCGCGCCGCCGAGGCGGCCGGCGCCGCCTGGCTGATCCTGCAGCCGCCGCAGATGGCCGGGATGAACGAAGCCGCGCTGGTGCGCTTCATGGGCGCGCTGGCGGAGGGCGTGAGCCTGCCCTGCGGGCCGCAGAACAACCCCTCGATGATGGATGTCGCGCTGTCGGCCGGCGCGCTGCGCACGCTGAACCGCGCCCACCCGCACTTTCGGATGATGAAGGGCGAAGGCCCGATTCTCTATGTGAAGCGGCTGATCGAGGAGACCGATGGCGCCTTCTCGATCTTCAACGGGCTGGCGGGGTTGGAACTGACGGACACCCACCGCATCGGCTGCGCGGGCATGATCCCGGCGCCCGACGTCGCCGACGTCCAGGCGCGCATCTGGGACCTGATGGACGCCGGCGACGAGGACGGTGCAGAGGCGCTGCACCGCAGCGTGCTGCCGCTCGCGACCTTCATGATGATGCCGCGCACGGCCGAGCACTTCGCCGCCTACGGCAAGCCGTTCTTCGCCAAGCGTGCCGGGATCGCGCCGCCACATGGGCGGCGGCCCTGCGTGGAGCCGCATCCGCTGGGGGCGGAGATCCTGGGGAGGCTCGGGAAGGGGCTGCCGTCCCTGGCCGATTAGAACATGTTCCGATCTGTCGGAACCGGCA
>JAFADX010000221.1 GCA_023424475.1 Pseudomonadota bacterium
CCGCTGCCCTGCGCGGGTCCGCCCTGCTGCCCGGCCTGCGCGCATCGGGCAGGACGGAGGTCGCGGCGCGGCTCGAGGAGGTGCTGGGCCTGCTCGCCGCCGCCTATCCGACCGCGACGCGGCCCGATCACGCGGCGGCGGTCGATCCGGGGGCACTGCTCGCGGCGAGTTCGCGGCTGCGCCTGGCCATCGAGTAGCGGCTCGTCAGGGCAGCATCTTGCCGGGGTTCATCATCCCGGCGGGATCGATCGCCGCCTTCACCGTGCGCATCAGGTCGAGCGCGACCGGATCCTTGTGCGTCACCATGGCGTGGCGCTTGGACTGGCCGATGCCGTGTTCGGCGGAGAACGAGCCGCCGAGTTCCACCGCGACGGCGTTGATCAGCGGCTCGGCCTCGCCCGCACGGGCGGTCCAGTCCTCCCGCGACATGCCTGCGGGGGCCATCAGGCTGACATGGATGTTGCCGTCCCCGGCGTGGCCGATGGCGATCAGCCGGCCTTCGGGCCAGCGCGCCGACACCGCCGCCTCGACCGCGGCGAGGAAGCGCGGCACGGCGGAGACCGGCACCGAGGTGTCGGTGTTCACCGCCGGCGCCTCGCGCCGCGCGCAGTCGGGCCAGTCCTCCCGGATGCGCCAGAGGTTGGCGCGCTGCTGCTCGTTCCCGACGATGACGGCGTCGGTCACCTCGCCGGCCTCGGCGGCATTGGCGAGCGTGTCCTCGAGCATCCCGCGCAGCGGCACGGATGGGTGCGCCGCGGCGAGTTCGACCATGACGTACCACGGGCTGCCGAGCGGCAGCGGGACGCGAACGCCGATGCCGTTCTTCTCCACGATGTCCATGCAGCGGCCGATGATGAGTTCGAAGGCGATCACCTCGGCACCGCTTTCCATCACGCGGGAGAAGAGGGTGAGCGCCGCGTCGGGCGAGGGCACCGCGACCATCGCGGTTTCGACCCGCTTCAGGGCCGGGACCAGGCGCAGCGCGGCGGCGGTGATGACGCCGAGCGTCCCCTCCCCGCCCAGGAACAGGTGCCGCAGCGCATAGCCGGAATTGTCCTTGCGCACGCGGCGCAGGTCGTTGAGCACGCGCCCGTCCGGCAGCACCACCTCGAGCCCGAGGACGAGGTCGCGCGCATTGCCCCAGCGCAGCGTGCGGATGCCGCCGGCATTGGTGGAGAGCGCGCCGCCCACCATCGCCGAGCCCTGCGCGCCCCAGGAGAGCGGGAAGAGCCGGTCCACCGCGGCCGCCGCCTGCTGCACGTTCTGGATGATGCAGCCGGCCTCGGCGACCAGGGAGAAGTCCCGCGCATCGACATCGCGGATTCGGTTCATGCGCTCGAGGCTCATCACCACCGCCGGCGGGCCATTGGCCGGGACCACCGCGCCGCCGCAGAGGCCGGTGCGCCCGCCGGCGGGCACGATGGACAGGCCCTCCCCGGCGCAGGCGCGGATGGCGGCCCGAACCTCCTCCACGCTGCCGGGGCGCAGGACGGCGCGGGGCGTGCCGCCCCAGGCGCCGCGCCAGTCCACGGCATAGGGCGCGATGTCGTCGGAGGCGATGAGGCAGCCCCGGGGGCCGAGCATCGCGGCCAGGGTGTCGAGCGTTTCCATGGCCACGATCCTGCGCGCGCCGCCCGGATGGTCAAGCGGCGCCAGCGGCGGGTCAGGCCTTCTCCGGATACATCGCCGCGATCGCCTCGGCCGTGGCCGCGATGCGGCCGCGCTCCGTGACCAGCCCGGTGACGAGGCGCGCGGGCGTCACGTCGAAGGCGGGGTTGGCGGCCGGGCTGCCGCCCGCGGCGACGCGGATCGTCTCGATCCGGCCATCGGCGGTGCGGCCGGTCAGGTCGGTCACCTCGGCGGGGCTGCGCTGCTCGATCGGGATCTCCTTCACCCCGTCCGCCACGCGCAGGTCGAGCGTCGAATGCGGCAGCGCGACCCAGAAGGGCACGCCGTTGTCCCGCGCCGCCAGCGCCTTGAGGTAGGTGCCGATCTTGTTGGCGACGTCGCCGGTGCGCGTCACCCGGTCGGTGCCCACGATGACGATGTCCACCTCGCCATGCTGCATCAGGTGGCCGCCGGCATTGTCGGCGACGACGGTGTGCGGCACGCCGTGCGCGCCGAGTTCGAAGGCCGTGAGGGCGGCGCCCTGGTTGCGGGGGCGCGTCTCGTCCACCCAGACATGGACCGGCAGCCCGGCGTCATGGGCCATGTAGATCGGCGCGAGCGCGGTGCCCCAGTCCACCGTCGCCAGCCAGCCGGCGTTGCAATGCGTCAGCACGTTCACCCGCCGGCCGGGCCTGCGGGCTGCGATCTCCTCGAGCAGCGGCAGGCCGTGACGGCCGATCGCCTCGCAGGTCGCGGCGTCGTCGTCGGCGATGGCGGCGGCCTCGGCATAGGCGGCGGCGGCGCGATCGGCGGGCGGGAGGTTGCGCAGCGCGGCGAGCATGCGTTCGATCGCCCAGCGCAGGTTGATCGCGGTCGGGCGGGTTTCGGCAAGCATGGCGCAGACCGGCTCCAGCGCCGCCGGGTCGCGACGCATCGCGAGGGCGACGCCATAGGCCGCGGTGGCGCCGATCAGCGGCGCGCCGCGTGTCTGCATGGCGCGGATGGCGTGGGCGACCTGGCCCTCGTCGGTCAGGCGCAGCCATTCGACCCGCCAGGGCAGCCGCGTCTGGTCGAGGATGCGGACGGACCAGCCATCCTGCGCATCCACGCGCACGCTGCGGTGCCAGATGCCGTCGATCTTCATCGGGGCGCTCTCAGATGCGCTGGTGCAGCGCGCAGACCAGGGTGAACAGGCGGCGGGCGGTCTCGAAATCGACCTCGATGCGGCCCTTGAGGCGCTGCCGGAGCAGTTCCGCGCCTTCGTTGTGCAGCCCGCGGCGACCCATGTCGATCGCCTGGACGCGGCTTTCCGGGCCGCTTTCGGCGACCGCGCGCTCATGCGCCTCGACCACCATGTGGTAGTCCTTGATCAGCCGCCGGAAGGGACCGAGCGCAAGCGCCAGGACATGCAGCGTCCGGTTGTCCACGTCGCGGATGTCGAGGACCAGCCGCCCCTCCCGCACCGAGACGGCGAGCGCATAGGGGCCGGGGGGAAGGTTCGGCGGGTCGAAGCGGTTTCCGGCGATCAGATCGGCGATGGCTTGGCGCCGGTCCGCCTCGGCGAAGGCGGAGGGGGCGGGGGGCTCCTCCGGCAGCTCGACGCGGATCAGGCGCTGGTCAGGCATCGCCGGGACCTCGGGCGCCGGCCCCGGGCAGCGGCGGCCCCTGCTCGTCCCCGGTCATGCCGAGCCGCATCATCCAGGCCACCACGGCACCCTTCACCGGACGCAGCAGCAGGGTGCAGACGATGGCGAAGAGCGGCAGCCAGAGCGCCATGTGAACCCACATCGCCGGATGCCACATCCGTTCGACCAGGAAGACGAAGGGGATCAGGATGTGGCCGGCGATCATGATGGTGAAGTAGGGCGGCGCGTCATCGGCGCGGATGCGTCCGAGCGGCGCATGGCAGGCGCTGCATTCGCGCGCCAGCCGCAGATATCCGTCGAACAGATGCCCCTTCCCGCAGGCCGGGCACAGCCCGCGCGCCCCGCGCGCGAGCGCGAGGCCGACCGGCAACTCCTCGACGGGCGTCCGGGCGGCGGCCTGCGGCGTTTCCCAGGGCATCGGCGTTCCTTTCCACGAGCACTCCGCGGCGCTCGTTGTGCAATGCAACATAAACCATGCCGGAGCCACCCGGTTCAAGCCTTTCTGCATCCCAACAGGCTTGCACCCACGCAATGGACGGCGCGAGGATGGGTCATGGCCGAACGCATCCTGGTGATCAACCCGAACTCGAGCCTCTCCTGCACGGAGGGGATCGCCGCCGCCATCGCGCCCTTCGCGGCGCCGGGCCTGCCGCGCCTCGACGTGACGCGCCTGCCCGAAAGCCCCAACGCGATCGTGACCTGGCGCGACTGGTACGGCGTGGCCGAGCCGCTCTGCCGGATGGTGGAGCGCGAGGCGGCCGACGCCTATGTCATCGCCTGCGTCTCCGACCCCGGGCTGGAGGCGGTGCGGACAGTGACCGACAGGCCGGTCCTCGGCCCCCTGCGCTGCGCCGTCGCGGCCGCGATGATGCGCGGCGAGCGTTTCGGCATCGTCGCCTTCACCGACAAGTCGAAGCCGCGGCAGCGCCGTGCGCTGCAGGCGATGGGCGTCGAGGCGCGGCTGGCGGGCACGATCCCGCTGAACCTCGACATGGAGGTGCTGACCGATCCGGTCGCGCCGCGCGCCCGGCTGGCCGAGGCGGCGAAGGAGCTGGTCGCGCTGGGGGCGGAGTCGGTCATCCTCGGCTGCGCCGGCATGGCCGGGCATCGCGCCTTCGCCGAAGATGCCTGCGGCGTGCCGGTGATCGAACCGTGCCAGGCCGCGGTGGCGCAGGCGCTTCTCGCGGTGGTCCCGGCGCGCGGCGGGCGGATGCGCGTCGCGGCCGAATAGGGCCGGCGGGCTCCCCCGGAAGCGCGGCCGGCTACAGGCGGCGGAAGGCGGGCGAGACCTGGCCCGGGATCACCGGCATCTGTCCCATGCCGCCCCGGTCGAGCGGCGCGTAGCCGGGCTCGCCCGTCTGCGCGGGGGTTTCGTCGTCGGCTGCGTCCTCGCGCTGCTGCAGGCGTTCCTGGTCGAAGTCGCGACGCAGGGCGCGGGCGTCCTGCTGTTCCGGCGTGCCGCCGGCCGGCACCGGCACGGTAGCCTGCGGCGTCGCCGGCGGCGGCACCGTGTAGCCGGCCGGCAAGGGCGCCTGGTGTTCGCAGGCGGCGAGCAGGACCGCCGTGACGAGAAACGGGATGCGCATCGCGGAACCTCTGCCGGCCTTCGGCCCGGATCGTAGCGCAGGACGGCCCGCATCGACAGGCCGCCGCGCGGCGGCGCCCCTCATCGCGCCGCGGGCGACCAGGCCGGCGGCGGCTCGCTGCCCACCTGCTCCGTGATGCGGCCATAGGCTTCCGGCCGGCGGTGCTTCGCGAAGTTGAAGATCGTCGTGCGCCCGAGCTCGCACATGCCGAGATTGGCCTCGGCGACGATCAGCTCGTCGTCCCAGGAGGTCGCCTGGGCCATGATCTCCCCCTGCGGGTTCACGATGATGGAATGGCCGAACAATTCGTGCCCGTCCTCGACGCCCGCCTTGGCGGTGGCGACGGCGAAGCAGGCATTCTGGTAGCAGCCGGCGCGGATCGAGAGGTGGCTGTGCTCGACGCGCAGGTGGTGCGCCTCGAAGCCGCGGTTGTCCATGTTCAGCGAGGGCGTGTTGTAGCCGAGCATGACCAGCTCGACCTGCTGCAGCCCTATCACGCGCCAGGCTTCCGGCCAGCGTCGGTCGTTGCAGATCATCATCCCGACATTGACCTCGCGGCCCGCGACCGGCGCGCGGACCACCGGGAAGCCGAGGTCGCCGACCTCGAAGTAGCGCTTCTCGAGGTGCTGCACCTTGCGGATCGGGTCGTAGTCCCTGTGCCCCGGCAGGTGGACCTTGCGGTACTTCAGCATGACCTCGCCATCCGGGCTGACGAAGGCCGCGGTGTTGTAGCGGTGCCCGTCCGGCGTCTTCTCGGCGTAGCCGAGGTGGAAGGCGATGCCGTACTTCCGCGCGGCCTCGAAGAGCGGGGCGGTCTCGTTGGAGGGCAGCGCCGTCTCGTACCAGTGGTCGGCGACGGAGACGTCCTCCTCGTACCAGCGCGGGAAGAAGGTGGTCAGGGCGAGTTCGGGGAAGACCACGACCTCGGCGCCCATCCGGTGCGCCTTTTCCATCAGCCGCACCATGCGGCCGACCGCGACGTCGCGCCCCTCCGCCTTCTGGATGGGGCCGAGCTGGGCGGCGGCGAGGACGAGGCTTCGGGTCATGGCACGGGATCCTGTCTGCGTGGCCCCACTTATGCGCAGCCATCGGCGACCCGGGAACCCCCTCGCGACGTGTGAACCAGGTCAGTGCAGCGGGCCGTCGCGCCGGCCGAGGCTGGACCTGGAGACAAGAGGAGGTCCCCATGGCTCTGCTGGACCTGTACTTCCGTACCCATGGCCGGATCGGCCGGCTGACCTGGTGGCTCGGCAGCTTCGGCATCGCGCTGGCGTGGCTCGGCATCCTGCTGACCATGCTCGGCGTCCTCGGCGACCGGCTGACGGTGCCCATGTTCCGGCTGCTTGTCGTCGCACTGGCGCTGATCGGCGCGGCGCTGATGACCATTCTCGGGACCAAGCGGTTCCATGACCGCGGCAAGGCCGCGGTGCCGCGCGTCGCCCCCTTCGTCGCGATCCTCGCACTGCGCGCTGCGCTGGCGGGCCTCGGCCTGTCGGACGAGGCCGGCGGCCGGATCCTGCTGGCCCTCGATGCCGCGCTGCTGGCCTATGCAGCCTGGCTTTGCCTCGAACTCGGCTGCCGGCGGGGGACGCCGGGGCGGAATGCCCATGGGGACGACCCGCTGCTCGCACCCGCCGAGGAGAACGAGGGCGAGACGGGTGCCCTGCCGGCGTGAAGCCGGTGGCGACGGTTCGGTGGGGCTCGATGCGGGTCCGCGCTGCCACGCGACGCCCCGCGCATATCAGGGGCCGGCGGGCGGCGCGCCGGCCGTGGGCAGCCTTCGCTCCCCGATGCCCTGCGCGAGCATGAGCAGGTAGCCGTCCGGATCCTGCACGAAGACCTCGCGCTGACCGCTTTCCCTATCGCCGGTGCGGCGCCAGACCTCGCGCGGGCCGAGGTAGAGCGGCCAGCGCCGTGCGGCGAGCGCGCCCAGCACCGGCGCCAGATCGGCCAGGTAGACCTGAAACATCGCCCCCTGCCCGAGCGGCGCGGCCATCGGTCCTGTCTCGAAGCGCCCATGCCGCTGGCAGAGCATGATCTGATGCCCTTCGGGGTGCTCGAGATAGACGAAGCCTTCCTCGGCCCGCGCAAAGGCGACCCCGAAACCCAGCGCGTCCCGCCAGAAGGACAGGCTCGCCGCCAGGTCGTTCACGTGCAACTCGACGACCATGCGCGCCCAGCCGCCACGCGGCGGCGCGCCCGTGCCGGGGTCTGCCGGCAGGCTCACCGGCAAAGACGACGCGGGAGGCGGCGCGCCGGGTCCCGGCTCATCGCGGTTCGACGATCGCCGTGCCGTGCTTCATGCGCGCCCGCGCTGCCGCGGCGGCGAGCGCCTCCTCCCATGCCTCGAGCAGCAGGTCGACCATGTCGTTCGCGGCGACGCGCGTGCGCGTGACGGCGAGTGTCTCGCCGCGTTCCGTGACGACACGGAAATGGCCGGTCCGGGGGTCCTCCACCACCTCGATCATGCGAGGAGGCCGAGTTCCCGCGCCTTGATCTGCAGGGCGAGGACCTTGGAGAAGATGCGGCACTGCGCGAGGCCGCCGGCGTGGAACCACAGGCCCGGCTGGCCGGTCGGGCGCCACATGCCGTGCAGTTCGCCTTCCTCGTTCCAGCCCCAGACCTGGCCGACGCGGTCGGCGACGGCATCGCCGAAGAGGCGCCGGGCCGCGGCGCCCTGCCCCTCGTAGCCGGTGGCGAGCACGATCAGATCCGCCGGCTTCACCGAGCCGTCCTTCATGATCGCGCCCTCGGGTCCGAAGCGGTCGATGTCGTCGAACTGGATGAGGCCCACCCTGCCGTCGATGATCATCTGCGAGCAGCCGGCATCGAAGTAGTAGCCGCCGCCGCGCTGCTGGTACATGACCTGCCAGCCCGTCCCGTCCGGTCCCGAGGTCAGGCGAAAGCCCTTCTGCTTCAGCCCCGCGAGCAGGTCCCGGTCGGCGTGCTCGTTCATCTTCGTCATGCGCTGATGGGCGCGCCTGTAGATCGGGAAGGGGAAGGAGATGGCGAGGAGGTCCTTGTCCTCGAAGGGAATGTCCTCGTCATAGAGGGCGTAGGGCGCCTGCGCCTCCTTGAGGCTGACCACGAGCGTCGGGCGGCGCTGGATCAGCGTCACCTCGGCGGCACCGGACACGGCGAGGTCCTGCGCGACATCGTGGCCCGAGGTCCCGGTGCCGAGCACCAGCGCGCGCGTGCCCGTCCAGTCGAGGCCGCTGCCGACGTCCCCCGAATGGCGCACCGCGCCCTTGAAGTCCTTCAGCCCCGGCAGGTCCGGCATGATCGGGATGCTGCTGACGCCGTTCGCCATGACGATGTGGCGCGGGCGCATGCGGCGCTCCGTGCCGTCGGGGCGCTTCAGCGTCACGTCCCAGCATTCAGCGGCCTCGTCCCAGGTGCCGCCGGTGAGTTCCGTGCCGGTCCAGACGTTGATCTCCATGGCTTCGGCATAGAGTTCGAACCAGTTGGCCAGCATGTCCTTCGGGATGAAGACCGGCCAGGAACGGGGGAACGGCATGTAGGGCAGGTGATTGACCCGCGTCTCGTTGTGCAGGGTCAGGGCATGGTAGCGCTTGCGCCAGGAATCCCCGATGCGTGCGTCCTTGTCGATGACGAGGGTATCGACGCCGAGCAGGGACAGCCGGGCGCCGATCGTCATGCCGGACTGGGAGGCGCCGACCACCAGCACCGCCGGATCGCGGTCCTCGTAGGCGACCGCCTTCCTCCGCCGGTCGAGCCAGTTCTCGCCGCCGAAGTTCCGCTTCCAGTCCACGTCCTGCCATCGCTTGCCGTTGGCCGGGTCCTCATGGCCGCGGATCTCGTCGAGCGTGGTCATGAGGGTCCAGGCGCGGGTCTCGCCGGCCTCGTTCACCAGGCGGACGACGCCCTCGCAGGGGCCGACGGCGGTCTCGAAGGCGAAGATGGCCTCGATGGCCTCCGTCCCGGCGCGGGTGACGCGGCGCGGCGGGGTGCGATTGCCGGCAAGCGCGATGCCCCGCGGCTGCGCGGCCGCGAGGTGTTCCACGAGGCGCGCGGCGATCGCCTCGGCGCCCGAGGCCGTCCGCAGGTTCCAGGTGAAGGCGAGGATGTCGCGCCAGTGGCACTCGCTGGCGAAGAGGCCTGCGATGGCGCCCGCGTCACGGGCGTCGAGGGCCGCCTGGAAGCGGCCGAGCCATGCCTCCGCCGCCGCTTCCGCCGTCGTGCCGGTCAGGATGCCGTCCATGCTTCCTCCTCGGGCGCCTCGCGCCCCGCCGGGCGAAGTGTGCGACCCGCAACCGCATCAGGCAACCGCGGCGCGATATGGACCGAATCGCCGCCGTGACGATGATGCGGGCATGGACGCACCTATCCTTCCGCTGATCGCCATGGCCATCGGCCTGTTTTACGCCGTGGGCGGGCTGCTGCTGCTGCGCCGCCTGCCCACCGAGGCGGTGATGGACCGGATGCTCGCCGCGCTGGGCGACGAGACCGCGACCTCGGAGCAGCACCGGACGCGGTTCTGGATGCTGGGCGGGGCGGTGATCTTCGCCTCGGGCCTGTCGCTGGTCGCGCTGTCGCGCTGGACGCCGGCCTTCTTCGTGGGCGCGGCGCTGTTGCAGGCAGGCTACCTCGCCTGGGCAGCCCGTGCCCTGCCGGCAGAGGATGAGGAGACGCGGCGCGGCCGCCGCTCGGTGGTCCAGGCGCTGCTGCTGTATCTGGCGGCAACGGCGTTCGTGCTGTGGCTCGACCGGGAGGGGGGCATCTGGCGCGCCTGGATCGAACCGGCCGTGCTGGAATTGCTGGCGCTGCTCGGCATCGCCGCAGCGGCCGCGGCGCTGCTGCTGCGGCAGGCCCTCTGGCAGCCGGTCGTCCAGCCCTTTGCCGGATCCTTTGCCAAGCGGCCCGGCCCGCTGGCGGTGCGGCTGGTTCCCGAATACCGGATGGCGCCGCTGCGCGACGATGCGGAGAACACGCCGATCGACCCGGCCGCGCTGGATCTGGACGGCGCGCTGGTTGCGCGCATCGCGGATTGGGACGCACGGTTCCAGGCGCTCTTCGACGATGACAACCCCTCCGGCTTCGCCTTCCCCGACCTCGCCACGGAACAGGCCTGGTTCGAGGAGGGCCTCGCCATCGCCGGGGAGATCTGTGCGGCATGGCCCGGCATCCTCAGAAACGGCCTGTCCGGTCTCGATACCATGCTGGACGATGCGCGGCGCAGCCTGGGCCCGGATGAGCCGGCGCCCGTCGAAGCAGCCGCGGCCATGGCTCCGCGCTGCGGCGTGGCCGAGATCCGCGACGCCATCGCGCGCCTCGAGAGCTTGGCCTGGGAGAAGGCGGAACTGCCGGAGGACGACCGGGCGGCGCAGGAGGAGGTCGCGCGATGGCAGGTCTTCTTCACACATCTGCTCGCGCATGTGCGCGAGCGCTACCTGCCGGAGCTGCGCCGCGGCCTCGGCAGCCCGGTGGCGGAGGCGCGGCGCCGGGTGCAGCATGCGCTGGAGATGTGGGGCGCAGGCCCCCCTCAGGGGGGCGGCACCGCGCCGACCTGATCGACGATCGGCCGGTACCATTGCGGCCGGCGATGGGCGGCGAAGTTGAACATCTTCTCCTTGCCCTGGCGGCAGGCGTCGAAATCGACATCGGCGACGATGACCTCGTCGCCCAGGGTCTTCGCTTGGGCGACCACCAGGCCGTTCGGATCGACGATCACCGAGCCGCCGATCAGGCCCGAACCGTCCTCGTCGCCGGCCTTGGCGACGCTGACCGCCCAGGTCGCGTTCATGTAGGCGTTGGACTGCGCCGCCAGGGTGGAATGGAAGGTGCGGAGCTCGGCGCTTTCCGTCGTCCCGCCCATCGGGTCGTAGGCCGCGGAATTGTAGCCGATCAACATCAGCTCGACGCCCTGAAGACCATAGACGCGCCAGCCTTCCGGCCAGCGGCGGTCGTTGCAGATCAGCATGCCGAGGACCGGGCGGCCCCAGGCATCCGGGCCACGGAAGGCGGGAAAGCCGAGGTCGCCATATTCGAAGTAGCGCTTCTCGAGCTGCTGGAAGCGGTCGCCCGCGCGCGGTTCGACCGTGCCGGGCAGGTGGACCTTGCGGTACTTGCCGAGGATCGACCCGTCGGGCCCGGTGGTGACGGCGGTGTTGAAGCGCCGCCCCTCGGGCGTGAGCTCGGCATAGCCGATATACATGCCGACGCCGAGCGCCCTGGCGCGGTCGAACAGCGCCTGGGTGTTCGGGCCGGGGAATTCCTTCTCGAAGTAGGAATCCAGTTCGGCCTGGTCGGTGAACAGCCAGCGCGGGAAGAAGGTCGTGAGCGGCAGTTCGGGGAAGACGACGAGCTTCGCGCCCTGCCCGGCCGCGCTTTCGAGCAGCGCGATCATGCGGTCGAGGATCGCCTTGCGGCTGTCGGCCTTCTGGTTGGGGCCCATCTGGGCGCCGGCGACACGGAGGATGCGGCTCATGAGAAAAGATCCCTGAAATCCTGCAGCGTGCCGCCGAAGGCACGCCAGACGAGAATGGTGCCGAGGCAGATGCCCCCGCCGAGCAGCAGGCCGGGTGCGCCTTCGCGCATGCCGGCGGTGACGGCGAGGCTCGCGCCGATCAGGCCCAGCACGAGGCCGGCGCCGACCGCCATCGCCGCCTGCGGCATGCCGGGCTTGCGGCGCGGCGGCGGGGCCTGCGCCCGGGAAGGACGCGGCGGCCGCTTGATCCAGTGGCCCTTGGGCCGGTCAGTCTTCCCCGACATAGGTTCCGTTGTGCTGGCGGGGCACGAATTGTCCAGCGCCCGGCTTCGCCAGCACCTGCTTGCCGTCCCAGATGCAGCCGCCGCGCAGGTAGGTCGCGGCGACGCGCGCGGCCATGCGGCGGCCGTCATAGGGGGACCACCTGGCGTCCTCCTCGTCGCGGATCTCAGCGGCGTCGAAGGTGAACTCGCCGGTTTCGAGCACCACGAAGTCGGCATCGGCGCCGACGCGGATCGCGCCCTTCTTCGGGAAGAGGCCGTGGAACTTCGCCGGCCGCTCGGCGCAGTACGTCGCCATCAGCGTGACCGGCAGGGAACGTTCCGACAGCAGCGTGTACATCAGCGGCGCGAAGGACTGCAGGCCCGTGAGGCCGGCGCCGACCGGGAAGATGTCGCCCGCGTAGGTCTTGCGGTCCCTCGGCCAGGGCGCGTGGTCGGTCGAGACATAGGCGATCTTGCCAGCGGCGAAGGCCTCCCACATTCGCGCGACCTCCTCGTGGGTCCGGAAGGGCGGGTTGCACTTCCCGAAGCCTTCGAGGCGGACGATGTCCTCCTCGGTCATGCAGAGGTACTGGATGCAGGCCTCGCCCGAGGCCTTGCCGCCCATCCTGCGGAACACCTCGGCGATCTCGAAGCCACGCGCGAGGGAGGAATGGGCGATGTGGACATGCGCGCCCGTTTCCAGGCCGATTTCGAAGATCTCGAGGTCGGCCATGGTCTCGCAGAGCGGCGGGCGGGTGCGGCAATGCCAGATCGGCGAGGTATTGCCGGCGGCCTTCGCTTCTTCCGTGAGACGGACGACGATCTCCTGGTCCTCGTTGTGGATCGCGACCATGAGGTTGGTCTTCGCGATCTCCCGGAAGGCGGCGACCATGGTGGGGTGGTCGATGCGCGGGAAGCGGACCGGGTCATACTCATATGTAGAGAGCTTGAAGGAGCAGACGCCGGCTTCCGCAAGGCCGGCGATGGCATCCACCCCGCCCGACTTCAGGATGGTGCCGTAGAGCGCCATGTCGACATGGGAGGTGGCGTTCACCACCTCGATCTTCTCGGCGAGGATGGAGGCGTCGGTCACCGGGCGCGGCACGTCGTAGGGCATGTCGACGCAGGTGGTCACGCCGCCGGCCGCGGCCGACATGGACGCGCCCTTGATGCCCGGCCAGCCGCGGGAGGAGGAGGTGTGCATATGGCCATCGACCAGGCCCGGCAGCACGTAGCGGCCGGAATGGTCGATCACCTCCTTCGCCGGCGGGCTCGCGCCCTCCCCGATCGCGGCGATGGTCTCGCCGCGGATGGCGACATAGCCGTCGCGCAGCACGCGGCCGGGCAGGACCAGGTCGCCGCGGATCAGGCGGTCGAAGGGGGTGGCGTCGGACATCGGCGGGGACTCCCGGGCAACAACTGGGCGAAGGCTAACCCCGGCGCCGCGCCATGCCCACCCCACCCGCCTTGATGGCGGGCCCGCGCCGGGAGAGCATCGCGGCATGGAAACGCCCGCCGCGCGGCTTCGCGCCCGCCTCGCCCCCGACCGTCCCGCCATCGCCATGTCGGCGCACAATCCCCTCTCGGCGAAGCTCGCTGCGGAGGCGGGGTTCGATGCGATCTGGGGCAGCGGCTTCGAATTGTCGGCCGCGCATGCGGTGCCGGACGCCTCCATCCTGTCCTGGGAAACGCATCTCGCGACCATGCGGGAGATGGTCGAGGTGCAGTCCGCCCCGGTGGTGGCCGACATCGATACCGGCAGCGGCAATGCCGTCAATGTCGCCTACCTGGCGCCGCGCTACGCCGCCGCCGGCGTCGCCGCGATGGTGATGGAGGACAAGACCTTCCCCAAGGATTCCAGCCTGCGCCCCGGCGGGCGGCAGGAGCTGGTGCCGGTCGAGGAATTCCAGGGAAAGATCGAGGCGGCGCGCGTCGCCAACGGCCCGCTGGTGATCGCGCGCACCGAGGCGCTGATCGCGGGGCTCGGCCGGGACGAGGCGCTGAAGCGCGGCGCGGCCTATGCCGAGGCCGGTGCCGATGCGGTGCTGATCCATTCCAAGCAGAAGACGCCGGATGAGATCCTCGGCTTCTGCCACGCCTGGCCGGGGCAGGTGCCGCTGGTGCTTGTGCCGACCTCCTATCCGCAGCTCTCCTTCGCCGAGGTGGCGGCACTCGGGAAGGTCGGGCTGATCATCTGCGGCAACCACGCGATCCGCGCCGCGGTCGCGGCGATGCGGGAGACCTTCGCCCGCATCCTGGCCGAAGGCGGCATCGCGGGCGTCGAGGCGCGCATCGCCTCGGTGGCCGATGTCTTCGCCCTGCAGGGCGATGCGGCGATGCGGGAGATCGAACGGCGCTTTCTGCGCTGAAGCGCGCACACCCGTGCTATGGCTGCACCGGCCACGGCACGGGAGACCGCCGCATGAAGGTCGATGGACAGTGCCATTGCGGCCGGATCCGCTATGAGGCGGAGATCGACCCGGCCGCGGTCATGGTCTGTCACTGCACGGACTGCCAGGCCCTGTCGGGAAGCGCCTTCCGCACCGTCGCGCTGACCGTGCCGGATGGGTTCCGGCTGCTCTCCGGCAGCCTCACGACCTATGTGAAGACGGCGCAGAGCGGTGCCCGGCGGCGGCAGACCTTCTGCCCGAACTGCGGTTCGCCGATCTACGCCACGTCCGATGCGGAGGGCACGAAGATCTATAGCCTGCGGCTCGGCACCTGCCGGCAGCGGGCCGAGCTGATGCCGGTCGCCCAGATCTGGTGCCACTCGGCGCTGCCATGGCTCGGCGACCTGCCCGCCGGCACCCGGCGCGCGGAGGAATAGCGCGGCCTCGAAGACGGTCCGGAAGCGCGCCCTGCGGCGCATTCGGAGGGGCGGAGCCGGCATTTCCAGGCGGGCTCTCAGCCCGCCGGCGGGAACCTCGTCGCGACGATGGACAGGGCCAGGCGCACCGCCTCGCTCTCCCGCTCGTCGTTCCAGGCGAGCGCGACGCCCACGCCGCGCAGCGATCCCGCCAGGGCGCGGAAGGCGACGCCCGGTGGGTTCAGCCTCGCCATGCCTTCCGACACCAGCGCGACGCCGAGCCCCGCCGCCACGAAGCCGAGCTGCGCCATGGCCGAGCCGACCTCCCGCACCGCGACCGGCGCGAAGCCGGCAGCGCGGCAGGCGGCTGTCATCGCATCCGAATAGGCTGGGCTGATCGCGCGCGGCAGCACCAGCATCGGTTCATCCGCCAGCATGCCGAGCGGCAGCGGATCGGGCCCCGCCAGCATCGCGTGGCCGACGGGCAGCGCGGCGACGAGGCGATCCTCGCCGAGCGGGCGAAGCCGGATCGGCGCCACCTCCCGGTCCGCGCGCAGCAGGGCAAGGTCGGCCTCGCCGCGGCGCAGGGCTTCCAGCGCATCGGCCGTGTCCATCTCCCGCACGCTGACAGCCGCCTCGGGCCGCGCCGCCTGCATGGCGCGCACGAGCGGCGGGAGGTAGTCGAACAGCGCGGAGGTGACGCAGGCGATCGCGACCGGCGCCGAGCCGCCCGGCCCGCAGTTCCCGCGCGAGCGATTCGAGTTCGGCGGCGTCGCCCGCGACGCGGCGGGCGAGCGGCAGCAGCGCCTCCCCTTCCCGCGTCGGCCGCGCGCCCTTGCCGGTGCGTTCGAGCAGGCGCACGCCGAGCTCGCGCTCGAGCGCCTGGATCTGCGCCGTCAGCGGCGGCTGCGAAATGCCGAGCCGTGCGGCCGCCCGCCCGAAATGCCCTTCCTCCGCCACCGCGAGGAAATGTCCGAGGCGGCGCACCAGCCGGAAATCCATCGCGATACGGAAATCCTATCGCGAGCCGAGGTCAATCGGATTGGACGATCAGGAACGACTGGCGCAAAACACCGGCGGCATGCCCAACCCCGAGGGAGAACGCCCCCGATGAAGCTCCACCCCGTCAAGGTCCACCCGTCCAAGGCGCTGCTCAAGCGCGAGGACCAGCTCGCCTGGAAGATGGCCTCCGTCGCGACCGACAAGGTCGCGGTCGAGAAGGACGTCCAGGAGATGATCATCAACCGGATCATCGACAACGCCTCGGTCGCCATCGCCGCGATCAACCGCCGCCCGGTGGTCTCCGCCCGCGGCATGGCGCTGGGTCATGCGAAGAAGGCCGGTGGCGCGCAGGTCTTCGGCGTGAAGCCGGGCACGACGGTCTCCCCCGAATGGGCGGCCTGGGCGAACGGCACGGCGGTGCGTGAGCTCGACATGCACGACACCTTCCTCGCCGCCGACTACTCCCACCCCGGCGACAACATCCCCCCCGTGCTCGCCGTCGCGCAGGCGATGGAGAAGTCGGGCCGCGACCTGATCCGCGGCCTCGCCACCGGCTACGAACTGCAGATCGATCTGGTGCGCGCGATCTGCCTGCACGAGCATAAGGTGGACCACATCGCCCATCTCGGCCCCTCGGCCGCTGCCGGCATCGGCACCCTGCTGAAGCTGCCGCAGGAGGTGGTGTTCCAGTCGATCCAGCAGGCGCTGCACACCACCATCTCCTTCCGCCAGTCCCGCAAGGGCGAGATCTCTTCCTGGAAGGCCTATGCGCCCGCCCATGCCGGCAAGCTGGCCATCGAGGCGGTGGACCGCTGCATGCGCGGCGAGGGCGCGCCATCGCCGATCTACGAAGGTGAAGATTCTGTCATCGCGTGGGTGTTGTCCGGCCGGTCGAACCGCCAGGACGTGTATGGGCCCGTCTACTACCAGGTGCCCCTGCCCGAGGCCGGCGAGCCGAAGCGCGCGATCCTGTCCTCCTACACCAAGGAGCATTCGGCCGAGTACCAGTCCCAGGCCCTGATCGACCTCGCCTTCCGGATGCGCGAGCAGATCAAGGACTTCGACGCGATCGAGAAGATCGTCATCCACACCTCCCACCACACGCACTACGTGATCGGGACGGGGGCGAACGACCCGCAGAAGATGGACCCGAAGGCCAGCCGCGAGACGCTGGACCACTCCATCATGTACATCTTCGCCATCGCCCTGCAGGACGGGCGCTGGCACCACGTCGACAGCTACGCGCCCCGGCGCGCCGGCCGCGCCGACACCGTCCGCCTCTGGCACAAGATCGAAACGGTCGAGGACCCGGAATGGACCCGCAAATACCATTCCAAGGACCCCGACGAGCTCGCCTTCGGCGGCCGCGTGGAGATCTTCTTCAAGGACGGCAGCACGCTGGTCGACGAGCTCGGGGTGGCGAACGCCCACCCGAACGGCGCGCGGCCCTTCGCCCGGGACCAGTACATCAACAAGTTCCGCACGCTGACGGACGGCATCATCTCGGCCCGCGAGGCGAACCGCTTCATCGAGGTGGTGCAGGACCTGCCGCGGCTGAAGGCGGGCGAGCTCGGCGCGCTGAACGTCGCGCTGCCGGCGGGCGGTCTGCTCGAAAGCAAGCCGGGCATCTTCTGAGCGTGTCCCGGGCGGTGACGATCCGGGCGGGCGTGGCGGCGGATGCCCCTGCCCTCGCCCGGATCCACCACGCCGCCCGGGCGGCCGCGCTGCCCGGACTGCGCGAGGCGCATGATGAGGTGGGCGTCGCGCACTGGCTCGCAACCACCATGATGGCACGCCACACGGTGCGCGTTGCGACGGCGGGCGGCGTGCCGGTCGGCTACGTCGGGTTCGGAAGCGACGCGGTGCACGGCCCGATGGTCCTGCACCTCTACCTCGATCCCGCCTGGCATCGGCGTGGCATCGGCAGCCACCTCCTGGCCGAGGCAAGCGCCGCCCTCGGCCCGCGGCTTTCCCTGTTCTGCATCGCGCGCAACACTGGCGCCCGAGCCTTCTACGAGCGCCATGGCTTCCGCGCCGCCGCCGCCAGCGACGGCGCGGGCACGGAGGAGGGGGAACCGGACGTCCTCTACGTCAGGGACGCCGCCCCCTCGGACACGGACACCACGACAAGCGGGAGCATCCCATGAGCGAAACGCCTGACATCAAGAAGGGCCTGGTCGGCGTCTATGCCGATGAGTCCTCGATCTCCAAGGTGATGCCGGAGACCAACTCGCTGACCTATCGCGGCTATGCCGTGCAGGACCTCTGCGAGAACGCCTCCTTCGAGGAGACCGCCTACCTGCTGTGGAACGGGGAACTGCCCTCCAAGGCGCAGCTCGCCGCCTTCCAGGCGGAGGAGAAGGCCAACCGGGCGCTCTCCCCCGCCCTGCTCCGTGTGCTGCGGGAATTCCCGAAGGATGCGCACCCGATGGATGCGATCCGCTCGGCCGTCTCCTTCATGGGGATGGAGGATCCGGAGGCCGCCGACATCTCCGACGCCTCCCAGCGGCGCAAGGCGATGCGGCTGCTGGCCAGGATCCCGACCGCCGTCGCCGCGTCCAACCGCCTCTCGAAGGGGCAGGAGCCGATCGCACCGGACGCCTCGCTCTCCTTCGGCGCCAACTTCTTCAACATGGTGTTCGGGAAGGTGCCGCAGAAGGAGGTGCTGAGGGCCTTCGACGTCTCGATGATCCTCTACGCCGAGCATACCTTCAACGCCTCCACCTTCACCGCCCGGACCATCTGCTCGACCCAGGCGGACATGCACGGGGCGATCACCGGGGCGATCGCCGCGCTCAAGGGGCCGCTGCACGGCGGCGCCAACGAGGCGGTGATGCACATGCTGAAGGAGATCCCCTCCCCCGAGGCGGCGGAGGCCTGGATCCAGGACAAGTTCGACCACAAGGCTCTGGTGATGGGCTTCGGCCACCGCGTCTACAAGACCGGCGACAGCCGCGTTCCGACCATGAAGAAGTATGCGGAGATCATGGCCGACGTGGTGGGCGACAAGCGGTGGATGAACACCTCCGCGGTGCTGGCCAGGGTGATGCTCGAGAAGAAGAACATCCACCCGAACCTCGATTTCCCGGCCGGGCCCGCCTACTACCTGATGGGCTTCGACATCCCCCTCTTCACGCCGATCTTCGTCTGCTCGCGCATCACCGGCTGGGCGGCGCATGTGCTGGAACAGGCGGCCGACAACCGGCTGATCCGCCCGCTCTCCTGGTACACCGGCGTCGAGCAGCGGCCGGTCGTGCCGCTCGCGCAGCGCGGCTGAGCCGCCACGTTCCCGCCGCATTCGCGCGCGGCGGGAACGCATCGCGCGACGAGCGGCGACCTCGTCGCGCGGCATGAAGCGCGACAGCCACGCCACACGCATCGCATCACTCGTCGATAACGTGCGAATTGCGCGCGCGTGCGCACGGATTCTGTTGACACGCAATATGCGCGTGCAGATAGCGTGATGCCGCGCGAATCATCTTGCGCGATTCGTCGGACACGCTCTCACGCACGCTGCGCCGCGCGACAGGTTCGGAGCAGCACGCAGCAGGAAGATGCCGGCGGATCGGCAGCGGTGGATCGCCGCAGCAGGGAAGGACGGTCCATGGACCGCAGGCTCAGGGAAAGGACGGCGACCAGCGACGTTCTTTCCGCACCGCCCGACAGCGCGACGCCCGCGCCTGCCACCGGCGGGAGAGAGGTCGGAGGCGGCGTGCGGCGGGGAGATGCCGCGCGCTTCGCCCGTTCCGGCACCTGCGATCCTGGGCTTGCTGCACGGCTGCGACTGCGCGCGACGGGATCCGCGCGCCCGACAGCCCACCCGTTCCCATCTGCTGTCCCCCCGGATGCGGCGCCGATGCGCACCGCTTCTGGTTCACCGGAACGCACGGAGACACCATTCACCATGACCGACACGATCGAAACCGAAGAGGGCCTGCGCGCCCAGCCGATGGCGATGGCTGCGGCGAAGAAGAAGGCGCCGGCCAAGCGCAAGCCGGCTGCGAAGAAGCCCGCTGCCAAGAAGGCTGCCGCCAAGAAGCCGGCCGCCAAGAAGGCTGCGGCGAAGAAGAAGCCTGCCGCCAAGAAGACCGCCGCGGCGAAGAAGCCGGCGGCCAAGAAGACCGCCGCGAAGAAGCCCGCAGCGAAGAAGGCCGCCGCCAAGAAGACCACGGCGAAGAAGGCCACCGCCCGCAAGCCGGCCGCCAGGAAGGCCGCTGCGAAGAAGCCCGCCGCCAAGAAGGCCGCTGCCCGCAAGCCGGCGGCCAGGAAGGCCACTGCCCGCAAGCCGGCGGCCAGGAAGGCTGCCGTCCGCAAGCCCGCCGCCAGGAAGGCGGCTCCCAAGAAGGCCGTCGTGAAGTCCGCCGCGCGCGTCGAGGCGGCGAAGAAGGCCGCAGCGACCCGCGCCGCGAAGCGCGCCGCCGCTGCCGCCGCTGCCGCCGATTCCGCACCGGAAACCCCGGCGAGCTGACCGCGGCGCCGATCCCGGCGACGGGGCGCCGTCCGCTCAGGCGGACGGCGCCCCTTTCGCTTTCGGGTGCCCCATGACCTTCGCCATCGCACCGCTCCCTCCCGGGCGACGCCACCTCCTCGCACCATTGCTCGAAGCCTATGCGGCGGAGATGCGCGAGACGCTGGCCGGCTCGCGCCCGGCGGGCGGAACCGAGGCGGCCGCGCTGCTCGCCGCGGATCCGCGCACCGAGGTCCTCTGCGCGACCGATGGCGGCGATGTCGTCGCCTTCGCCATCTTCTTCGACCTGCCCGAAGCGGTCTTCGCACGGCGCTGCGGGGCGCTCGACGACCTCTTCGTGCGTGCCGACCGGCGCGGACAGGGGCTGGCCCGTCGGATGATCGACGCCCTCCTCGGCCTCGGCCGCGCACGCCGCTGGTCGCATCTGCGCTGGATCGTGCCGGAGGGCGACCGTGCCGCGATCGCGCTCTACGAGCGCATCGCCGAGCGTGCCGACTGGCGCTCCTACGTGATCCGGCTCGATCCGGCCGCGTCCCTGTGACGCGGCGCGCGGGTCAGCGCGCTTCCCAGTGATCCCCGTCGCGTGCCGCCGCCCCTTCGGTGGCAAGCTTGATGAGATGCGCGAGCAGGCTGCGCGCAGCCGCCGGCACCAGCCGCCGGTCGAGCGCGGGGCCATAGACGGGAGGAACCAGTTCCGTCGCCGTCGCGCGGCGGGCCTTGCGCAGCGCGTCGAGGACCATCGCCTCGCGTTCCAGGCGATGCGCCGTCAGCGCCGCGACGAAGGGCGCCGGGTCGGGCAGCGGCGCGCCGTGGCCGGGCAGGTAGAGCCGGTCGTCGCGCGCCGCGAGCCGCGCGAGGGAGCGCATATAGGCGGCCATGTCGCCATCGGGCGGGCTGACCACGGTGGTCGACCAGGACATGACGTGGTCGGCGCTGAACAGGATGCCGCTGCCTTCGAGCGCGAAGACCAGGTGGTTTGCGCAGTGGCCGGGCGTGTGCAGCGCGGCCAGGCTCCAGTCGGCGCCCTGGATCGTCGCGCCGTCCGGCACCGTCACGTCGGGCCGGAACGCATGGTCGCCGCCCTCCCCGCCCTGGTCGGGCGGCGTCATGTGCGGGCCGAAGCCGTAGGAGCGCGCGCCGGTCGCGGCCTGCAGCGCGGCGGCGCCAGGCGAATGGTCGCGATGGGTGTGGGAGACGAGGATATGGGTGATGCGTTCGCCCCGGGTCGCGCGAAGGATGGCGTCGCGATGGGCGGCGTCCTCCGGGCCCGGATCGAGCACGGCGACGGACCCGCCGCGGCCGATGATCCAGGTGTTGGTGCCGCGGTTGGTGAAGGGGCCGGGATTGCCGCAGATCAGGCGGCGCACGCCGGGGGCGATGTCGGCCACCGTGCCGACCGGCAGCGCGTCCTCCTTGATGAAGGGGATGGTCACTGGTTCCTCCGTCAGGTCGGCCGGCAGTCCAGCCCGAGCCCGGATGCTTGGCAACCGTTGCCCCCGGACCGGACCCTGCCGCGCGGGGCGCCGCAAGGGCTCGCGTCCCCGCCGGTGGCCTTCGCCGCGCGGGTCCCCCGTCACGGCCGCCATGATGCGGGCATGGCGGTCCCTTTCCCCTGCCCGGCCCGAAGCGCGAAGCGTTGTCCTCGTCGTCTGTGCGGGCGTGGCGCATCGCCGTGGTGCGGCGCCTTCCGACGCCGGCCTGGGCCTCGGTTCCACCGCCTGTCCCGGTGCGGTCAGCGGTTGGCTGTTCCGGCTCCCGACGCCGGCGGTGGCGCGCCCGCGGGCGGCAAGCCCCGCGCAAGGCGCGAGCGCCTGAGTTCCCGGTGCAGGATGTAGAGCCCCGACACCACGATCAGCGCGGCGCCGAGCAGGGTGCTCCAGCCCGGCGCGTCGGAGAAGGCGACCCAGCCGATCCCGACCGACCACAGGATGGAGGTGTAGGAATAGGGCCCGAGCGCCGAGACCTGGGCCGACGCATAGGCTTCCGTCAGCATCACCTGCGCCACGCCGCCGATCAGCCCGACCAGGACCAGCAGCAGCACTTCCCACAGGCCGGGCGTGGTCCAGATGAACGGCAGCGCGACCAGGGTGAAGGTCGTCATCAGCAGCGACTGCCACAGCACGATGGTCGCCGAGGATTCCGTCGCCGAGAGGCTGCGGACCAGCAGTGTCGTGGCCGCCGACCACACCCCCTGCGCGACCGCGACCGCCATGCCGACGGCGATGACGGTGTCGGGCATGCCGCCGCCCTGGAAGGCGCCCTTGCCCAAGGCGATCACCAGGATGCCGGTGAAGCCGAGCAGCACCGCCGACCAGCGGTGGATCCCGACCTTCTCGCCGAGGAAGGGGATGGACAGCAGGGTGACGAAGAGAGGCGTCGTGTAGGTCAGTGCCGTCTGCTCGGCCAGCGGCAGCACCGTCAGGGCATAGAAGGAGCAGCCCTGCGCCATGGTGCCGGTGAAGGCACGGACGATGTGCTGGGGAAACCGCTTCGTCCGCAACAGCCCCCAGTCCCGGCCCCGCGCCGCGATCACCACCATCACCGGCAGGGCGAAGGCGGAACGGAAGAACATGATCTCGATGAAGTGGATGTGGTCGGAGACGCCCTTGATGATGGCCGACATGACGGTGAAGAGGGCCGTGGCGCCGAGCATCAGCAGGGCGCCACGGCGGATGTCGTGACGCAGGGGCACTAGCCTGCTCCCGTCATCCGGCGTTCCTCGGCACGGCGCACCCTTTCCCTGTGCAGGTTGTAGAGGCCGGCGGCGATGACGACGACAGCGCCCGTGACGGTCGTCCAGGCCGGCACCTCGGCCCAGATCAGGAAGCCGATCACCCCGCCGATCAGCAGCGGAGAGTATTCATAGGGGGCCAACGCCGAGACCGGCGCCAGGCCGAAGGCCCGCGCGAAGAGCATGTGCGCGATGGCATTGGCGATGCCGAAGAAGACCAGCGCCAGGATCACCCCGGCACCGGGCAGGGCCGCGGGCGGCGGAAAGGCGGGCAGCAGGATCAGCCCCATGGGCACATGGGCGACCATCAGCCAGAAGGCGACGCCCGCAGGCGTGTCGGTGGCAGAGAGCGAACGGGTCCAGATGCGCGTGACGGCCATGGCGATGACCGCGACCAGGAGGAAAGGTGTCTCGAAGCGCCACAGGTCGCCCGAGGGCTGCAGCATGAAGAGCACGCCGCAGAAGCCGATGACCGTCGAGGTCCAGCGGCGCCAGCCCACCGTCTCCCCCAGCATCGGGATGGCGAGCAGGGTCATGATCAGCGGCGCCGCCGCGGCGATGGCATAGGAATCGACCAGCGCCATGCCCGAGACCCAGGCCCAGTACCACGTCGCCGAGACGGCGCAGTGCAGCACCCCGCGCATGATGAGCAGCCGGCGGTTGCGCGGCGCGATCCCGCGGCCGCGCGTCATGGCCAGCACGGCGATGGAGCCGATGACGCCGCGCGCGACCATGGACAGCGCGACGCCGACATGGGGCAGCGCCCACTTCACCGCGGCATCCGCGCCGGTGATGACGCAATAGGCCGCGAGGATCATGAGGATTCCGCTGACCGCCTCCGCGGCGGTCGGCTGGGTCAGGCCGCGGGCATCGACACGTCTTCCGCCGTCGTCCACCGCTGCCCGGCCTCCGCGCTCAGTATTTCCGCAGGAAGAGGCGGTAGTTCCCGATCTCGCCGGCCGGGGCATATCTTTCGAGCGTCTCCCCGAAGAGAGGGTTCCGGGCGAAGTAGGCGAGCAGGTCGAAGCGCCCGCGGCAGGACGGGATGTGGGCTTCCCGCGAAACCACCAGGGCGACCGGCGGATTGGCGGCGAAGTTCTCGGCGACGGTCTGGTAGACCGCGAATTCGGAACGCCGCATGGCCGAAGGCGGCCGGTAGGGCACCGCGCCCGCCGGGCAGTTCCGGTAGAAGCCCTGCAGAAGCCATGTGCTCATGGCGTTCAGCGTCTGGTGCGCATCGGCATAGGTCAGGGCGGGATAGACCGGGAAGATGTCGGGCGTCAGCACCAGGACCGGCTGGCCGCGGGCCACGCGCTCGAGCCAGTTCGTCAGCTGGCCCGCGGTCTCGTCCTCGAAGGTGAATTCGCGCCACGGCGTCTCACCGCCGCGGAGCTGGTAGGCGAAAAGGCCGGCGACGGCGATCAGGGCGAGCGCCGGCGCCGAGGCCTGCGCGCGGTGCCCGGGCATCGTCCGGTCGATCCAGCGCGAAGCCGAGACGGCGAGCGCGGCGAGGCCGAACAGCGTCATCGGCATGACGTGATAGGTCCAGCCCTTGTGCTGGACCCAGGCGGCCATGAAGGCGCCGACGGCCGAGAGCGCGAGCGCCTGGCCGAAGGCGCCGGCATCCCGCCGCAGCCCCAGCGGCACCGCGAGGAGCAGCAGCGCCTCGGCCGCGCCCATCAGGTCCGTGACCAGCACGCGCCAGCGGCCCGGGCCGTGGATGTCGGCATAGAACTTCCAGGCCATCGGCACGACCTGGTTCACATAGGCCGGAAAGAAGAGCGGCACCGAGGCGAGATAGGCGAGCCAGATGCCGAGCATGGTCCAGGGCACCGGGTCGCGGCGCATCGCCCACGGGCCGCGGCGCAGGAGCACGAAGCCCTCGACCAGCACGGGCACGCCGAGGAAATGCGGCTTGAGCGCGAAGCCGACCGCGGCCAGCGCGGCGACGAGCAGGCTCAGCCGCAGCGGTGTCGGCTGGCCGTCGATGCGGCGCGCCGCGAGCAGGCAGTAGGGGATGCCCGCGACCGCCATCATCACGTCGCGCTGGCCGAAATCCGATCCGGCCGCCACCACGATGAAGGGCAGGGCCGCGGTCAGCACGGCGGCTTCCACGGGGCCCTCGGGCCGGCCGCGGCGCAGCGCCTCGATCAGCCGCCAGAACAGGAAGGCCAGGGCCAGCAGGCAGACCACCATCGCCTGCGGCTGGGAAAGGACCGTCCAGTGCGCCAGCGCGGCAGGCACCAGGTTCAGGATGAAGACCAGGGGCGGGTTCACGTCGATCAGGTCGACGTAGAGCGTTTCCCCCGCCAGCCACCGGCGCGAGAAGTCCAGCACCGCCGCGACGTCGTGGTTCAGCGGCGGCAGCATGATGCAGATGACGAAGATCGCCGTCGGGAGGCAGGCTGCCAGCCTCAGCCACCGCGCGTAGGAGCTGCGCCTCCCGGCGACGGGAACGGCCGCTTCCGCCTCCCGGTGGGGGCTTGCCGGGGCGGCCTTGGCGGTGCTGGGGGTCGTCGTCATGGAGGGTTGCGCATCCTCGGGGCGGTTGGCGCTGTATGCAACCAGAAAGCGGCGGCCCCAAGGAGCTGGCTGCCATGTTCCGGCCTTGCTGCGATGCGATGCGGGGGCCGTGGAACCTGCCGAATACGACCTGATGGACGCGGCGGAGGAGCGCATGTGGTGGTACCGCGCCCTTCATGCC
>JAFADX010000275.1 GCA_023424475.1 Pseudomonadota bacterium
GGTCACGGCGGGGCTGGCCGCCTGGGTCGCGCGCGTGCCGGCGCGCTGAGGCGGCGACGAAACGCCCCTGTCCCGGCGCGCGATGCCGGGCCGTTCTCCGCCCCCAGGCCGCGACCTTCGCCCGCAGCGCCGGCGCGATCGGCCGCACGCGGCGGGCGTCTCCGATGGCGTCGTCATGCCTTCCGGCGGCGGCATGCCTGGCGAGGGGCTCCGCCACCGGCGGCCAATCCGCGCTGGCCGGTGCCAGGCTTCCCCGCCAGCGCCTCCGCCTCGGCCGCCAGAGCGGCGCATGGGCGGCGACCGCCGCCCCGCTCCGTTGCACCACGCCACCGGCGCCCGGTTGTCCCGCGCCCGATCCGCGTGCCGCTCCGGCCGGATCCCAGGGAAACGCCGGAACCCTCAACGCTCCGGCGCGCCGGCTGTCAGCCGGCCTGGCCCTCGTCCTCCTCCTCCTCCTCGACCATCGCCGCCTTCAGCTGATCGGTGCTGATCATCAGGATCCTGCGGTGGTCGAGGATCTGCGGCGCCTGGTGCTGCAGCGTCTCCCAGCGGTCCTCGATGGCATCGAAGGCGGCATCGAGGTCGGCGAAGGCTTCGGTCTCGGGCGCGGCGCCGCTGGCGCGCCAGCGCAGATAGACGGGTCCCTGGGTGGTCATGACGCTCCTGCCGGGGTTCGGGATCGGGCGGCAGGGATATTCGCTTCGCCCGCCGGCGACAACGTGCCGCCCTCGACGCCCGCCGCCGGTCCGGCATGATGCACGCGACGAAGGGGGACCCATGGCACATCGACGCAGGGCGGCGCTCATCACCGGGGCAGGGCGCAACATCGGCCGCGCGGTCGCGCTCGGCCTCGCCGAGGACGGCTTCGACCTCGTTCTCAACGGATCCACCGACCGCGCCGCCTGCGACTCCGTCGCCGCCGAGGCCGCCGCGCGCGGCGCCGCGACCCTCGTCGCCATGGGCGATGTCGGCACGCAGGACGGCTGCGCCCGCATCGCCGCCGAGGCCATCGCCCGCTTCGGCGCCGTTGAAGTGCTCGTGAACAATGCCGCGCTGCGCCCGCACAAGGGCTTCCTCGACTGGACCGAGGCGGAATGGCGCCGCGTCATCGCCGTCGACCTCGACGCCGCGGTCTGGCTTTCGCGTGCCTGCCTGCCGGGGATGCTCGCCGCCGGTTGGGGCCGCATCGTCAACTTCACCGGCATGAACGCGATCCACGGCCATGCCGGCCGCGTGCCGGTCAGCGTCGCCAAGCATGGCGTCTGGGGGCTGACCAAGGCGCTCGCCATGGAATTCGGCCCCAGGGGCGTCACGGTGAACGCGATCTCGCCCGGCCCCATCGCGGCGGACGAGGAACTGGCCGACAGCGGCGTCGCGCCCTCGGCGCAGCGCGCCGCGATGGTCGGGCGCGTCCCCCTGGGCCGCCAGGGCACCCCGGCAGAGGTCGCCGCCGTCGCCCGCCTGCTGGCCTCGGAGGCCGGCGCCTACGTCAACGGCCAGATGCTTCAGGTGAACGGCGGCGGCGAGACCTGACGCTGCGCCCGGTGCCGGGCACGGGCATGCGCCGCAGGGCACATGTCCGGACAGCCTCTCATGCCAAGCGCCCGAAGGCTTTACCTTGGTGCCCCTCATGCGCCGGGCGGGCCGCATCCGCGGCCCTTGGCTTCGCCGCGCCTGCGGCGGCGCCCGCCCGGGCGCCCGGCGCTCCGGCCGCTTGGTATCAGATGAAGACGCCCGTGAGGACCCGCACGGCGATGTTCACCACGATGGCGACACCGATCACCGCGAGCGTGAAGACCAGCGCCTTCTCCTGCGGCACGCGCATCACCGTCGGCACCCCGATGTAGAGCGTGTAGAGCGAGTAGAGCCCGCCCACGAGCGCGACGATCCCGCCCAGGATCGGGATGATGATCGCCGCCCCCGCCACCCAGGCCACCGTCGGCGAGAACACCGCGAGCTTCAGTGCCGCGTCCGCGTCCTGCGGCCCGCCGAACCTCGGCGCCAGGATCTCGATGATCTTGGCGATCACGAAGACGCCGACGAGCGTGAGGATGTAGCCCACGATCATGCTGCTCAAAGCATGGAAGAAGAAGCCCAGCGCGGCCAGGATCAGGAAGCCCGCAACGGCCGGGATCGCCGCGAGGATCATCACGTAGCGGGTGAAGACCGGCACCAGCTCGATCGGCTCGCGCGCGATCGTCTGCCATTCCTGTGCCGGCGAAAGCGCCATGCCCCTGATGCGCGCGATAAGCTGTTCCACGGAAGTCCCCTTTGCCCCCTCGTTCCCCGACCGATACTGCCCAGTGCGGCACCGTCGGGGCAAGGGCCAGATGCTGGCCCCGCGCCGGGGCATCTGCCAGCCTGCGCCGATGCCCGAATCGGCCCCTGCCCGCTGGCGCGACCGGCGGTTCCTCGTGCTGCTCGCGCTCGGCTTCTCGGCCGGCGTGCCCCTGCCGCTCACCGCCTTCACCCTGCGGCAATGGATGGCGGAATCCGACATCCCGCTCGCCGCCATCGGCATGACGGCGCTGATCGGCCTCGCCTATTCGCTGAAGTTCACCTGGGCGCCGCTGCTCGACCATGCCGCGCCGCCGGCCTTCCGGGCCCTGGGCCGGCGGCGCGGCTGGCTCGCCAGCATCCAGCCCCTGCTGGCGCTCGCCATCCTCCTGCTCGGCCTGACCGACCCCGCCGGGGCCGCGACGCTGACCGTCACCGTCGCGGTCGCCGTCGCCTTCCTCTCGGCCAGCCAGGACATCGTCATCGACGCCTACCGCATCGAGGTGCTGCCGGAGGAGGAGCAGGGCTACGGCCTCGCCTGCTACGTCTGGGGCTATCGCGGCGCGCTGCTCGCCGCGGGCGGCGGCGCGCTCGCCATGGCGACCCTCGGCGGCTGGTCCTTCGCCTTCGCCGCCTGCGCGCTGATGATCGGCGTCGGCTTCGCCGCCGTGCTCGCCGCGCCCGAACCGGCGCGCCCGCCGCCCGAGGCGCCCCCCGGCTGGGCCGCCCGCCTGCGCATCGCGATCGTCGAGCCCTTCGCCGACCTCCTGCGCCGCCGCCACTGGTTCGCCATCCTCGCCTTCGTCGCGCTGTTCAAGCTCGGCGAGGCGCTGGCCGGCATCATGGTCACGCCCTTCTACCGCGAGCTCGGCTTCTCGCGGCTCGAGGTCGGCTCGGTCTCCTCCGTCTTCGGCCTCTTCGCCACGCTGGGCGGCGCGCTGGCGGGCGGCTGGCTGGTCGCGACCATCGGCACCGGCCGCGCGCTGGTGCTGACCGGCATGACGCAGATGCTCTCGAACCTGATGTATGTCGCGCTGTTCTACGCGGGCCACGACCTGACCATGCTGTTCGCCCAGGTCGGCGTCGAGAACTTCACCGACGGCCTCGCCGATGCCGCCTTCGTCACCTACCTCAGCGCGCTGACCAGCCGGTCCTTCACCGCGACGCAGTATGCGCTGCTCTCCTCCCTGGCCGCCGTCCCGCTCCGCACCCTCGGCGCCGGTTCCGGCTGGCTTGCGGAGATGCTCGGCTGGCCCGCCTTCTTCCTGATGACGACCGCCGCCGCGCTGCCCGCCATGGGCATCATGCTCTGGCTGCTGAAGACCCTGCCGCCCCCCGCCCCGACGGAAGCCAGGCCCGCATGAACGCCTGGATCGCGACGCCGCTGCTGCTGGTCTTCTCCAACATCCTCATGACCTTCGCCTGGTATGGCCACCTCAAGGCGCCGCACTGGCCGCTCTGGCTCGCGATCCTCGTCTCCTGGAGCATCGCCCTGCTCGAATACTGCCTCGCCGTCCCGGCCAACCGGATCGGCTTCACCGCGGGCATCTTCACCGGCCAGCAGCTCAAGGTGATGCAGGAGGTGATCACCCTCGCCGTCTTCGCCGTCTTCAGCGTCGCCTGGCTTGGCGAGGCGATCCGCTGGAACTTCGTCGCCGCCGGCCTCTGCCTCCTCGCTGCAGTCATATTCATCTTCCTGCCCATGGATTAGGCTCCCCGCACCGGCAGCCAGGAGGAGCACGATGCGCATCGGCGTCCCGAAGGAAGTGAAGGTCCACGAATACCGCGTGGGCCTGGTGCCGGGATCGGTCCGAGAACTCGTCCTGCATGGGCATGAGGTCCTGGTCGAGACCCAGGCGGGTGCGGCCATCGGCTTCCCCGACGCGGCCTACGCCGCCGCCGGCGCCCGCATCCTGCCCGACGCCGCGGCGGTCTTCGGCCAGGCCGGGCTGATCGTGAAGGTGAAGGAACCCCAGCCCGCCGAATGGGCGCGCCTCACGCCCGGCCAGGTCCTCTTCACCTACCTCCACCTCGCCCCCGATCCCGAGCAGACCCGGGGCCTGATGGCGAGCGGCGCCACCGCCATCGCCTACGAGACCGTCACCGACGCCGCCGGCGGCCTGCCGCTGCTGGCACCGATGAGCGAGGTCGCCGGCCGCATGGCCGTGCAGGTCGGCGCCCATTGCCTGGAAAAGGAGGCCGGCGGCGCGGGCATCCTGCTCGCCGGCGTGCCGGGCGTGCCCTCGGGCCGCGTCGCCATCATCGGCGGCGGCGTGGTCGGCTCCAACGCCGCGCGCATCGCCAACGGCATGCGCGCCCATGTCACCGTGCTCGACCGCAACCCGCGCGTGCTCAACGCGCTCGACGTCGAGTTCAACGGCATGGTCGATACGCTCTTCGCCACGCGCGACGCGATCGAGCAGGCGGTGCTCGAGGCCGACCTCGTGATCGGCGCCGTGCTGGTCCCCGGCGCCGCCGCCCCGCGCCTGGTGACGCGGGAGACGGTGGCCCGCATGCGCCCCGGCAGCGTGATGGTGGACGTCGCCATCGACCAGGGCGGCTGCTTCGAGACATCCCGCCCCACCACCCATGCCGACCCGACCTATGTGGTCGATGGCGTGGTGCATTACTGCGTGACCAACATGCCCGGCGCCGTCGCGCGCACCTCGGCCGTCGCGCTGAACAACGCGACGCTGCCCTTCACGCTGCAGATCGCCGGCAAGGGCTGGCAACGCGCGGCGGCGGAGAACCCGCACCTCGCCGCCGGCGTCAACATCCATGCCGGCGCGGTCACGCATCCGGCGGTCGCGCAGGCGCTCGGCCTGCCGCTCGCGCCGCTGCCCGGCTGAGGCACTCCGCCGGCCGCCGGAGGAAACGGCCGGGACCGCGTGGATGCGGCCCGCCCGGCGCATGAGCGGCACGACGATGAGGCCTTCGGGCGTCCGGTGTCAGTTCCCCGCCGCGCCCGGCGCGCGCAGCATGTGCAGCGTCGCCGCCCCGTGGCTCCGCGTCGCGAGCGGCGCATAGCCCGGCAGCTCCGGCTCCTCGCCCTCGCCCATCTCGGCAACGAGCAGCGCGGCGGGCCTGATCCAGCCCGCCGCCGTCAGCGCCGCGACCGCCTTCGGCACCAGCCCCTTGCCATAGGGCGGGTCGAGGAAGACCAGCCCGCACGGCACCCGCGCGGGCGGCGGCCGGGTCGCGTCGGCGGCGAGCACGGCCGTCCGCGGCTCCTCCCGGCACGCCGCGATATTGGCGCGCAACGCAACGAGCGCGGCGCGGTCGTTCTCGATGAAGGTGCAGTGGTCCGCCCCGCGCGACAGCGCCTCGAGCCCCAGCGCCCCGGTCCCGGCGAAGGCGTCGAGCACGAGCTGGTCGTGCACCGCCATCCGCCCGCCCCAGGCGGCATGCCACAGCATGTCGAACAGCGCCTGGCGCACGCGGTCGGCGGTGGGGCGCGTCGTCTCGCCGTCCGGGGCCTTCAGCATGCGGCCGCGATGGCGCCCGGCGATGATCCTCACGGCGTGGCGCCGAGGCCGCGCAGCAGCAGCGCGGTGATGCGGGCCAGCTCGGCCTCGGCGGTCGCCGCATCGCCGGTGCCGGCCACGAGGTCGGGATGGTGGAAGCGCAGCGTCGCGGTCAGCACGCTGCGCGCATCGGCCTGCGGGTCCGTCACCAGCGGCAGCGTGCCGTCGGCCTTGCCGGCGGCGAGGATGCCCGCGACCTGCTCGACCATGTGGGCGAGATGCGCGGCGACGACCTCGGGGCTCTCGACCGCGACGCGGTGGAAGCCGGCGAACATCTCCGGGTCCTCGAGCACCTTGCGGCGCTTGATCGCCGCGAGGGCGGACAGCCAGGCGGCGAGGCGCGCCGGCGGCGGCGTGCGATCCGCCGCGACCGCCGCGAGCGGCGCGGTGACGGCGGCGAGCCAGTCCTCCGCCACCGCCGCGCGCAGCGCCTGCTTGCTGGGGAAGTGCCGATAGACGTTGCCGTGGCTCATGCCGAGCCGCCTGGCGACGTCGAGCACGGTCAGCTTGTCCGGTCCGTGCCGCCGCAGCAGGGCCGCGGCGGCGTCCAGGATCCTGCTGCGCGTGTCGGGGGCCGGAAGGTCCATCCCCCTCCTATGCCGCCGGGGCGCGCTCGCTGTCGAGCCACTGCATCTGCTCCTCGGCGTAGCGCGTTCCCGCCACCGCCCCGTCCGGCACCGCCGCCTCGAAGGCGGCGAAGGCCTCCGGGCCGAGGTCGAGGTCGAGGGCGAGGGTGCCGAGCGCCTCGGCCAGGCGCTGCGGCGTGCGCGCGCCGATCAGCGGCAGGATGGTCCTGCCGCGCGACAGCACCCAGGCGATCGCCGCCTGCGCGGGCGTCGCGCCGAAGCGTTGCGCCGCCTGCGCCAGCGCCGCGGCGAGCGCAGTGTTGCGCACGAGGTTCCCGCCCTGGAAGCGCGGGGAATGGGCGCGGAAGTCGCGCGGATTGTCCGCGCGGCTGCCGCCGATCAGGCCGCGGCTCAGCACGCCATAGGCGGTGACGGGAATGCCGAGTTCCGAGCAGGCGTCGAGGATGCCGTTGTGCTCGATGTTGCGCGTCATCAGCCCGAACTCGATCTGCAGCGCGGCGACCGGATGCACGGCATGCGCCCGGCGCAGCGTCGCCGCACCGACCTCGGACATGCCGAAGTTCCGCACCCAGCCTTCCCTGACGAGGTCGGCGATGGTGCCGGCGACCTCCTCGACCGCCACGCCCCCGGGGATGCGTGCGGGCATGTAGAGATCGACGTGGTCCGTGCCGAGCCGCTTCAGCGTCATGGTCAGGAAGTTGCGGATCGCGACGGGCCGCAGGTCGTAGCCGGTGAAGCCGCCCGCCGGATCGCGCAGCGCGCCGAACTTCACGGCGACGAAGGCACGGTCGCGCTTCCCGGCGATCGCGCGTCCGAGCAGCATCTCGTTGTGGCCGGAGCCGTAGAAGTCGCCGGTGTCGAAATAGGTCACGCCGGCGTCGAGCGCGGCATGGATGGTCGCGAGGGAGGTGGCCTCGTCGGCCGGCCCGTAGAAGTCGCTCATGCCCATGCAGCCGAGGCCGATGGGGAACTGGTCCAGGCCGCCGAGCCGGCGGGGGGAGGCAATGGCCATGGGTCGGGATCTCCGGTGGCGATGGACCGGAGGGTGCCCGCGTTCAGTCGAAATGACAATAGTTGTTTTTTGTCATTTGTTCTTTGTCAGTCGTCCCGGCCGCGCTTCTCCCTCCCGCGCACCGGCCGGCGCGATCCCATCGCGGCATTCCGCGCCCTGGGCGGCCGCCTCGGGCCTTCGGGCAGCGGTTCGAGGGCGGGCGGCGCCTGGGCGATCTCGCGCAGGCGCTTCGGCGCCTCCAGGCCCAGCTGGTCGCGCAGCACCTTGGCGTTGACCTCCTCCACCGCCCCGCGCGGCAGCACGCCGAGCTGGAACGGCCCGTAGGCGGTGCGGATCAGCCGCGTCACCTCGAGCCCGAGATGCGACATCACCCGCCGCACCTCGCGGTTCTTGCCCTCGCGGATGGAGACCGTCAGCCAGGCATTGGTCCCCTGCCGCGCATCGAGCCCGGCCTCGATCGGGCCGTATTGCACGCCCTCGATCGTCACGCCGCGCATCAGCGCGGCGAGCGCCTTCTCGTCCACCTTGCCGTGCACCCGCACGCGATACCGCCTGAGCCAGCCGTTGGAGGGCAGTTCCAGCTTCCGCGCCAGCGCCCCGTCATTGGTCAGCAGCAGCAGCCCCTCGGACGTCAGGTCGAGCCGCCCGACGCTGACCAGCCGCGGCAGGCCCGCCGGCAGCTTCTCGAACACCGTCGGCCGGCCTTCGGGGTCGCGATGCGTCGTCACCAGCCCGGCCGGCTTGTGGTAGCGGAACAGCCGCGTGCGCTCCGGCGCCGAGACCGGCTTGCCGTCCACGGTCACGTGGTCGCCCGGCGTGATGAAGGTCGCCGGCGTCTCCACCACCTTGCCGCCGAGCTTCACGCGCCCTTCGGCGATCATCCTTTCCGCGTCGCGGCGGGAGGCGACGCCCGCCCGCGCCAGCCACTTCGCGATGCGCTCTCCGCGCTTCGGGTCGTCGCCGTCCTCGCCGCTCACCGGCACGCCTCCACGAAGGCACCGAGGATCGCGGGATCGCGCGGATCGACCGCATATTCCGGATGCCACTGCACCCCGAGGGCAAACCGATGCCCCGGATGCTCCACCCCCTCGATGACGCCGTCGGGCGCCAGCGCGTTCACCACCCCGCTGCCGGCGGTTGCCACCGCCTGGTGATGCGCCGAATTCACCGCCATGCGCGCGCTGCCCACGATGCGCGCGAGCAGCGTCCCCTCGGCGATCGCCACCTCATGCCCAGGTTCGGTGCGCGGGTTCGGCTGCTCGTGGGGCAGGGCGTCCGCGACCTCGTCCGGGATGTGCTGGATCAGCGTCCCGCCGAAGGCGACGGCGAGCAGTTGCTGCCCGCCGCAGATCCCCAGCACCGGCCTGTCCCGCGCCAGGGCCGCCCGCACCGCCGCCATCTCGAAATCCGTCCGCCCCGGCTTCAGTGTCACCTTCGGGTGCACCGTCCCGCCGCCCCACAGCGCCGGATCGACGTCGAAGGCCCCGCCCGTCACCAGCAGCCCGTCCACCTCGTCGAGATAGGCTTCCGCCAGCTCCGGATGGTGCGGCAGCGCCACCGGCAGCCCCCCCGCCGCGATCACGGCCGAGAAGTAGTTCTGCCGCAGTGCGTACCAGGGCAGCTTCGACCAGCCGCCGGCCGGCTCGGAATCCAGGGTGACGCCGATCAGGGGTCGGGTGCGCATGCGCCTCTCCTAGAGCAGATCCCGATCAGGCGGAATCACCTGATCGGGTGAAGATGCCCGCAGAAACAACAGGCTAGAGACGTTGCCGCAAGCCAGGGCGAACGGGAACGGCTCTAGCCATCCCTCCCGCGCCGCGCCCAGCAACACCGGGGCTTGGCGCGCCGCCCCCCGAATGCAAATGATCCTCACATGTCGAGATTCGGTGAACGGCGCGGCTACCACCACGGCAACCTGCGCGAGGCGCTGGTCGAAGCTGCCGTCGCCCTCATCGCCCAGCACGGCCCCGCCGGCTTCACGGTGGCCGAGGCCGCCCGCCTCGCCGGTGTCTCCCCCGGCGCCCCCTATCGCCATTTCCGCGACGCCGAGGCCCTCCTCGCCGAGGTCGCCCTGCGTGGCTTCGACCGCTTCGCCGAACACCTCGCCCGCGCCTGGAACGACGGCCGTCCCGACCCCGCCACCGCCTTCGAGGCCCTCGGCCGCGCCTATCTCGGCTTTGCCCGCCGCGAACCCGCCTACTACGCCGCCATGTTCGAGACCCACCTGGCGCCCGAGGCCCATCCGGGCCTCGCCGCTGCCGGGGACCGCGCCTTCGGCGTCCTGCGCGAAGCGACCGAGAAGCTCGTCTCGCGCCTCCCCGAATCCCGCCGACCGCCGGTCCTCATGGTCGCGCTGCACGTCTGGTCGCTCTCCCACGGCATCGCCTCGCTCTTCTGCCGCCCCGACCGCTCCCGCCGCAAACTCCCCATGTCCCCCGAGGAACTGCTCGAGGCCGGCCTCCTCATCTACCTCCAGAGCCTCGGCCTCTCCGGCACCACGTAACAATCCGCTACGACGGCCGATTCTCCTTGACCCCGGCCTTTCCGGCCCTCAATGTAAATGTCGCTTGCATTTACATCCCGCAGGCCAAACGAGAGGAGTCCCATGTCCGCCACCGCCTATCCCGACGCCGTCGGCACCCCCGGTCGTCGCCAGCGCCGCGACCATCGCTGGCGCGACGAACGCCACTTCGGCCCCTGCGCCGGCTGGTCCCCCTGGAACGTCCCCAAGCCCTTCATGATCGCCGCCATGATCCTGGGCTTCATCCTGTTCTGGCCCATCGGTCTCGCGATCCTCTTCTTCATGATCGGATCCGGCCGCATCGGCCGCCGCTGGGCCCAGCGCTACGGCATCGGCCCCGACGGAGCCGCCCCCATGGCCGCCTGCGGCTGGTCCGGCTGGTCCGCTGGCGCCCACCTGTCCTCCGGCAACGCCGCCTTCGACGAGTATCGCGAGGAAACCCTCCGCCGCCTCGAGGAGGAACAGAAGGACTTCGCCGCCTTCCTCGAACGCCTCCGCTTCGCCAAGGACCGCGCGGAATTCGAGCAGTTCATGACCGACCGCCGCACCCGCCCCAGCCGCCGGCGGAGGACGACGCCCGCGACTGACGGAAAAGGGGGGGGGAGGGCCCTGCCCTCCCCCACACCCCATCCGCCGAGGGCCGAAAGGCCCTCGGAACCCGTTACACCCGATATCAGCTGCGCCGCGCCGCCTCGATCGCGGCAACATCGATCTTGCGCATCGGCATCATCGCCTCGAAGGCGCGCCTCGCCTCCTCGCCCCCGACCGCCAGCGCCTCGGTCAGCACGCGCGGCGTGATCTGCCAGGAAATCCCCCACCGGTCCTTGCACCAGCCGCAGGCGCTCTCCTGACCGCCATTGCCGACGATCGCGTCCCAGTACCGATCCGTCTCCGCCTGGTCCTCCGTCGAGATCTGGAACGAGAACGCCTCGTTGTGCCGGAAGGCCGGCCCCCCGTTCAGGCCGACACAGGCAACCCCCGCCACGGTGAATTCGACTGTCAGCACATCCCCCTTCTTGCCCGAGGGATAATCGCTCGGCGCGCGATGCACGGCATGGACCGCGCTGTCCGGAAAGACCTCCGCATAGAAGCGGGCCGCCGCCTCCGCATCCTTGTCGTACCAGAGGCAGATCGTGTTCTTGGCCATGGCATTCCCTTCCATGTCGAGCCGGAACCATCGGTCCGTTCCACCCTGCCGTCACCCGAACAGGCAGTGATCGGACCCCGCCCCCCGCGCCGGCGCCCCCTCCCGGACCACGCCAACGCCCCGCCGCCCAGGCCCCCCGCCAGCCCGAAACCCCCTCGGAACCCACCCCCCGCCGCGCTACACCGCGCGCGGATGACCCACCATCAGGACTTCGAGATCTTCCTCGCCACCGCCCCGGGCCTCGAACCCGTGCTGGCTGAGGAAGTCCGCCTAAAGGCCTTCAAGCGCCCGAAACCCGTCCCCGGCGGCGTCATCACCCGCGGCACCTGGCCCGACGTCTGGCGCGCCAACCTCTGGATCCGCGGCGCCACCCGCATCCTCGCCCGCCTCGACGCCTTCCACGTCACCCACCTCGCCCATCTCGACGCCCGCGCCCGCCGCACCCCCTGGGCCGAAACCCTCCGCCCCGACACCCCCTTCCGCGTCGAAGCCACCTGCCACAAGTCGCGCATCTACCACTCCGGCGCCGCCGCCGAGCGCATCGCCACCGCCATCCACGCCACCACCGGCGCCCCCCACGACCCCGACGCCGAGGTCACGGTCATGGCCCGCATCGACCACGACCTCTGCACCCTCAGCATCGACACCTCGGGCGAGCCCCTCCACAAGCGCGGCTTCAAGGCGGAGGTGAACGCCGCCCCCCTGCGCGAGACCCTCGCCAGCCTCTTCCTCCGCCAATGCGGCTTCGACGGCAGCGAACCCGTCCTCGATCCCATGTGCGGCTCCGGCACCTTCGTCATCGAGGCCGCCGAGATCGCCGCCCGCCTCAACCCCGGCCGCGCCCGCCACTTCGCCTTCGAACGCCTCGCCACCTTCGACGCCGGGGCCTGGGCCCGCCTGCGCGAACCCAAGCCCCGCCCCACCCCCACGAACCGCTTCCACGGCGCCGACCGCGACGCCGGCGCCATCGCCATGTCCCGCGCCAACGCCGAACGCGCCGGCGTCGCCGCCATCACCGAATTCCACCAGGCCCCGATCAGCGAGGCCCGCCCCCCCGAAGGCCCGCCCGGCCTCGTCATCACCAACCCGCCCTACGGCACCCGCCTGGGCGAGGCGAAATCCCTCACCCCCCTCTACCAGGCCCTCGGCCGGACGCTGGCGGCGCACTTCAAGGGCTGGCGCGTCGGCCTGGTCGCCGCCGACCCGAAACTCGCCCACGCCACCGGCCTGCCCTTCCTGCCGAGCGGCCCCCCGGTCCCCCACGGCGGGCTGCGGGTGACGCTGTTCCGGACGGCGGCGCTGGTGTGACGGCGGGGAGGGCTCTGCCCTCCCGCGAATTGGGGTGTGACTGGAAGCGGGGAGGGCGCCGCCCTCCCCGGAACCCCACCCGCCGAGGGCCGAAAGGCCCTCGGAACCCATCACCTGATCCTTGGCGCGACTCGTCCTCTGGCCTATATAACCGGGCGTGGAATTCGAATGGGACGAAGCGAAGGACGCCGCCTGCCTCGCCGCACGCGGCTTCGATTTCGCCTTCGCCCTGGGCGTGTTCCGCGACCCGGATCGCGTCATCACCCGCGACGACCGCTTCGACTACGGGGAAGCCCGCTACCGCGCCGCCGGATACATCGAAGGGCGCCTCTTCATCGTGGTCTTTACCCGCCGCGGCGAACGCATCCGCATCATCTCGGCCCGCAAGGCCAACCGGAAGGAGGTCGCCCGCCATGGCAACCCGGCGCGTCAGGCTTGAAGCCGACGGCACCATCCACACCACCGGCGCCAACCCGCTGCCCGTGAAGGGCCGCGTCGACTGGGCGCGCGTGGACGCCACCACCGAAGCCGAGATCGCCCGCCACGCCGCCGAGGACGACGCAGCCGCCGCCCAGGCCGCCGCCACCCACGCCCGCCGCATCCGCCGCCGCACCGGCCTGACCCAGGCCGCCTTCGCGACTAGGATCGGTGTACCGGTAGACACAGTGCGGAATTGGGAACAGGGCAAACGTTTGCCAGCCGGTCCCGCCAAAGCTCTGCTACGAATCCTGGACCGCGCACCAGAGGCGGCGCTCGCAGCGCTTGAATGAGGTCGCGCAGCAAGCGCTCACAAATCGTCATCCTCGTTCTCGGCCGCGGAGGTATCTTCGGCCTGCCTAACGGTAGCGCGCTTATTCGTTCGCTCTAACTCTTTTCGCTTCAAGGCAATCAGCGTCTCCACCATGTCAAGGGCCTCAGCGGTATCCAAATCGTCAGATGCGACGATCCGGACATAGGCCCCGCCCTCGAAGTCGTACCGGCCTATTGAACGCTCTTGTGCGGGCTGGATGGCTGGACCAAGAGCTATAACGCTAGTTGGCGTGATCGTAAGTGGTTGAGACGCGCTGGGCTGCACCTCTGCTTCAGTCGAGAGGGGCGACCTGCCGTCACTCTCGCGCTCTACCATGTCTGACGTGTCTCGATAGGCTGCGATAACCTGCGCTAACGCGGCAGGAGCAAAGGACTCCCGAATCAGGTAGTTCTTAAGGAGATCCTCATTCGGCATACGCCCTGGAAAACGTTCGGCGATCTTTGCGAACAACGCAGGCTCTCGTGCCGCCTCCCGAATTGCCTGCGCTCGTTCCGCCGGCGAGTGAGGGGCCAGGATACGCATGGCACGCTCGCTGACCTTAATCTCCTCGCCGACCTTCTCAAGGAGACCGAATTTGTGCAGGGCGGATATAGCTGTCGCCGAAGCGCCATTCAGGCCAGTGTAACCCATGGCCTTCGCTATCACTTCCCGCGGCCCCGCGTGCGTGTGCATGGCGCGGTAAATGGTCGACACCTTTTCCACCGCCTCAGGCAGACCTAACGCGGGATAATTGGGAGAGCGGATTCGCTTTTCCACGCCGAATTCTCCAGACATAACGCAGAGCGTACGTAATTCCACCGGGCCTGCCGGTCAACCTGAAAGTTCTTCGCTGTCGCGAAATCCGCGTAAAAATCTTGGCGATAGCCGCGAATCGGGCTATCCTGCGGCTGCACCTGGAGATTGTGCCATGAGGAGAGTCTCTGCCCCGGCGTTCGTGCTCACCGACGACCGGGGCCAAGCGAAAAAGGCCCGCGTCTAACCAGGCGGCGATGCGAGGTAGACGCGGGCCTTGGTGGGCGCCTTGGAGGCGTGGCAGAGTGGTTTATTGCAGCGGTCTTTAAAACCGTACGGGGTCCGCCCTCAGAAGCACCCCCGTGGGTTCGAATCCCACCGCCTCCGCCATTTCCAGTATAGGGGAACATGAGTTCGTTGGCTATTTCTCCTGCCAACGCCACATCTCGGTCCTCTGCGCTATCGCATGCGTCATTGCGCGCGATAGCGCATCGGAAGGCGTCCACTGGCCTTGCCAACCCACATCGATGCTTGCCGCTACGAAGCCGTTGACCCGTGCGTTCGCATTAGAATAGGATTTTGATCCTTTGATCTGAGTCCCCCCCATGCCCCTCCCCCGCCCCTACCGCCCCCGCCCCTGGACCC
>JAFADX010000333.1 GCA_023424475.1 Pseudomonadota bacterium
GCCACCACCTCCAGCGGCAGGCGCAGCGTCGCGGCCTCCACGCCCTTGGCGCAGAGGAGCAACGGCGCCCCGATCGCGGGCAGCCCGGCCAGGACACCGGCCAGGGCCTGGGCCGGGACCGCCATCAGGACCAGCGCGGCGCCCGCGAGCGCCTCCCCGGCATCGGCGGTGACGCGCAGGGCGCCGGGCAGAGAAACGTCAGGGAGGTAGCGGCGATTCTCGCGCGCGGCGGCGATCTCGGCGGCACGGGCGGGGTCGCGCGCCCACAGCACCGCATCGCCACCGGCGCGGACGGCCTGAAGGGCCAGGGCGGTGCCCCAGGCGCCAGCGCCGAGGACGGCGATCTTCATGCGACTGTCTCCGGGGGAGGACGAACCTCCCCCGGGTCCCCTCCCTTCTTCAGGATTCCGCCCTTGCATACAGGCACGGCCATCATTCCGCGACGACGCGGGTGACGGCAACGCCGGCGCCGGGCTCGGTTTCGAGGGCCGCCAGGAGCGCCGGGAGGATCTCGCCGGCGCCTGCCTCGAAGCCGTAGGGCGCATTGACGACCAGCAGGCCGCTGCCGTTCAGGCGGCGCGGATCGGTCGGTTCGCGCAGCCACATCTCGGCGGCGAGCACGTCGCGCACGCCCGATGCCCGCAGCGCGTCGTGGAAGTCGCGCACCGGGGCGCGATGCTTCACGGGATACCACGCGGCCAGCACGCCGGCACGGAAGCGGCGGTTCAGCCCGGCGATCGCGCTGGCCAGGCGGGCGAACTCCTCCTCCTGCTCGAAGGGCGGGTCCATCAGCACCAGGCCGCGCCGCTCGGGGAAGGGGGCCAGCGCGCGGACCGCTTCCCAGGCGTCGCGGCAATGCACCGCCACCTGGCGGTCGCGCGCGAAATGCGCGCGCAGCGCGGCATGGTCCTCGGGGTGCAGTTCGCAGCACGCCAGCCGGTCCTGAGGCCGCAGCGCGGCACGGATCAGCACCGGCGATCCGGGATAGCGCGCCGGAAAACCCTGCGCCCGCAGCGCCGCGACGAAGGGGGCAAGCGGCCCCTCGCGCATATCGGCAAGCCGCAGCGCGCCCCGCCCCGCCTCCCCGGTGCGCGCCGCCTGCTCGGCCGAGAGATCGTACATCCCCCGCCCGGCATGCGTGTCGAGCACCGCGAAGGGCGCCTCCTTCCGCCTCAGCGCGTCGAGGATCGTCAGCAGCAGCGCGTGCTTCAGGCAGTCCGCGTGGTTCCCGGCATGGTAGGCGTGGCGGTAGTTCATGGGCCCGGTCATCGCGCGATGCGCCGACCGGCGCAACGCCGCCGGCTGGCGCGACACGGGCCCGAAACCGGGGGGCTCCGCCCTCCCGAACCCTTCCGCCAAAGGCCGAAAGGCCTTTGGGAACCGATCATTCAGAGGTTCCAGGGGCCTCAAGCCCTTGGCGCGGGAGCGCGAGGGGGTGGCGCCCCCTCGCATCCGTCAGACGCCGGCAAGCTCCGCCAGCGGCCAGCGCGGCCGCGGGCTGTGGTCCAGCCGGTCGGTCAGCCCCGCCTGCAGCCGCTCGATCCCCGCCCAGGCCACCATCACCGCGTTGTCGGTGCAGTACCGCAGCGGCGGCGCCAGCATCGGCACCCCGGCCATGCCCGCCACGCCCGCGAGCGCCGCCCGCACGGCCTGGTTCGCGGCGACGCCGCCGGCGACCACGATCGCGGTGGCTTCCGGTACCATCCCGAGTGCGTTGCGCGCCCGGTCAGCCACCACCGACGCGACCGAGGCCTGGAAGGCGGCGGCGATGTCCGCATGGCCCGCCTCGCCCTGCGCGACCGCCCGCGCCACCGCGGTCTTGAGCCCGCTGAAGGAGAAATCGCAGCCCGGCCGCCCCAGCAGGGGCCGCGGCAGCGCCACGGCATGGGGGTCCCCACCCGCGGCGAGGCGTTCCAGATGCGGCCCGCCCGGCCAGGGCAGGCCCATCAGCTTGGCTGCCTTGTCGAAGGCCTCGCCCACCGCGTCGTCCAGCGTCGAGCCCAGCCGCCGGTAGCGCCCGAGCCCTTCGACGGCGACGCATTGGCAGTGCCCGCCGGAGACGAGCAGCAGCAGGTAGGGAAAGCCCGGCGCGCCCTCGGGCAGCAGCCCCGGCAGCCGCGCGGTCAGCGCGTGGGCTTCGAGGTGGTTCACCGCCACGAAGGGCAGGTCCCGCGCGATCGCAACCCCCTTGCCGAAGCAGGCACCGACGATCAGCCCGCCGATCAGCCCCGGCCCCGAGGTCGCCGCCACGGCGCCGAGATCCCCGAAGCCGAGCCCCGCCCGCTGCAGCACCCGCTCCGCCAGGCCCGGCAGGGCCTCGAGATGCGCCCGCGCCGCGATCTCCGGCACCACGCCGCCGAAGAGGGCGTGTTCCTTCTCCTGGCTCAGCACGCCCTCGGCCAGGATGCGGCCGTCGGGGGCGAGCACGGCCGCCGCCGTCTCGTCGCAGCTGCTCTCCAGCCCCAGCACCGGCCTGTCCAACGTGAAGCCACCTTCCGCGCCCATGGGCGGGGTTCTATGACGACGCCATGTCGCTTGCCCACCCCGCCGCCGCCGTACCGAAGCACCGCCGGTCCCTGCCGCTGCGCGTCGGTACCCGCGCCTCGCCGCTCGCGTTGTGGCAGACGCGGGACTTCCTCGACCGCGTGACCCGCTTCTGCCCCGTGCTGCGCGACGCCAAGGCCTTCGAGGAACACCAGCTCATCACCTCCGGCGACCGCATCCAGGACCGCAAGCTGGCCGAGATCGGCGGCAAGGGCCTCTTCGCGAAGGAGATCCACGAGGCGCTGCTCGACCGCCGGGTGGATTTCGCGGTCCATTCGCTGAAGGACCTCGAGACCGAGATGCCGCCTGGCATCGTCCTCGCCTGCACCCTGAAGCGGGAGGATGCGCGGGACGTGCTGCTGCCCGGCCCGTCGCTGCCGCCCTGCGACACGGCGGACCCCTTCGCGGTGCTGCCGCAGGGCGCGGTGATCGGCACCTCCTCGGTCCGCCGCCAGTCGCAGCTGCTGCACCGGCGGCCGGACCTGCAGGTCGTGATGTTCCGCGGCAATGTGCAGACGCGGCTGCGCAAGCTCGCCGAGGGCGCGGCGGCCGCCACCCTGCTGGCCCTGGCCGGCCTGCGCCGCCTGGGGCTGGAACCCGCCGGCAGCGTCGCCATCGACCCCGAGATCATGGTCCCCGCCGCCGGCCAGGGCATCGTCGGCGTCACCGTGCGCGCCGACGACACCGAGCTGCACGAGCTCCTGGCCGCCATCGAGGATCCCGAGGCGCGCGCCGTCTCCTCGGCCGAACGGGCGCTGCTCGCGGCGCTGGACGGCTCCTGCCGGACCCCGATCGGCGGCCATGCATGCATGCTCCCGGATGGGCGCCTGCGCCTGACCGGGCTGGTCGCACGCGCCGACGGCTCCTTCCTGCTGAAGCGCAGCGAGGCGGCGGACGCCGCCGACGCGATCCGGCTGGGCGAGGAACTCGGCCGCGCCCTGCGGCGGGACAGCCCGGCCGACCTCTTTGCCTAGCCCGCGCCGGGGCGTGCTGGTCACGCGGCCCGAGCCTGGCGCCGCCGAGACCGCATTCGCGGTCGCGGCACTCGGCTGGATGCCGGTCCTCGCCCCGGCCCTGGTCCTCCGCCCGCGCCCCCCGGCCGCGCTGCCGCCGGCCCAGGC
>JAFADX010000297.1 GCA_023424475.1 Pseudomonadota bacterium
CCTGGGACCCGTCCGAAATCGCCGCCCTGCGCGAGGGCTGGCTGCGCGCGCTGGCGAACGATCCGCGGCGCGGCGCCGGCATCGGCCCGCAGCGCGTCGTCGAGATCGCGCAGGAAGCCTGCCGCAAGGCAGGGTTCGACCCCCGGGCCGCGGTCGATGCGGGCGCGCACATGTTCCCCGCGACCACCTGCTGGCAATGCGAGCGGCCCGGCGACCTGCTGATCTCCAACGGGCTCGCGACCATGGGCTTCGCGGTGCCGGCGGCGATCGCGGCGGCGCTGCACGACCCGGCGCGCGGCGCGCTCGCCTTCACCGGCGACGGCGGGCTCCTGATGGGGCTCGGCGAACTCGCCACCGCGGCGGTGCTGGGCGCGCACCTCGTCGTCGTCGCCTTCAACGACGCCACGCTCTCCCTGATCGACATCAAGAAGGAGAAGCGCGACCTGCCCGATGGTGCGCTCGGCTGGCCGCGGGCCGACCTGGCGGGCGCCATGCGGTCCATGGGCGGCATCGGCCTGCGCGCGGATACCGAGGCGGAGCTCGCGGCCGCGATGGCCGAAGCCTGCGCGGCGCGGGGGCCCGTCCTCATCGACGTCGCCGTCGATCCCTCGGGGTATCCCCGGCAGATCAAGGCCCTCAGAGGGTAGCGCCCATGCTGCGCCGGGGCGCGGCGCGGGCCGGCGGCTCGCGTTGCAAACCCCCTGCGCGGCTGGCAGCCTTGCGCGACGCTACGAGGAAACGCCCATGAAGATCGTCGATGTCCGCGCCTTCCCGACCTCCTTCCCACTGCCGCAGGGCGGGCCGCGCCTCGGCATCGGGCAGGCGGTGAAGCGCGACGCGGTGATGGTGAAGGTCACCACCGAGGACGGCATCGTGGGCTGGGGCGAAAGCCATCACGGCCGCGCCCACACCGCCGTCGCGAAGCTGATCGAGACGACGCTGCGCCAGCTCATCCTCGGCATGGATGCCTTCGACACCACCGGCGTCAATGCGCGCATCTACAAGTATCAGCTCGCCAGCCACGGCATGGGGGCGGGCTGCGCCATGGCGATGTCGGGCATCGACATGGCGCTGTGGGACATCAAGGGGAAGGCGCTGAACCTGCCGCTGTGCAAGCTGCTCGGCGGCGCGCTGCGGCCGGTGCCGGCCTATGCCGGCGGCGTGGCGCTCGGCTACCAGGAACCCGCGGCCCTGCTCGACGAGGCGGCGCCGCACATCGAGGCCGGCTACAGGGCCGTCAAGCTGCGCGTCGGCGACACGGTGAGGGACGACGTGGCGCGCATGCAGGCGGTGCGCGACGCCTTCGGCAACGACCTCGCAATCCTGACCGACGCCAATATCGGCTACGGCATCGACCAGGTCCGCCAGGTGATGCCGGAGATGGACCGCCTCGACATCGGCTGGCTGGAGGAACCCTTCCCCGCCCACGACCACCACCTCTATTCCCAGGCGCGGGGCTACGGCACGACGCCGCTCGCGGCCGGGGAGAACCACTTCACCCGCTTCGAGTTCACCCGCGTGCTGGAGGACGGCGTCATCTCGATCTGGCAGCCGGACCTTTCGAAATGCGGCGGCATCACGGAGGCGCTGCGCATCGCGGCCATGGCCTCGGCCTTCAAGATCCCGGTCCATCCGCATTCCTCGATGACGGGCGTGAACCAGGCGGCCTCGATCCACTTCCTCGCGGCGATCGAGAACGGCGGCTACTTCGAGGCCGATATCTCGAAGGCCAACAGGTTCCGCGACGAGCTCGGCAGCACGCCGTGGTCGATCGGCAAGGACGGCATGGTGCGGCCGAACACGACCCCCGGGATCGGCGTGGAGGTGGACGAGGCCTTCCTCGAGGCGCATCCCCCGATCGAGGGGCCCGGCTACGTCTGAGGGCCTTCCCCGGCGATCGCGGCGGCGTGCTCCATCACCGCGCGCCCCGCGCCGTTCCAAGTGGTGATGCCGCCGACCAGGATGCACTGCACGAGACCCTCGGCGAGTTCGGGCAGCGTCAGCCCCTGGCGGATCGCATTCGCCGCATGGACCTTGGCGCCGTCCGCCGAGCCGGCCAGCACGTCGAGCAGGGCGAAAATCAGTTCCTTGGTCCTGAGGCCCAGCGCACCGCCCTGCTCCGGGCCGCGCATGGCCGCTTCCCGCAGCAGGCCGTAGCCGGCGAAGGCGCCGGGGGCGTGCCGCAGCAGCAGGCGGAAGCCCTCGGGCACCTGGCCCGCGGTCGCCTCGAAATTCGCGATGCCGCGCGCGACGGCGGCTTCCAGCAGGTCGTCGGCCATGGCCTTTCCCGGGCCCGCCTTCAGCCCGCGATGGCGTAGGCCGGGCGCCGCGGGTCCGCCCCGGCGCGCACCAGGCCCGCCTTCGGGTCGGACAGCACCGCCTCGACGCTTCCCGCCAGCCAGGTGATGTCCGGCCAGTCCTTCACCTCGTGCCCGCGCGCGGCAAGGTCGTCGCGCACGGATTGCGGGATGCGCGCCTCCGCCGCGACGCGTGCGGGGAAGTAGTCGAAGGGCGCGAAGGAGGACGGGAAGGCATAGGAGGCGATGCGCGGCGCCTCGATCGCCTCCTGCAGTTCCATGCCGAAGTGGAAGACGTTCAGCATGACCTGCAGCATGGCCTGGACCTGCACGTCCCCGCCGGGCGTGCCGAAGGGCATCACGCCGCCATCCCCGGTGACCAGCATCGCGGGGTTCGGCGTCAGGCGCGGCCGCTTGCCGGGCGCGACGCCCGAGGGATGCGCCGGATCCGGCCGCGACTGGCTGCCGCGGTTGGACGGGATCAGCCCGAGCCCCGGCACCACGGGCGAATTCCACGACCCGTCGGAAGGCGTGGCGCTGAAGGCATTGCCCCAGCGATCGACGACGGCGACGTAGGAGGTATCGGCCTCGACCTTCGGCAGGTCGGCCCGTTGCGGGCCGTCGGCCGGCGTGCCCTGGCCGAGCAGCGGCCCATACATGGCCGGGTGTGCCCGCCGCGGGTCGATCTGGCGCAGCCGCGCGTCGAGGTGCGCGGGCGAGAGCAGTTCGTCGAGCGGCACCGGGGTGAAGAGCGGGTCGCCGAAATGATACTCGCGGTCCGCCATCGCCGCCTTCACGCATTCGGTCAGCAGGTGCAGGTAGTCGGCGGAATTGTGCGCCATGCCGTCGAAGCCCGCGCGCTCCATCAGCAGCAGCGCCTGTGCCAGCGCCGGCCCCTGGCACCAGGGCCCGCAGGTGAGCAGCGTATGCCCGCGCCAGCGCCGCTGCACCGCGGGTTCGAGGCGCGATCGGAAGCCCTCCATGTCCTCCATGGAGAGGAAGCCGCCCTCGGCCTGGACGAAGCGCACGATCTCGCGCGCGACGTCGCCGCGATAGAAGGCGGCGTGGGCGGCGGCGAGGCCCGCCATGCGCCCGCCCCTCGCCGCGGCGCGCTTCTCCTCCCCGGCCATGTAGCCCAGCGTCCGCGCGAGGTCCGACTGCACGAAGCGGGCGCCGACCCTGGGAGGCTCGCCGCCCGGCAGGAAGATCGCGGCGTTGGACGGGTAGCGCCGGTAGTCGTCGAGGTGCAGCGCCACCGTCTCCGCCAGCAGCGGGAAGACGGCGAAGCCCTCCGCGGCATAGCGGATGGCGTATTGCGCGACATCGCCGAAGCCCATGGTGCCGTGGCGCTCGAGCGCGGTGATCCAGGCATCCGGCGCGGCGGGAACGACGGTCCTCCGCACGCCGTTCGGGATCTTGCCGCCATGCTCGCGCATGAAGACGTCGGGCGGCAGCGCGCGCGGCCAGTGGCCGAGGCCCGCGATGGTCTCCACCGTGCCGTCGGCCATGCGGATCATGATCGGCGCGACGCCGGCGACGTTCACGAGGTCGGGCAGCAGCACGCCGAGCGCCATGCCGGCCGCGCAGCCCGCATCGATCGCATTGCCGCCGGCCTCCAGCACCGCCATGGCGGCGGTCGAGGCGAGGTAGTGCCCGGCCGAGACGGCGTGGCGCGGGCCGGAAAGCGTGGGACGGGTCGCGGTCATCGGGGCTCCTCCGGGCAGGAGCCTCGGCGCGCTGCGGCCATGCGTCAACGGCGGCTTGGCGCGCCCGGCCGCCGGGGCGAGGATGCGCCGTTCCGAAGGGAGAGCCGCCATGACGAAGCCCGTCCTGCTGTCGATCGACGACCGGGGGATCGCCACCGCCACGCTGAACAAGCCCGCCAAGGGCAATGCCTATGACGAGGACCTGCTCGGCGCGCTGATCGAGGGTCTCGATGCGCTGCGCGGCGACCCGAAGGTCCGCGCCCTCGTCATCCGCGGCGCCGGCAAGCATTTCCAGGCCGGGGCCGATCTCGACTGGCTGGCCAAGGCCGCGACCTATGGGCCGGAACAGGCCTATGCCGCGTCCATGGCGACGACCACGGCGATGCAGAAGCTGAACGAATTCCCGCGCCCGACCTTCGCCCTGGTGCATGGCGCCTGCTTCGGCGGCGGCTGCGGCGTGGTCTGCTGCGTCGATGTCGCCATCGCGACGCCCGCGGCGATCTTCGGCCTGACCGAGGTGCGGGTCGGCGTCGCCCCCACCCCGATCAGCACCCATATGGTCCATGCGATGGGCCTGCGGCAGACGCGCCGCTATGCCATCACGGGCGAACGCTTCGACGCGGCCGAGGCGCTGCGCATCGGCCTGGTCCACGAGGTGGTGGAGGCCGACAAGGCGGATGCGCGACTCGCCGAGATCATCGACCAGACGATGCTGTCCTCGCCGAGCGCCATCGCCATGACGAAGGATTCGTTCCTCGGCGCCAACGGGCTGAAGCTCTCGGCGCGCGAGATGTCGCTGCTCGCGCATGAATCCTGGATGCAGCGCGCCTCGGCGGAGGGGAAGGAAGGGCTGGCGGCCTTCCGTGAAAAGCGCCGCCCGGCGTGGCATAAATAGGCAGGAAGCAACCCGGGGTTGTGCTCCAGCCCCCTCCGACAAGCAGCGCGCTTGTCGGAGGTTCTGTCATCGTTCTTTCATAAAACTGCAATCGGCACGACTTCCGCCCCGCCTAGAAGCGCCCCGTGCCGTCCCGGCCGGGGCGGCGCGGCTTCTATCCACGACGGAGTGAGACGCTGTGAACAGGCGATCCATCCTCATCGGCGCCAGTGCGGCGCTGACCCTTCCCGCCTTCGGCGCGCGTGCCGCGACCGCCACCATCACCGGCGCCGGCGCCTCCTTCCCCAACCCGATCTACCAGAAATGGGCCGAGGCGGCGAAGTCGGCGATCGACATCCAGCTGAACTACCAGTCCGTCGGCTCGGGCGCCGGCATCAACCAGATCAAGAACCGCACGGTGGATTTCGGCGCCTCCGACGCGCCGCTCGCCGAGGCCGACCGCACGGCGGCGCACCTGCTGCAGTTCCCGACGGTGATGGGCTCGGTGGTGCCGATCATCAACGTGCCGGGGATCGCCGCCGACCAGCTCAAGCTGACGGGCGGGCTGATCGCGGACATCTACCTCGGCAAGATCACCAAGTGGAACGACGCCCGCATCGCGGCCGAGAACGCCGGCGTGAGCCTGCCCAACCTCGCCATCGCGCCGCTCTATCGCGCCGATGGCTCGGGCACGACCTTCGTCTTCACCTCCTACCTCTCCGCCGTCTCGCCGGAGTGGAAGAGCGGCGTGGGCGCGGCGACCTCCGTGCGCTGGCGCGCGGGCAACGGCGCCCGCGGCAATGAGGGCGTCGCGGGGGGCGTGCGCAACGTCCGCGGCGGCATCGGCTATGTCGAGAACGCCTATGCCAGCCGCAACCACCTCGTCACCACGCAGCTCAAGAACAGGGCCGGCCATTTCGTGAAGCCGACCATGGAAGCCTTCGTCGCCGCCGCATCGAATGCGGACTGGAACGTTTCCGGCTTCGCGGCGAACATCATCGACCAGGCCGGCGATGCCTCCTGGCCCATCGTCTCGCCGACCTTCATCCTGCTGCCGACCGACCCGCAGGATGCCGCGCGCAGCGCGAATGTCCGCAAGTTCTTCGACTGGGCCTACAGCCATGGCGACGCCATGGCGCGGGAACTCGAATACATCCCGCTGCCGGATGCCACCAAGACCGCGGTGCGCGCCGCCTGGCGCCAGCAATTCGGCGCCTGAGCCGAAGCCGGGGCCCGGCATCGCGACGGGCCCCATCCCTCCCCCTCGGACCGCAGCGGAACATCGAGCTTGAGCCAGGCCGCAACCGCCCCCACCCCGATCCTCGCCGCCCCGCGGCGCAGCGCCGGCGCGCTCGGGGACCTGATCTTCGAATGGGCCTGCAGGGGCGCGGGCGCCTTCGTCCTGCTGCTGCTCGGCGCCATCATCGTCGAGCTGTTCATCGCCGGCTGGCCGGCCTTCAGCGCCTTCGGGCCCGGCTTCGTCTGGTCCACGGAATGGGACCCGGTGCAGGAGGTCTTCGGCGCCGGCGTCTCCATCTACGGCACCATCGTCACGGCGGTGCTCGCCATCCTCCTGGCCGTCCCGCTCGCCTTCGGCGTCGCCTTCTACCTGACCGAGCTCGCGCCCGTCTGGCTGCGGCGGCCGGTCGGCACCGCCGTCGAGCTGCTGGCGGCCGTGCCTTCCATCATCTACGGCATGTGGGGCTTCTTCGTGATCGCGCCGGCCTTCGCGCAGTACATCCAGCCGACGGTGATCGACACGGTGGGCGAGCTGCCCCTGATCGGCGAGCTGTTCCAGGGGCCGCCCTTCGGCACGGGCATCTTCACCGCCGCCTTCATCCTCGCGATCATGATCCTGCCCTTCATCGCCGCGACCATGCGCGACGTCTTCGAGCAGGTTCCCCCCGTCTACAAGGAAAGCGCCTACGGCCTCGGCGCCACGACCTGGGAGGTGATGCGCAACGTCGTGCTGCCCTATACCCGCGTCTCGGTGGTCGGCGGCATCATGCTCGGCCTCGGCCGCGCGCTGGGCGAAACCATGGCGGTCACCTTCGTCATCGGCAATGCCAACCGCATCTCGACCAGCCTGTTCGGGCCGGGCAACACCATCGCCTCGCTGGTGGCGCTCGAGTTCGGGGAAAGCTCGGCGGGCAGCCTGAAGCTCGCCTCGCTGCTGGCGCTCGGCTTCATCCTCTTCGTGCTCTCCTTCATCGTGCTGGCGGTCTCCCGCTTCCTCCTGCGCTCCCGGCTGAAGGGCTGACCCCATGAGCCTCTCCCTCACGGCAGCCGCTCCTCCCGGTCCGCGCAAGGATGCCTCGGTCGCCAGGGCACTTGGGCGACGCCGCCGGCGCGCCGACCTCGTGGTGCGGCTGCTCTGCATCGTCTCGACGCTGGTCGGCCTCGCCTTCCTGGCCTCGATCCTGCTGACGCTGGCCTGGCGCGGCTTCGAGGCGATGTCGCCGCGCGTCTTCACGCAGGTCACCGCCCCCCCGGGATCGGAGGGCGGCCTGCTCAACCCGATCCTGGGCAGCCTGATCCAGGCCGGCCTCGGCACCGCCATCGGCACGCCGATCGGCATGCTGGTCGGCACCTACCTCGCCGAATACGCCAAGGGCTCGAAGTTCGGGAACATGGTGCGCTTCGTCTCGGACATCCTGCTCTCGGCCCCCTCGATCCTGATCGGCCTCTTCGTCTACCAGATCATGGTGCTGCCCTTCGGCGGCTTCTCGGGCTGGGCCGGCGTCGCCGCGCTCGCGGTCATCGTCATCCCGGTGGTGGTGCGCACCACCGAGGACATGCTGACGCTGATCCCGAACACCCTGCGCGAGGCGGTCATCGGCCTCGGCGCGCCCAAGTGGAAGATGATCGTCTTCGTCTGCTGGAAGTCGGCGATGTCGGGCATCATCACGGGCATCCTGCTCGCCGTGGCGCGCGTCGCCGGCGAGACGGCGCCGCTGCTCTTCACCTCGCTCGGCAACAATGCCTGGTCGATCGACCTGACGAGGCCGATGGCAAGCCTGCCGATCGCGATCTACTCCATGGCCGGATCGCCCTTCGAGGACTGGATCGCGCTCGCCTGGACCGGCGCGCTGCTGATCACCCTCGGCGTCCTCGGCCTCAACATCATCGCGCGCGCCGTGCTGCGCGGCCGCAAGTGACCGGAAGGAACGGCACCATGTCCACCACCGCCGAAACCGCCGCGACCGAGACCAAGGGCTTCGGGGGCGTGCAGGCGCGCTCGGAGGCGGCGATCAACCCGCCGCGCATCGCCATCCGCAACCTCGAGTTCTTCTACGGCGACAACCGCGCGCTGAAGGGCATCGACTTCGACATTCCCGATCGCCAGGTGACCGGCATGATCGGCCCCTCGGGCTGCGGCAAGTCCACGCTGCTGCGGGTGATGAACCGCATGTACAGCCTCTATCCCGGCCAGCGCGCGACGGGCGAGGTGATGCTGGACGGCGAGAACATCCTGGACGCCACCACCGACCTCAACGCCCTGCGGGCCAAGATCGGCATGGTGTTCCAGAAGCCCACCCCCTTCCCGATGACGATCCACGAGAACATCGCCTTCGGGATCCGCCTGCACGAGAAGCTCACCAAGTCCCAGTTGGACGAGCGGATCGAATGGGCGCTGACCCGTGCCGCGATCTGGGACGAGGTGAAGGACCGCCTGGACTCCTCGGCGCTCGGCCTTTCGGGCGGGCAGCAGCAGCGCCTGTGCATCGCGCGCACCATCGCGGTGCGGCCCGAGGTGATCCTCTTCGACGAGCCGACCTCGGCGCTCGACCCGATCAGCACGCTCAAGATCGAGGAACTGATCGACGAGCTGAAGCGCGACTTCACCATCGTGATCGTGACGCACAACATGCAGCAGGCGGCCCGCTGCGCCGACCAGGTGGCCTTCTTCTACCTGGGCGAACTGATCGAGGTGGCGCCGGCGGTGCAGATGTTCACCGCGCCGAAGCACGCCAAGACCCAGGAATACATCACCGGCCGCTTCGGCTGAGCGGCGGGAGGACAGGATCATGCCGACCGAACACATCGTCCGCAGCTACGACGAGGAACTGCGCAAGCTGCGCGACATGGTCGCGCGCATGGGCGGGCTCGCCGAACGCCAGGTGGCGGAAGCCACGCGCGCCCTGGTGCGCCGCGACACCGGCCTCGCGACCGAGGTGGTCGGCCGCGACGTGCAGATCGATGCACTGGAACGCGAGGTGGAAGCCTTCTGCGTCCGCCTGCTGGCCCTGCGCCAGCCCATGGCCGCGGACCTGCGCGTCATCGTCGCGGCCATGAAGGCCTCGAACGACCTCGAACGCATCGGGGACTATGCGGCCAATGCCGCGAAGCGGGCGGTGGTGCTCGCTTCCCTGCCGCCGCTCGGCAGCCTCAACGGCTTCGAGCGCATGGCGCATCTGGTGCAGGAGAACCTGAAGGCGGCGATGGACGCCTTCGTGAACCACGACGCCGAGGCCGCGCGGCGCGTCTGGGAAGCCGACGAGCCGGTCGATGCCATCTACAACGGCATCTTCCGCGAGCTGCTGACCTTCATGATGGAGGACCCGCGCAACATCACCGCGGCCACCCACATGCTGTTCATCGCGAAGAACCTCGAGCGGATCGGCGACCACACCACCAACATCGCCGAGCGCATCTTCTACGCCGTGCGCGGCGACAGCCTCCCCGAGGACCGCCCCAAGGCCGACCAGTCGGCCTTCGCGGTGGTCCGCCCGGCGGGCGGCTGACGCGGAGGGCCCGATGGCCGAGGCCTATTCCACCCTCGCCAAGCCGACCATCCTGGTCGTCGAGGACGAGGCACCGCTCATGACCCTGCTGCGCTACAACCTGGAAAAGCAGGGCTTCAGGGTCGACGAGGCCGCCGACGGCCAGGAAGCCCTGCTGCGCGTCACCGAGGCCCGGCCCGACCTCGTCCTGCTCGACTGGATGCTGCCGGCGCTCTCGGGGATCGAGGTCTGCCGCCAGTTGCGCCGGCGGCCCAACACGCGCGACCTGCCGATCATCATGGTCACCGCGCGCACCGAGGACCAGGATGCCGTTCGCGCCCTCGACACCGGAGCGGACGACTACATCGCCAAGCCCTTCGTGATGGACGCGCTGCTCGCGCGCATCCGGGCGCTGCTGCGGCGCTCCGGCGGCGTGGCGGCCAAGGGCACCCTCACCTACCGCGACCTGACCATGGACCAGGACGCCCATCGCGTCTCCCGCAACGGCCGCGCACTGCATCTCGGGCCGACGGAATACCGGCTGCTCGAGTTCTTCCTGCAGCATCCGGGCCGGGTCTTCTCGCGCGAGCAGCTGCTCGACGGCGTCTGGGGCCGCGACATCCATGTCGAGCCGCGCACGGTCGACGTCCATATCCGGCGCCTGCGCAAGGCCATCAACGGCGAGACCGAGGTGGACCTGATCCGGACGGTCCGCTCGGCGGGCTACGCGCTCGACGCCGAGGACCACTGACCGGCAAGGCGGCGGACGCAGCGTTCGAAGGCGGTCAGGTCCCGCCAGCGGTCGCCGGCCGCCTCGTGGCGCTCGAAGGCGCCGCCGGCGGCCGCGATGCCGCCGTCGATCATCAGGTTGTCGGCCAGGCCGAAATCCTCGAGGCCCATGGCCTCCCCGTCCTCCCAGCCGCCATCCGCGCGCGGCCGCGCCGCGCCGCCGAGGAAGGCGCGGGTGCGGGCCAGGAACTCCGCCGCGGCGTTGCTGTAGCCCATGACGGGGCGCCCCAGCGCGCTCATGAAGCCGAGTTCGAACACGGTCCCCGCATCGGCCGAGGGCCCGCGGAAGGGCGTGAGGTTGGCGATCAGCGCATCGCATGAGCGGATATGCGCCTCGTTGCCGAGGTAGATCCGCATCCAGTAGGGCCGCTCGGCCGGCGGCAGGCGCGGCGGCGGGTCGAGCGGGAAGACCCCCTCCAGCCCCTGGGCGGCGCAGACACGCTTCTTCGCCGCCGCCACCTCCAGGGCATCGGGCAGGAAGACTTCGGGGCCGGCGAGGTAGACTCGCATCGGCCCCGATCCTGCCTTGCCGCATCCGCCCGCGCCATGCGCAATACCGCGTCATGGACCTTGAACTCGAATACAACAACCGCCTCCGTGTGCCTGACAGCGCGGCCCGGATCGCCGGGTGGGCGCGCGAATCCGAAAACTTCCGCGCAACCTGGGCGCGCGGCACGCTCGGCATCCCTTATGGCGACGGGGCGCGGGAGCGGCTGGATCTCTTCGAGCCGGAAGGCGACGGCCCGCTCGCCGTCTTCATCCATGGCGGCTGGTGGCAGGCGCTGGACCGCTCCTTCGTCAGCCATCTCGCGCGCGGGCTGGTGATGCGCGGCGTGGCGGTCGCGATGCCCTCCTACGACCTCTGCCCGGCGGTGCCGCTGCGGCGGATCGTCGGACAGATGCGGGCGGCCTGCGTGGCGTTGCATCGCCGCACCGGGCGGCGGCTCCTGGTGGCCGGGCACTCGGCGGGCGGGCATCTCGCGGCGATGCTGCTGGCAACCGACTGGCGGGCGACCGACCGGGCGCTGCCCGAGCGCCTTGTCGGCGCCGCGCTGCCCGTCTCCGGCGTGTTCGAGATCGAGCCGGCGCTGGCGACCAGCCTCGGCCCGGCGCTGAACCTGACGCCGGCCGAGGCGCGCGCCCTCTCCCCGCGCCACCTGCCGCCGGCGCCGGGGGAGGTCCATGCCGTGGCCGGCGAAGCCGAGAGTGCGGAATTCATCCGCCAGACGCGCGACTTCGCCGCCGCCTGGGGCGCCAGCGCCGAGATCCTGCCCGGCGCCGACCATTTCACCGTGCTCGATCCCTTCACCGATCCGGACCACCCGTTGGTCGCCCGCGCCGCCGCCATGGCGGGGCGTCTTGCGCGCGGCTGACGGATCGCGCTTAAGAGAGGCCCATATCCGGGCAATCAGGGGGACTTCCATGACGGGGATCGGACGGCGCGGGCTTCTCGGCGGCACCACGGCATTGCTGGCCGCGCCCGCCATCCTGCATGCGCAGCCCGCGGGCGGCGTGAAGATCGGCGTCGTCGCCGTTCAGACCGGGCCGCAGGCGGCGCTGGGCAACCAGCTCAAGCAGGGCTTCGCGCTCGGCCTGCAGCACCTCGGCGGCAAGCTCGGCGGCCTGACCGCCGAGACGGTGCTGATCGACGACGAGCTCAAGCCCGACGTCGCCGTCACCAAGGTCCGCGCGGCGCTGGAACGCGACAAGGTCGACTTCATCGTCGGCGTCGTCTTCTCCCATATCCTCGGCGCGATCATGCGGCCGGTGACGGAAAGCAACACCTTCCTCATCAGCACCAATGCCGGCCCGTCCACCTTCGCCGGCCGGGGGTGCAACCCGTATTTCTTCACCACCTCCTACAACAACGACCAGGTCCATTCGGTGATGGGCCAGGTCGCGCAGGAGAACGGCTACCGCCGCGTCTTCGTCATGGTCCCGAACTACCAGGCGGGCCGCGACGCGGTGGCGGGCTTCAAGTCCAAGTTCCAGGGCGAGGTGGTGGACGAGGTCTTCGTCCCGCTCAACCAGCTCGACTTCTCGGGCGAGCTCGCGAAGATCGCCGCCGCCCGGCCGGACGCGATCTTCACCTTCATGCCTGGCGGGCTCGGCGTGAACCTGGTGAAGCAGTACCGCCAGGCCGGGCTCGCCAACATCCCGTTCCTCTCCACCTTCACGGTGGACGAGGCGACCCTGCCCGCGCAGGGGGATGCGGCGCTCGGCTTCTACTCGGCGGCCTCCTGGGCGCCGAACATGGACAACCCGCAGAACACCCGCTTCGTGAACGACTACATCGCCGCCCACGAGGCGGTGCCGGCGACCTATGCGGCGCAGGCCTACGACGCGGCGATGCTGCTCGATTCCGCGATCAGGAAGGTGGGCGGCAACCTCGCCGGCAAGGATGCGCTGCGCGCCGCGATCAAGGCGGCCGACTTCCGCTCGGTGCGCGGGGCCTTCTCCTTCGGGGTGAACCACTATCCGGTGCAGGATTTCTGGCTGCTCAAGGTCGGCCGCCGCGCCGACGGCAAGCTCGAGACCCAGACCGACCGCAAGGTGCTGGCCAACGCCGTCGACCCCTGGGCCGCCCAGTGCCGCATGCGCTGATACCCTGCGCGCAGCAAAGGCACGGCCTTTGCGCGCAGGGCGCCGCGCGCGGGGATGGTGCGCCGGCCGCGCGCCGGGCCGAAGCGGCGCCTGACGCGCCGCGGCAGGCGCTTCGGCGCCTGCGCGCCAGGGGCGCGGCGTGACGACGCAACTGCTGCTGGTGCAGGCCCTGAACGGGCTGCAGCTCGGCATCCTGCTCTTCCTGGTCGCGGCGGGGCTGACGCTGGTCTTCGGGGTGATGGACTTCATCAACCTCGCCCATGGCGTGCAGTACATGCTGGGCGCCTATCTCGGCGCCTCCCTCGCCGCGGCGACCGGCTCCTTCTGGCTGGGGCTGCTGCTGGCGCTGCCGGCGGCGCTGCTCGCCGGGCTGGTGCTGGAAGTGCTGGTCTTCCGCCATCTCTACGACCGCGACCACCTCGCGCAGGTGCTGGCGACCTTCGGCGTCATCCTGTTCCTGAACGAGGGCGTGAAGGTGGCCTGGGGCGCCTCCCCCCTGCAGGTCGCGGTACCGCCGCTGCTGCAGGGCGGCATCGAGGTGATGCCCGGCCTGCAATACCCGATCTACCGCGTGGCCGTGCTCGGCGCGGGCCTCGCGACAGCGGGGCTGCTGTGGTGGCTGGTCGAACGCACCCGGGCGGGGATGCTGGTGCGCGCGGGCGCCACCAATGCGCCGATGGTCTCGGCGCTCGGCGTCGATATCGGGCGCCTCTTCACCCTGGTCTTCGCCTTCGGCGCCATGCTGGCGGGCTTCGCGGGCGTGCTGGCGGGGCCGATCTTCTCGGTCGAGCCCGGCATGGGCGACACCGTGCTGATCCTCGCCTTCGTGGTGATCGTGATCGGCGGCATCGGCTCGATCCGCGGGGCCTTCATCGCGGCGCTGCTGGTCGGGCTGATCGACGTGCTCGGCAAGTCGCTGATGCCGGACCTGATGCGGCTCTTCCTCGACCCGTCCTCGGCGCGGCAGGCGGGGGCGGCGCTCGCCTCCATGCTGGTCTACATCGCCATGGCGGCGATCCTGGCCTTCCGGCCGGCCGGCCTCTTCCCCGTCCGCGCGGGCTGATCCATGCGCGAGGCCTGGCTGCCGCTCGCGGTGCTTCTCGCGCTCGGTGCGGCGCCGCTCCTGGGCTTCGGGGGGTCCTACGAGACCACCGTCATGGCGCAGGCCATGATCCTCGGCATGGCGGCGGTCTCGCTCTCCTTCCTGGTGGGCGGGGCGGGCCTCGTGAGCCTCGGCCACGCGGCGACCCTCGGGATCGGCGCCTATGCGGTCGCCATCCTCGACGCCCACGGCGTGACCGAAGGAGCGATCGTGCTGCCGGTGGCCATCGGCGCGGCAGCGTTCTTCTCGCTGGTCACGGGCGCGGTCGCGATCCGCACCTCCGGCGTCCACTTCATCATGATCACGCTGGCCTTCGGGCAGATGGCCTTCTTCACGGCCTCCTCGCTGGCCGCCTATGGCGGCGACGATGGCTACACCCTCTATGACCGCACCGAGGTCTGGGGGAGGCCGCTGCTCGCGAACCGGCTCGCCTTCCACTATGCCTGCCTCGGCGCGCTGGCGCTGACCTGGGGGGCGTGCAGCCTGCTGCTCGGCTCGCGCTTCGGCCGCGTGCTGCGTGCGGCGCGGGAGAACGCCCGGCGGGTCGAGGCCGTGGGCCTTGCCCCCTACCCCTTCCGGCTGGTCGCCTATGTCATCGCCGGGGCTTTCGGCGGCGCGGCGGGGGTGCTGCTCGCCAATGCGACGGAGTTCATCTCCCCCGCGACGCTGTCCTGGCAGCGGTCGGGCGAACTGCTGTTCATGGTCATCCTCGGCGGGGCCGGCCGGCTCTGGGGCGCCATCCTGGGCGCGGCCGCCTTCGTGCTGCTCGAGACCTGGCTCGCCGGCACCATCCCGCACTGGAAGATGGTGTTCGGGCCGCTGCTGGTCCTCGCCGTGCTGTTCCTCAAGGGTGGCCTCGCGGGCCTCGTGGTGCGCCGCCATGGCTGAGCCGCTGCTGCGCCTCGTGGAGCTGCGCAAGCACTATGGCGGCCTCGCCGTGACCGATGGCGTCTCGCTCGACGTGCTCCCGGGCGAGATCCATGCCGTGATCGGCCCCAACGGCGCCGGCAAGACCACGCTGATCCACGAGATCACCGGCGTGGTCCGGCCCGATGCGGGCCAGGTGCTCTTCGCCGGCCGGGATGTCACGCGGCTTTCCCTGCCGCGGCGGGTCCGGGCGGGCCTGGCGCGGACCTTCCAGGTCACCAGCGTCATCCCCGGCTTCACGGCGCTCGGGAATGTCGCGCTGGCGGTGCAGGCGCGCTCGGGGTCGTCCTTCCGCTTCCTGCGCCCGGCCGCGGCCGAGGGCGCGACGAATGCCGCGGCCATGGCCGCCCTGGCCGAGGTCGGCCTCGCCGACCGCGCCGAGGTGCCGGCCGGGACCCTCAGCCATGGCGAGAAGCGGGCGCTCGAACTCGCCATCGCGCTGGCGACGAAGCCCCGCCTGCTGCTGCTCGACGAGCCGCTGGCCGGCGCCGGGCCGGAGGAGACGGAGCGCCTGATCGCGCTGCTGACGCGCCTCAGGGCCGCCTACACCATCCTGCTGGTCGAGCACGACATGCAGGCCGTCTTCGCGCTGGCCGACCGCGTCTCGGTGCTGGTCTACGGCCGCGTCATCGCCACCGGCAGCGTGGCCGAGATCCGCGGCAACCCGGAGGTCCGCGCCGCCTACCTCGGCGAGGACGAGGCGTGATGCTGACCGTCGAGAACCTCGTCGCCGGCTATGGCGCCGCCCGCGTGCTGCACGGCGTCTCCTTCGCCGTCGGCGCGGGGGAGGTCGTGACCCTGCTCGGCCGCAACGGCATGGGCAAGACGACGACGGTGCGGGCCGTCATGGGCCTGGTCCGCCCGGCCTCCGGCCGCATCGCCTTCGGCGGCGCCGAGGTCGCGGGGCTGCCGCCGCACCGCATCGCCCGGCGCGGCATCGGCCTGGTGCCGGAGGGCCGCCAGGTCTTCCCCACCCTGACGGTCGAGGAAAACCTCGTCGCCACCGCCGCGAACCGGAGCGGCGGGGCGCCACGCTGGACCCTGCCGGCGGTGCTGGCCCTCTTCCCCCGCCTCGCCGAGCGGCGCCGCAACCTCGGGGCACGGCTGTCCGGCGGGGAGCAGCAGTTGCTCGCCATCGGCCGGGCGCTGATGACCAATCCCCGCCTGCTGATCCTCGACGAGGCGACCGAGGGCCTCGCGCCGCTGATCCGGGCCGAGATCTGGGGCGTGCTGGCCCGGCTCAGGGCCGAAGGCCAGGCGATCCTGCTGATCGACAAGAACCTCGCGGCCATCCTGAGGCTGGCGGACCGGCATGTGGTGATCGAGAAGGGCCAGGTGGTCTGGACCGGCACCAGCGAGGCCCTTTCCGCCGCGCCGGAAGTGCGCGACACCTATCTGCACGTCTGACACCCCTCGCGGCGGAATGCCGGGCTGCGGCGCGCGCCGCGACGCCGATGCAGCCCGATGGCCGCCGCCGGGAGCGCGAAGGCGATGCCTTCGGGCACATGAAACGCGAGAGGAGAGGCACATGTCCGCATTGGCGGCCGGCATCACCCCGGCGGGAAAAGGCATCGACGGGGTCGCCTGGAACATCCTGGGCCAGACCTACAAGCCGATCGCCTCCTGCGATTCGTGCTTCGCCTTCGACACCCTGTTCCCGGACGGCACCTTCGTGCCGCCGCACATCCACAGCACCCAGGACGAGTTCATCCGCGTCCTCGAGGGCCGCTTCGACCTCGTGCTGGACGGCCAGCCGGCGGTCGCCGAGGCCGGGGACCTGGTCCGCATGCCGATGGGCATCATGCACGGCATCTGGAACAAGTCGGGATCCCCGGTGCGCGCCGTCTTCTGGGTGAGCCCGGCCCGCAGCCTCGAGACGCTGTTCAAGCGCATCCACAACGTGCCGGACCCGGCCGAGGTCGTCCGCATCGCCGCCGAGCACGAGGTCGAGTTCCTGCCCCCGCCGGGCTGACGGCCGCGGGCGCGGCGCCCTTGCAGGGGCGCCGCGCCTTTGCGGGACGGCCGCAACCACCGCCTCCAGGGCGCGTTCCTTGTGCAGAGGAGATGCGTCGATGAGCAACCGTCCCCGAACACCGCGCCTGCCGGAAACCGCGCCTCAGCCGCCCCCGAACGAGCCCCATCCGATGCACCGCCCCGATGAGCGGAAGGAAGGCGGCCCCGACTACGGCAAGGCGGAAAAGCAGTACCAGAACCGGCGCAGGGCGGAAGACGAGGCAGAGGACGAGGCGAAGTCCTAGAGCAGATCCCGATCAGTGGAATCACCCGATCGGGTGAAGATGCTCGCAGAAGCAACGGGCTGGAGACGTTGCCGTGAGCCGGGGCGAACGGGAACGGCTCCAGAGCAGATCCCGATCGGGTGGAATCACCCGATCGGGTGAAGATGCTCGCAGAAACAACGGGCTGGAGACGTTGCCGTGAGCCGGGGCGAACGGGAACGGCTCCAGCCCGGTTCGCGGCGCCGATCGGGCCGTTTCGCGGCCTTGTTCAGACGGGCCGGTCGCCCTTCTCGACCCTGAGGGTCCGGTTGTCGACGCCGGGCAGCATCCGGGCAGGGTCACGGGTGACGATGATGTCGAGGACCGTCGGCGTGTCGGTGTTCGCGAGGCCGTCGCGGATGGCGCCGGCGAGGCCCTCGGGACTTTCCACGCGGATGCCCTTGCAGCCGAAGGCGCGCGCCGCGGCGGCATAGTCCGTTTCGCCGAGTTCCGAGGACTGGTAGTTTCCCGCGCCATAGACCGCGTGCTGCAGCGCCTTCACGTAGCCCGAGGCACCGTTGTTGAAGACGCAGAGCACGTAGTTGGCGCCGACGCGCCGCGCCGTCTCGATCTCGCCGATCGTCATGTTGAAGCCGCCGTCGCCGGTCAGGCCGACCACGCGGCGCTTCGGCCCGGCGGCCATCTGCGCGCCCATGGCGCCCGGCGCGCCATAGCCGATGGAGGCGAAGCCCCGGTCGGCGATGAAGTGCCGCCCGGCCTTCCTGGTGTTGAACAGCAGCCCGCCCCAATGCCCGGCGAAGCCGCCATCGGCGACGAGGATGTCCTCCTCGCCCATGGCGATGTTCAGTTCGTTGATCAGGCGGCCGACATTGATCGGGGTCTCGTTGGATTCCAGCCGGTCGGCGGCGCCGGCGCGCCAGGCGGCCATGCGCGGGGCGACGGCGGCGGCAACGTCGGCACGGCCCTCGGGCAGCGGGCCGGCGGGCAGCGCGGTGAGAAGATCCTCGAGCGCGAGGCGCGCATCGGCGGCGAGTGCGACATCGGCGCGCGTGGTGCGGCCGATCTCCTCGGGCACGATCTCGATGTGGATCATCGGCACGCCGGCCGGCATCAGGGAGAACCGCTTGGTCGCGATCTCGCCGAGCTTGCAGCCGACGACGACGAGCAGGTCGGCCTCGGCGATGAAGTCGTTGGCGATGCGCGCATAGCGGCCGAAGACGCCGGCCGACAGCGGATGCGTGCAGGCGATCGCGCCCTTCCCGGACATGGTGTGGGCCACGGGGATCTTCTGGGCTTCCGCCAGGGCGAGCAGCGCATCGTAGGCGCCGCTGACATGGATGCCGCCGCCGACCAGGAGCATCGGGCGCTTCGCCTTGGCCAGCAACGCCGCGGCGCGGTCCAGTTCCTGCCCGTCCGGGCGCGTGCGCCGCGCCTGCGCCATCAGCGTGCCCGGATCGGCCCAGATCTCGTCGGCGGAGAAGGTATGCTCGCCGTGGCAGACATCCTCGGGCACGTCGAGCACCACCGGGCCCGGCCGGCCGGAGGTCGCGACGGCGAAGGCGCGGCGCACGAATTCGGGGATGCGCTTCGTGCTCTCGACGCGGATCAGCTCCTTCGCGGCGGGGCGGAGGATCTCCACCTGCCGTGCCTCCTGCGTCATGTTCTTCCAGGCGTGGTCGCGGTTGGCGTCGCCGGTGATCGCCACCAGCGGGATGCCGGCGTTCAGCGATTCTACCAGCCCCGTGACGAGGTTCGTCGCCCCCGGCCCGAGCGTGGCGTCCACCACGCCGGGGCGGTTCGTCACCCGCGCCCAGGCATCGGCGGCGAAGGTGCCGCAGCGTTCGTCGTTGATGAGGTAATGCTTGAGGCCGAGGGCACGCACCGCCTCGTAGAAGGGCAGCAGCTGGAAGCCGCCCATGCCGAACATCGGCCCGACCTGGTGGGCCTGCAGCATGCGCGCGAGCGCCTCGCCGCCCGTGATGGCGAGGGTGGTGTTGGAAGCGGTCACGCGCGGTGGTCCTTCTCGATGGCTTCGGCGAGCAGAGTGACGGCGTCGCGCACCGTGCCGCCGGGCGCGAGGCCCAGCGCGGCGGCCCGGCGGTTCACGGCGGAGACGATGCCGGTCTCGACGGCCGAGCGGCCGTCGCCGATGCGCGCCGTCCAGGCGGAATAGGTCGCCGCGGCGATGCCGCGCGCGTCGAGCGCGGGCAGCCGCGTGAAGCCGGCGCCGTCGATGCCGCCATCGGCATCGTTGTAGAGCGCGGCGAAGACGGCGGCGCGCGCGGCGGTTTCCGGCCGGCCGCCGAGCAGCGCGCCGTGGCTGCCGGTCACCACCACGGTGCCGTCGTCGTCCGGCAGCATCAGCGAATTGGAATCCATCGCCGAGGCGCGGGCGCGCCCGGGCACCGCGACCGGGAAGCGGCTCTCGACGCTGTCGGGCGCGTCGATCGTGGGCACCGGCGCTGCGGCAAGGCGGCGGGCGGCCTCGCGGCACCGCATGCCAGGCTCGATGCCGAGCGCCGCGGCGGCCGCGTTCACATGGCTGACGACGCCGCGGCCGAGCAGGTCGAAGCCATCCCCGATGCGCGCACTGCGATGCGAGCAGCAGGCCGCCGGGATGCCGAGCGGCTGCAGGTAGTCGAGTCCCGCGATGCCGGCGCGGTCGAGCCCAAGCCCGGCATCGTTCAGCACCACGCCCGCGACGCGCGCCTTGGCCGAGAGATAGGCCGCATAGACCCCGCCATGGGAACCGCCGACGATCACCCGCCCTTGCGCCTCCGGCCCGAGCCGGGTGACGCTGTCCACCACGATGAGCCGGTCCAGCATGGCCGCGTTCCCTCTCCCTGCGCCGGGAGTAGAGCGCGGGCGCAGGGCTGGCAACAGGGGGAAGGGAATGCCGATGGCCGGGACCTCGAACGAGACGGCGCGGCGCTTGGCGATGCTGCGCGACATGGCGCGCATCCGCGCCTTCGAGCGCGAGGCCGTCGCCGCCATGCGCTCGGGCGAGGCGCCGGGCGTGGTGCATCCCTCGATCGGTCAGGAGGGCGTCGCCGTCGGCGTCTGCGCGAACCTCCGGCGCGCCGACCGCATCACCAGCACCCATCGCGGCCACGGGCACGCGCTCGCGAAGGGTGCCGATGCCCGGGCGATGATGCTGGAACTGCACGGCCGCGCCGGCGGATCCTGCGGCGGCAAGGGCGGCTCCATGCACATCGCGGATTTCGCGGTGGGCATGCTCGGGGCGAATGGCGTGGTCGGCGCGGGCATCCCGATCGCCTGCGGCGCGGCCCAGGCGATCCGGCTGCGCCGGGAGGACGCGGTCGTCGCCTGCTTCTTCGGCGACGGGGCGGTGAACCGCGGCCCCTTCCTCGAAGGCATGAACTGGGCGGCGCTCTATGGCCTGCCGGTGCTCTTCGTCTGCGAGGACAACGGCTTCGCGGCCTTCACCCGCAACAGCGCGGTGACGGCCGGCGCCGGCCCCGCGGCGCGCGCCGAGGCCTGCGGCGTGCCCGCGACGGCGGTGAACGGCGAGGATGCGCTGGCGGTCGATGCGGCGGCATCGGAACTGCTCGCGCGCATCCGCGCCGGCGGCGGCCCGCAGTTCCTCCACGCGCGCTGCTACCGCTGGGAGGGCCACACCGGCACCGATGCCGCGGCCTATCGCCCCGCCGCGGAAGCCGCCGCGGCGCGCGGGCGGGACTGCATCCGGCGCCTTGCCGCCCTGCTGGAGGCAGAGGGGGTCGCCGCCGCCGAGATTGCCACGATCGAGGCCGAGGCGGCGGCCGAGATGGCCGGCCATCGCGCGGCCGCCCTGGCCGCGCCCTGGCCCGAACCGGGCGCGGCCTTCAGCGACGTGCAGGATGCGGGAGCGCCGGCATGACGCGCATGAGCTTCGCCGAGGCCGCCCGCCGCGCGCTGGCCGAGGAGATGCGCCGCGATCCTCTGGTCTGGGCCCTGGGCGAGGACCTGGTGCAGGGCGGCATCTTTGGCCAGTACAAGGGGCTCGCGGAGGAATTCGGTCCGGACCGCATCGTCTCCACCCCGATCAGCGAGAGCACGATCATGGGGGCGGGCCTCGGGGCGGCCCTTTGCGGCACGCGGCCGGTGGTGGAGATGCGCATCGCCGACTTCACCCTCTGCGCCATGGACGAACTGGTCAGCCAGATCGCCAAGGTCCGCTACATGTTCGGCGGGCAGGGCAGGGCGGCACTGGTGGTGCGCATGCCGCAGGGGATGTGGCGCAATTCGGCCGCGCAGCACAGCCAGTGCCTGGAAGCCTGGCTCACGCACATCCCGGGCCTGGTCGTCGCGGCACCGGGTACGCCAGCCGATGCCGCAGGGCTGCTCAAGGCGGCGATCCGCTCCGACGATCCGGTGGTGCTGCTCGAACCGAAGAATCTCTGGACCGCGGAAGGCGAGGTTCCGGAGGAGGTCGCGCCGGTGCCCTTCGGCGTCGCGCGCCGGGCCGCCGCGGGCGACGCGCTGACGGTAGTGACCTGGTCGGCCATGGTGCCGGTGGTCGAGCAGGCGGCGCGCGACAGCGGCATTGCCAGCGACGTGCTCGACCTGCGCAGCCTCTGGCCCTGGGACGAGGCGGCGGTGATCGGCTCCGTCCGGCGCACCGGCCGGCTGCTGGTGGTCCATGAGGCGGTCACCGTCTCGGGTTTCGGCGCCGAGGTCGTTTCGCGCGTGGTGGAAGCCCTGGGCGCGGACGGCCTGCGCGCGGTGGAACGGCTCGGCGCGCCGCGGGCGCCGGTTCCCTTCAGCCCGCCGCTGGAGGAGACGATCCGCCTCTCCCCGGCGCGCGTCGCCGAGGCGATGCGCCGCGTCGCGCAGACGGCGCGCTGAAGGTTCTTCGCCGGGACCGCGGCAACCGGAGAAGCCGCTTCTCCCGGCCGCGCCGCGGGCGGAAGGGGAAGTTTTCACTTGTTCACGCGGTGGGCGCATGGTGCCTTCCGCGCCCACATGCTGCAAAGGGAGTGTGCTCATGAGCATCGCGATCGGCCAGACGGCCCCGGACTTCGAAGCCGACACCACCCAGGGCCGGATCCGCTTCCATGACTGGATCGGCAATTCCTGGGCGATCCTCTTCAGCCACCCGAAGGACTTCACGCCGGTCTGCACGACCGAGCTCGGCACCATGGCCGGGCTGAAGCCGGAGTTCGACAGGCGGAACACGAAGATCATCGGCCTCAGCGTCGATCCGGTGGAAAGCCACCTGCGCTGGGAAGGCGACATCGCCGAGGTCACGGGCCACACCGTCACCTATCCGATGATCGGCGATCCCTCGCTCGAGGTCTCGAAGCTCTACGGGATGCTGCCGGCGGATGCGGGCACGACCTCCGAGGGCCGCACCGCGGCGACCAACCAGACGGTGCGCGTCGTCGTCTTCGTCGGACCGGACAAGCAGGTGAAGGCCTATCTGGCCTATCCGATGACGGCCGGCCGCAACTTCGACGAGATCCTGCGCCTGCTCGACAGCCTCCAGCTGACCGCGAAGCACAAGGTCGCCACCCCGGCCAACTGGACCCATGGGCAGGACGTGATCATCGCGGGCTCGGTCACCAACGACGACGCGAAGACGCTGTTCCCGGCGGGCTGGAAGGAGCCGAAGCCGTATCTGCGGATCGTGCCGCAGCCTCAGGGCTGACCATGGTGGCCCCGCCGCGCGCACCCGGCGCGCGGCGGCGGCTCACAGGATGCCGAGCGCGCGCGGCAGGCCGAGCGCGATCTCGGGGAAGGCCATGACGGCCGCGGCCGCGACCAGCATCGCCAGCACCAGCCAGCTCACCCAGGGCACGGTGCTTTCCATCGACACCCCCGCGATCCGGCAGGAGACCATGAGGTTCACCGCCATGGGCGGGGTGAACTGCCCGATCGCGATCATCATCGTCAGCACCACGCCGAACCAGGTCAGGTCCCAGTGGAAGGCTGCCGCGATCGGCAGCAGCACCGGCAGCAGGATCAGGAAGATCGAGATGCCGTCGAGGAACATGCCGGCGACGATGAGGAACAAGGTCAGCAGGGCCAGCGTTCCCGCCGAGCCGAAGCCGAGCCCGACCACCCAGTGCGCGATCGGCTCGACGATGCCGAGCGTCGCCGTGGACCAGGCGAAGACGCTGGCGAGCGCGATGACCATCAGGATCACCGCCGAGATCTCGCCGGCCTCGACCAGCATTTCATAGACGTCGCGCAGCGTCAGGCTCCGGTAGACGGCGAAGCCGACGAAGAGGCCGTAGAAGACCGCCATCACCGCGGCCTCGGTCGGCGTGACCAGGCCCATTCGCATGCTGCCGAGGATGACGACCGGGGCCATCAGGCCCCAGAAGGCTTCGCGGAAGGTGCGCCAGACTTCCAGTGCCTCCCGCTGCCGCGCCTTGCCGCCGAAATCCTTCAGCACCGAGATGGCGATGACCGCGGCGATCAGCGACAGCCCCGCGAGGATGCCGGGAAACATGCCGGCGGCGAAGATCGCGGGCACCGAGACGCCGGGAACGAGAACCGCGTAGACGATGAAGGCGACCGAGGGCGGGATCAGGATGTCGGTGGCCGCGGCGGCGCCGACGGTGCTGGCGATGAAGGGGCGCGGATAGCCGTCCTCGATCATGCTCTTCGTGACGACCTGGCCCACGGCGGCCGAGGTCGCGGGCCCTGAACCGGAGATGCCGCCCATCACCATCGCGACCAGCACCGCGACCGAGGCGAGCGCGCCGCGCCCCGCGCCCACCAGCGCGGTGGCGAAGCGCACCAGCCGCAGCGCGACGCCGGTGCGGTCGAAGACGCTGCCCACCAGCACGAACATCGGGATGGCGATGAGCGGATACTTCGCGATGCCGGCATAGACGTTCGTCGGCATCGCCATGATCGACTGGTCGGCGAGCCAGATGGCGAAGGCCCCGGCGAGGCCGAGGCAGACGCCGACCGGCACGCCGAGGATCATCAGCACCGCGAAGGCGGCGAAGAGGGTGGTTGCGACCATGGCTCAGCCCTTCTCGCCGCGCGCGAGGCGAATGACGCGCCCGGCCGCGCGCGCCATGACGAGCAGGGAGAGCAGCGGCAGCCACCCGGTGTAGAGCCATTGCGGGTTCGCGAGCCCGTTCGAGAGCACCTCGTAGCGGTATTCGTCATAGGCGAGGTCGGCGCCGAAGACGGCGAGCAGGCCGAAGCAGGCGATCGAGAGCAGCAGGGCGAGGATCTCCGCCCGCCGGTGCCAGGCGGGCGGCAGCATGTCGGTGAAGTAGCCGATGCGGATATGCCGCCCGCAGGCCATGGCGAGCGACGAGCCGACCAGGGCCACGATCACCATCAGCACCACCGAGTATTCCTCGGTGAAGGCGAGCGAGACGTCGCTCAGGTATCGCGTGACGACGTTGGCGGCCGTGATCAGGGCCATCGCGGCCATGGCGGCGGCGAGCAGGATCCTCTCGACGGTGAGGGGCACCCGCGTCGTCGGGTCCGGGTGCTCGGCGCCCGGATCCAGCTCGGCGCTCAAGGCCGCCTCAGGCGGCGGCGCGGATGGCGGCCTCGGCCTTGCGGACGAGGTCGGCGCCGACGGTGTTCGACCACTTCTCGAACACCGGACGGGTGGCGCGGGCGAAGGCGGCCTTCTCCTCGGTGGTCAGCACCGTCACCTCGACGCCGCGGTTGCGCAGTTCCTTCATCGCGGAATCGTCGCCGCCGTCGAGGCCGAGGCCCCGCCGCGTCAGCGCGATCTCGTCGCGGCCGGCTTCCTCGGCGCATTCGCGCACCAGCTGCTGGTCGGCCGGGGTGAAGCTGTTCCATACCGTCTTGGACAGGCCGAAGATCAGCGGGTCGTTGACGTAGTTCCACACCGTGAGGTGCTTCTGCGCCAGCGTGTCCATGCGGAAGGCGAGGAAGAGGTTGATCGGGTTCTCCTGCCCGTCCACCGCGCCGGTGGACAGCGCCGGCTGAAGATCGGCGAAGGACATCTGCACTGGATTGGCGCCGAGCGCCTGGAAGATGTCGGTGAAGATCGCCCCGGCGGCGAAGCGGATCTTCATGCCGCGCAGGTCCTCGGGCTTGCGGATGGCGTGCTTGGAATTGGAGATCTCGCGGAAGCCGTTCTCGCCCCAGGCCAGCGGGACCACGTCGCGGCGTTCCATCACGCCGAAGATGTCGCGGCCGACCTCGCCGCGGATCAGGGCGTCGAAGGCCTTGTGGTTCGGCATCAGGAAGGGAAGCTGGAACAGCCCCACCTCGCGCACCTGCGGGGCGATGTTGATGGTGCTGAAGACGGCGAAGTCGATCACGCCCTGGCGCATGGCGACGAGTTCGCGGGTCTGGTCGCCGCCGACGAGCTGGCTGCCGGGATAGACCTTGACGTTGATCCGCCCGCCCGAGCGCTGGGTGACCAGCTCGGCCCAGCGGAAGGCGCCGTCGGCGAAGGGGATCGGGCGGTTGCCGACGACCGAGAGCTTGTATTCCGGCCGGTACCGCCCCTCGGCCCGCGCCGCGAAGGGCAGCGCGAGGCCCGCCCCGGCGGTCCCGAGCAGCAGTGAACGGCGCGAGGCGCCCAGGCGGGTATCGGTCATCTGGCGTTTCTCCCTGACGGCGATCGTCATGCCGCGCCGCTTCGGCGCTTCGGTGCAGACTGGCCCGGCGGAGGGGCGGCCGGCAAGCGCCCGCGCTTGCCCGGATGCGCCGGCCGGGGCAGACCGGCGGCCAGGAGGAACCGCGCATGATCCCGACCTCGAACCTGGCAAGCCTCTTGCTCCAGACGGCGCGGCGGCTGCCGGACCGGCCGGGCCTGGCGTGGCGGGACCGGAGCTGGGCCTGGGCCGGGATCGCGGACCGCGTGCAGGCCGCCGCCGGCGCCCTGCGCGCCCGCGGCATCGGCCATGGCGACCGGGTCCTGGTCCATGCCCGCAATGGCAACGCCATCTTCGAATCCTGCTGGGCCTGCTGGCTGATCGGCGCCGTCTGGGTCCCGACCAACTTCCGCCTGAGCCCGCCCGAGGTCGCGTTCCTCGCGGCCAATGCCGGCTGCCGGGCGCATGTCTTCGATGCCGGCTTCCCCGAGCATCGCGCCGTCGCCGGGGCGGAGAACGCGGATTGCGTGCTCGAGGTCGCGATCGGCGAGGGGGCGGGGCTTTCGTGGGAGGACCTCGTCGCCGAAGGCACCGCGGCTCCGGTGACGGAGACCGCGGATGTCGATCGCGACCATCCCGCCTGGCTGTTCTACACTTCCGGCACCACCGGCCGGCCCAAGGGAGGCACGCTGACGCACGGGCAACTGGCCTTCGTCGTCACCAACCACATCGCCGACCTGATGCCGGGCCTGACGCACCACGACGCCTCGCTGGTCGTCGCGCCGCTCTCCCACGGGGCGGGGATCCACGCCATGGCGCAGGTCGCGCGCGGCGCGGTCTCGGTGCTGCTGCCGGGCGAGCGGCTCGACGTGCCGGAAGCGTGGCGCCTCGTCGAGCGGCATCGCGTCAGCAACATGTTCACCGTGCCGACCATCCTGAATGCACTCTGCCGCGACCCGAGCGTGGATGCGTGCGACCATGCGTCGCTGCGCCACGTGGTCTATGCCGGCGCGCCGATGTACCGGGAGGACCAGAAGCATGCGCTGCGCAAGCTCGGGCCGTGCCTGGTGCAGTATTTCGGGCTCGGGGAGGTCACCGGCAACATCACGGTGCTGCCGCCGGAATGGCACAGCCTCGAGGACGACCCTGCCTTTCCCCTCGGTTCCTGCGGCTATCCGCGCACGGGGATCGAGATCGCGATCCTCGATGCGGCGCGCCGGCGCCTGCCGGCGGGCGAGACGGGCGAGATCTGCATCCGCGGGCCCGCGGTCATGGCGGGCTACTTCCGCAACCCCGCGGCCGACGAGAAGGCCTTCGCCGGCGGCTGGTTCCACACCGGCGACCTCGGGCACCTCGACGCGCGGGGCTTCCTCCACATCACCGGGCGGCAGTCGGACATGTACATCTCCGGCGGATCGAACGTGTATCCGCGCGAGATCGAGGAGGTGCTGCTGACGCATCCGGCCGTCGCCGAGGCTTGCGTGCTCGGCGTGCCGCACGGGAAATGGGGCGAGACCGGCATCGCCGTGCTCGTCGCGGCCGAAGGCGCGAGGATCGATCCGGCCGAGGTGATGGCGCATCTCGACGGCCGGCTCGGGCGCTACAAATGGCCGTCGAAGCTGGTGGTCTGGCCGGAGCTGCCGCGATCGGGCTACGGCAAGGTGCCGAAGAACGAGGTGCGGCGGCTGCTGATCGAGCGAGGGGAGGCCTGATACGGGGGCGGCGACCGCCGGGCATCAGCCAGACCGCGCCGCCGCGGACCGCATGGCCGCGCCGGGCGCAGGAGCGGCCCGAGATCCGCCCGGCATGACGGCCTAAAGCAGATTCCGATCAGGTGGAATCGCCTGAACGGGTGAAGATGCCCGTAGAAACAACAGGCCAGGGACGTTGCCGTGAGCCAGGGCGAACGGGAACGCCTCCAGAGCAGATCCCGATCAGGTGGGATCACCTGATCGGGTGAAGATGCTCGCAGAAACAACAGGCTAGGGACGTTGCCGTGAGCCAGGGCGAACGGGAACGGCTCTAGCGGTGCGGGGCGTTCGCCCAGGCGGCGTTCAGCTCGGCCCGCAGGGCTTCCGGGTCGCGCAGCAGGATGCCGCCCCGCATCGGCGCGATCAGCCCTTCGCGCTGCAGCGCCGAGAGCGCCCGCGACACCATCTCCCGCCGCGTGCCGATGCGTGCCGCGAGTTCGTGGTGCGGCCGCGGCGGCGAGATCACCATGCCGCCGCCCTCCCGCGGGCGGGCCAGGCGCAGCAGGAGCGAGACCAGCCGCGGCCGCGTGGCGAGCACGCTGAGCTCGAAGAGGCGCGCGTCCTTTTCCCGCACCAGGGCGGCGAGCGCCTTCATCAGGTGCAGCGACGCCTCCCGCGACGAGAGCACGAACTCCAGGAAGGGCGCCGCGGCGATGGCGCAGACGCGGCTGCGCGTCAGCGCGACGATGCCGGCCGAGCGCGACGCGCCGTCGATGGCCGCGATCTCGCCGAACAGGGCGCCGTCGCCGAGCTCGTTCAGGATGATCTCATGCCCGCCGACGCTGCGCGTCATCACGCGCAGGCTGCCGGACGCGACGATAAAGACGTCGGAGGCGGAATCCCCTGCCTCGAGCACGATCTGGCCGGCTTCGTAGCTGCGCCATCGTGCCAGTGCCGCGAGGGGCGCCACAGCTTCCGGCGGGAACGGCCGGAAGAACGGCAGCCGCGACAGATCATCCATGCTCGTGGCTTCACGCCCCCAACTACCTGCGACGCGACGCGCGGCACCGTGCCTCGCGCTGCCCCTGCGCGGCGCCTGTCCGTCCCGTGCCATTCCGCACACCCGGCGCCTGCCAGGGCTGCGAACCTCCCCGAGCCTGCAGGAGCCCAGGGCAGATCGAAGGACTTTGGTGCGAACCGGCAACGCCTTGCGGGCGAGCCTAACACGCTTGCCGCGGAATGGGATATTGCCCCCCGGTGCAGCCTCGCTGCGGGGGCATGGGCCAGCCGGGCCGCCGGCGGCCTCTTCGCGAGGTCTGTGGCCGTCACTGCGGACCGCCCGGGCGAAGCCCCGGCGGGCGCTGCCGTCCTTCGGGGCCGCGGGCCGTTACTACTGTGGTGCTTCGTTCAGCGCCCTCGCGGCCTCTGCCAGCTCCGGCCGGGGTGCGTCGGCGCGGGCGGCGATCGCCAGCAGAAGGCGATAGCGCGCGACCGCGACATTCCGCCGCCCGTTCGCCCTCGCCGCCGCGGCCGCGCCGGCCAGCGCCCGGAACCGGTTCGGGTTGGACCGCAGCACCGCCTCGAAGGCGGCCTCGGCCTCGGTGTTCCGCCCCATCGCCAGCAGGGCCTCGCCCAGCAGTTCGCGCGCCGGAGCAAGAGGGCCGGGCTCCACCACGTTCTTCAGTTGGCCGTCCTCGGCATCCGCGGCCTGCCGGAGCGCATCAAGGCCGGCCTGTGCATCCCCCGCCGCGATTGTGGCCAGGGCGGCCGCGGCGTCGCGCTGCGCCTCCACCTGCGCCGCCCAGGCAGCCTGATCCATCTCGCGCAGGCGCGTCGCGAGCGCCGACAAGGCCGTGACCTCCGAGGCCGCCTCGGCTGGCCGGCCGCTGCGGATCTGCCCGATCGCCCGGGCATAGCGGATGATGGCGACGACCTGGGGGAAGTCGCTCCGGGGCAGGGGCAGCATGGCCGCGATCTGCCAGTCGCCCGGTTCCAGCGCCAAGCGTGCGGGCATTGCCGCGGCGGCGAAGGGGCCCGCCACGTGTTCGGGGTTGAGGTGCGGGACGACCGGCGCCGCCTCGGCCCAGGCCTGGCGCGCCGCGATGGTCTGGCCCGATTGCAGCAGCGCGTAGACGAGGTAGTCGCGCGCATGCAGTTCGTCGTTCACCGAATCCGCGGCGCGGGCCAGGGCGGCGGACCGGCGGTTCGCGCCGATCGAGTCGGGCCAGCGGCCGAGGCGGGTGAAGATGTGCGAGGGCATGTGCATCGCATGGGCCGAGGCCGAGGCGACGGTGGCGTAGCGCAGCGCCGCCGGCAGGCCCTGGGGCGCCAGGTCGGGCGTGTCATAGGCATGGATCAGGTAGTGCATGGCGCCCGGATGCTCGGGCTGGCGCGCCCAGATCGGTTCCAGGATCGCTGCCGCCTGGCGGTGCGCCGCGAATACCGGGTCGTCCGAGGGCGCCGCCATGAGCAGCGAAAGGGCGTGGAAGACCTGGGTCTCGTCGTCCTGCGGCCGCGCCTTCGCGAGCCGTTCCATGGCGGCGGCGAAGGCGATCAGGTGCTGCTGCCACGGTGCCCCATCCTCCCGGACGAGGTCGGAGAGGGCCGCCATCCAGCCATCCCAGGGCTCCGACGCGGCGGGCGCGGCGCGCAGCGCGGCCACCGCCTGCGCGCGGTCGCCGGCCGAGGGCGTCTCGAAGAGGTTGTCGAGGGTCGCGAGCGCGATCCCCCAACTGGCCATCGCACAGGCGGGATCGGCCGCCAGCGCGGATTCGAACCGTGCGCGCGCGGTCACGTGCCCGAAGGAGTGCTGGTACAGCAGCCCCAGATCGAAGGCCCGCTGCGCCGCCGGGTTGCACGGCACGGCCATGTGCACGCGCCCGAGCGCCGGCCCGTGGCCTGCGTCATGGGCCGTGGCCGCGAGGGGGGCCTGCATCATGGCGGCGAGCATGAACGCTCGGCAGGCAAGGGGGACCCGGTTCGGCATGCGTCGCTCCTGTGGCCGGCCGGGTGGGAGCCCCGCGCCCCGCCCGAGAGGCCGCCTGCCTTGCCGCGGCCGTTCATCGTAAATACGTTAGGTGCCGAGGCACCGCTTTGAAATGACCGAGCGTCGAGGCGCAACGATCCTGGCTGCGGACGTCGCGGGTTACACCGCGATGATGCAAGCGGATGAGGAGCGGGCATTCGCCCGCGTCTCGGCGCTGATCGACCTCGTCTGCGCGACCATCGCCGAGGCGGGCGGCCGCGTCGTCAGCATCGCCGGAGACGGCCTGATCGCCCATTTCGCGACCCCGGCCGCGGCCCTCCGGGCGGCGCGCCGGTTCCAGGGCGCCATTGCCGAGGCCAGCCTCGACGAGGCCGAGGACCAGCGGGTGCTGTGCCGCGTGGGGATCAACCTCGGCGAGGTGGTGATCAGCGGCGAGAAGGTCTTCGGCGGCGTGGTGAACGTCGCGGCCCGCCTGCAGAACATCGCCCAGCCCGGCGGCATCATCGTGTCCGGGCCGGTGCACGAGGCGGTGCGCGGCGCGGTGGATTGCGCCTTCGAGGATCTCGGCGCCCTGGAAGTGAGGGGCGTGGCCCAGCGGGTGCGGTGCTTCCGCGTCCTGGGCCCGGAAGCGGCGGCGCCGCGGGCCTACCTGCCGCTGCCCGACAAGCCCTCGATCGCCGTGCTGCCCTTCGCCAACCTCAGCGCCGACCCGGAGCAGGAGTACTTCGCGGACGGCGTCGTCGAGGACATCATCAACGCCCTCTCGCGCATCCGGTCGCTCTTCGTGATCGCGCGCGGCTCGTCCTTCGCCTACCGGAACCGGGAGGTGCCGGTCAGCCAGATCGGCCGCGAACTGGGCGTGCGCTACGCCCTCGACGGCACGGTGCGGCGCGCCGGCGACCGCATCCGCATCACCGGCCATCTCGTCGAGGCCGAAAGCGGCATCCAGCTCTGGGCCGGCAAGTTCGACGGCGACGTCGCCGACATGTTCGCGCTGCAGGACCGTGTCACCGAGAGCGTCGCCGCCGTCATCGAGCCACGGCTGCTCTTCGCCGAGGTCGAGCGCGTGGCGCGCCGCCCCCCCGAGAACATCCAGGCGCACGACCTCTTCCTGCGCGCGACCGGGCATTTCTACCGGATGACGCGCGACGACATCGAGAAGGCGAAGGAACTGACGGACCGGGCGCTGCGCCTCGACCCCGAGAGCGCGCGCAACCTCGCCCTCGGCGCACGCTGCCGCCTGCACCGCAAGGTGCAGGGCTGGGTGCCGCCGGAGCACCCCTCGATCGCCGAGGGGGCGCGGATGGGGCGCCGCGCGGCGGAACTCGCGATGGACGATTCCGAGGTGCTCTGGATGGGCGGCATCGTGGTCGCCCTCGCGGGCGGCGACGTGACGGGCGGCATCGCGCTGATCGACCGTGCCCTGCAGATCAACCCCAACTCGGCCGATGCGCTGACCTACAGCGGCATGGCGCGGGCCTATCTCGGCGAGAGCGACGTGGCGCTCGCGCATCTCGAGCGCGCGCACCGGCTGAGCCCGCTCGACGCCCAGACCTACAACAAGTTCCTCGCCGCGGCCTTCGCCTGCTTCACCGCCGGCCGCTACGAGGAAAGCCTCGAATGGACGGGCCGCACGCTGAAGGAGAAGGCGGACTACGTTCCGGCCTGGCGGATGCGCGCGGCCTGCTTCGGCCTGCTCGACCGCATCGACGAAGGGCGCGAGGCGGTGCTGCGCCTGCTGGCCCTCAGCCCGCACGAGACCCAGTCGAGCCTGCGCACCTACTACAGCGTCGCGATCAAGAAGCCGGAGGCGGTCGATGCCTTCGTCGAAGGTGCGCGGCGGGCGGGCCTGCCCGACGGCGACGATACGGGCGGCTCGCGCCTCGCGGCGACCGTGATCCGTCAGTCGAGGGCACCCGGCATCGCGAGGCGGTCCACCATCCAGTAGGCCATTGCCGCGACGGTCAGGCTGGGCGCGTTCACCGGCGCGGTGACGTGCGTGGACGGCCCCAGGATCGACAGGTTGGCGTGCTCATGCGTGCGCAGCGTGGGGGCGACCACCGATGTCGCCGGATCGCGGCCCATGCGCGTCGTGCCCGCGATGATGGCGTTCGAGAGATAGGGCGCGTTCCAGGTGACCTCGGTCGCGCCCATGGCCTCGAAGACCTGCCGGTTCATCCGCAGCGCCTCGGCGAGCCCCTGCTTCGTGTAGCCGTCCAGGGCGAAGGTCACGCGCGGCCTGGGAATGCCCGCGCTGTCGCGCAGCACGGGATCCAGCTCCACCCGGTTCTCGCGCCGCGGCAGCGTCTCGGCCGAGGCGTTGAGGCGCAGGTGGCGCGCGACGCGTTCGTTCAGCGCCCCGATCAGCCGGCTGCCCTTCAGCCCCTGCGCGATCAGGTCCCTGGCGAGGGCGGTGGCGTCGCTGTTGCCCGACCAGCCGCTGTTCATGAAGGAGGTGCCGACCGCCGCGCGATCCTTGCGGAAGGGCCCGTCGCGCATCTGCTCGATGCCGCTGGTCTGCTGCGGGCCGCGATAGGGCAGCACGGGATCGCGGGTGAGGCCCTGGCAATCCTGGTTCGCCTGGGTCAGCAGCCAGCGCCCGACATTGCCGGTGCCGTTCGCCACCCCGTCGGGGGCGCCCGCCTGGCGGCTTGCGAGCAGCAGGCGCGGCGTCTCGATCGCATGGCAGCAGAGGATGTAGTGCCGCGCGGTGACGCGCAGGCCCGAGCCGTCCGGGCGCTTCGCCAGCAACGCCGCGACCTTGCGCGCGGCGTCGAGCGCGATGAAGTCCACGCGGGCGCGCTCGATGAGGCGCGCTCCCGCCGCCTCGGCCTTCGCGACATGGACCGAGGCATCGTATTTCGCGCCGACCGGGCAGATCGGGACGCAGGTGTTGTTGCCGCAGCAGACCGGCCGCCCGTCGAAGGGCACCGAGTTGCGGGCATGTGAGAAGAGCCCCGCCGTCAGCCCGAGCTGCGCGAGCGCGGGCGCGAGCGCGAGGTCGAGCGCGCTGGGCGGGATCGGCGGCTGCGGGAAGGGCCCGCGCCGGGGCGCGCCCCAGACGAAGTCCGGGTCGCCGGCCACGCCCCATTCGCGCTCGGCGCGTTCGTAATAGGGTTCGAGGTCCGCATAGCCGATCGGCCAGTCCTCCCCGACGCCGTAGAGCGAGCGCATGCGGAAGTCGTTCGGCCGCAGCCGGTCGGCGAAGCCGGTCCAGTGCCAGGAGGTGCCGCCGACCAGGCGCAGATAGGCCCCGATGAACGGCATCTCGCCGCCCTGGACGTAGAAATCGCCGTATCGCTCGTCCTCGGGGAAGGGGGCGAAGGGGTCGGGCGGATAGGCGGATTGCGGCCCCTTCACCGGATTGTCGAAGAAGGTGCGCGTCAGTTCCGCCCGGCTGCGCCGCCAGCCGGCCTCGAGCAGGATGACCTTGAGCCCCTTCTGCGCCAGGCCGTGGGCGGCATGGGCGCCGGCCACGCCGGAACCGACGATGGCGACGTCGCAGCTTTCCGCGGCGTCGGCGGTCATGTCCGTGCCCAATCGCCGAAGCCGCTGCTGCACAGTCCCGGCGCCTTGGTGAAGCGGAGCACCTGCCAGGCCAGCGCCCAGGGGTAGTGGCCGGCCCGCGCCCGCGGGTCCGCATCGCCGGTCTCGCCGGTGTAGAGGATCACCAGCAGCCGCTGCGCTGCGGGTTCGAGCCGCGCCGGGATCGCCGTTCCCCGCCGCCAGGCGGCGGTGGCCGCGACGAGGTCCGCCACCGTCGCGGCGCCGAACTCGGCCACCAGCATCCGTTGCGCGGCGTCGATCACGAAGGGCGGCAGGGCGGCACTGCCGGCG
>JAFADX010000396.1 GCA_023424475.1 Pseudomonadota bacterium
GGCCGGTGCCGGTTCCGACAGATCGGAACATGCTCCAAGGCGATGCGCGTGGCCGCCCGCTGACCTTCGCGGCGCGCGGCGCAGTCGGCTGTGGGGATCAGTCGAGCGCCATGATGTGGGTCGCCTGCGGATCGCCGGACAGCGGCCGAAACCCCAGTGCCTCCCAGAAGGCAAAGGCGGAAGCCGGCGCACGCAGCCGGACCAGCCCGACGCCGCAGCCGCGCGCCGCGCTCAGCGCGGCGCGGGCGAGTGCCGTTCCGGTGCCGTCGCGCCGGACCCAGGGCGCGACGTAGAAGCGGCGCATGCGCAGGGCCTCGGCCCAGGGATCGCGGGTGATGCCGCCGATCGCGACCAGGTCCCCCGCGGCCGCGACGCCGCCGAACAACGCCTCGCCCGGCCCGGCAAAGCGATTCGCCCCGTTCGTCCATTCGGTCGCGAGCACGCCGAGCATGCGGAACCCCTCGGCCTCGGCCACCGCGGCCAGGGCCGGAAAGTCCGGCGGCAGTACCCGCAGCCGCCGGATCGCAGTCACGCCGTCCGCCGGTTGTCCCCCGGCCGCAGGCGCAGCCCCGGCCGCAGGTTGGCGAAGGGCAGCACCGCCGGATCCGCCACCACCGGGCCTGGCGAGGTCACCACGATGACCTCCGAGGCGATGGGCTGGAAATCGGCGCGGAAATGCACGCTCGACTTCACCGCGACGATCTTCTGTTCCGCCGGCTCGACGCCCATGAAGCGGAACAGGGCCTGATCGTGCGCCTGCATCTTGCGCGTCACCAGCACCACGCGCACGCCGGGCGCGACGCGGATCAGCGCCGAGGGGCCGAGATCCGCCGGGTTCCCCTTCCCCATCGGCCCGGTCAGGGTGAACCGGCCGTCCGAGAGCTTCTCGACCAGCGCGGTGACGCGCAGCGGCGCGCCGTCGCTCTTGCCGCCGAGGTCGAGCTCGACCGTGGCGCCCTCGCCGGCCGCATGGCAGGCGGCCGCGCTCTCGGCATCGTTCATCGGCGCGAGCACCGCGCCCTGGGCGTCCTGGCGGATAAGTTCCGCGAGCAGGCCGGTGGTGTCGCCATGGCCACCGCCGCCGGGATTGTCCTGGGTATCGGCCAGGACCACCGGCCCCTTGGCATCCCGCGAGCCGATCGCGCGCTTCACGCCCTCGGCCGCGGTCACGACGCCGAGGGCGAATTCCGGTTCCTTCGCCGCGATGAAGCGCGCGAGGTCGTCGGCCGCCGCGGCCGCCTGCCCGGGCGTATCGGCATAGGATGCGATGGCCATGCCGCAGCCGGGGAAGTCCGCATAGGGGAAGCCGAAGCAGAAGCCGAGTTCCCAGAGGCCCTCGGCCGCGCCGAGCCGCGCGCGTTCCGCCATCACGTCACCCATCGGCGCCACCATGGTGCACTGCCCCGGCAGGGGGGTCCAGAAATCGAGCTCGCGGAAGGCCTTCGCCGGGCGGCGGCCTTCCCTGATCATGCGCAGCAGCAGCCGCGTCGCCTGCGCGCCGGCGGGCTTCATGTCGACATGCGGATAGGTGCGATAGGGAACCAGGACATCCGAATGCGCGACCATGGCCGCCGTCTTGTTGGCGTGCGGGTCGAGGCTGACGGCGATCGGCGTCTCCGGTCCCACCACGGCGCGGACGCGGCGCAGCACCTCGCCCTCCGCATCGGGGAAATCATCCGAGACCATCGCCCCATGCAATTCGAGATAGACGCCGCCGAGCGGCGCCGCCTGCATGGCATCCGACAGCGCGGCGACGATCAGCGCGGCGATGCGCTCGAAGGCCTCGCGCGTGACGGGGCCGGCGGGGTTGGCAAAGGCCCAGGCGAGCGGGGCGATCTCGACGCCCTCCGCCTCGGCGACCGCGATGGCGCCGGCCGAGGGAACCGAGGTCGGGCGCAGCGTGTCCACCAGCGTCGCGGCATGCTGGAGCGGCGGGAAGCCGCCGGGCCTGATGAAGTCCGCCCAGGCGGTCGGGCGCGGGGCGAAGGAGTGGCTTTCGTGCTGGAAGCCGCCGATGGCGATGCGGGTCATGGATCAGTCCTTGGCGATGCCGGCGGTGGCGAGCACGGCATCGGCCAGGACGCGCATCCCGGCTTCGGCCCATTCGGGCGTGATGCTCTCGGCCTCGTTGTGGCTCAGGCCACCGTGGCAGGGGCAGAAGATCATGGTGGTCGGCACCTTGCGCGCGACATAGACCGCGTCGTGGCCGATGCCCGTCGGCATGTCCATGTGCGGATAGCCGAGGCGCTCCGCCGCATCCCGCACCCGCCCGACCAGCACCGGGTCGAATGGCGTGAGCGGCGAGTACCAGAAGTCGGCGACGGTGATCTTCACCCCACGTGCCGCGGCGATGGCCGTGGCCCTGGCGCGGATCTCCCCGGCCATGCGGGCGAGCAGCTCCGGGTCGCCATGGCGCGTGTCGATCGAGAACCAGATGCGGGATGGCGCGATGTTGCGGCTGTCGGGATAGACCGTCAGACGGCCGACCGTGGCGCGGCCGGGTTCGCCGCCGGCGCTGACGGCGTTCAGCGCGATCTCCTCGATGGCGGCGATCAGCGGGGCTGCGGCCATCATGGCATCGCGGCGCCCGGCCATCGGGGAACCGCCATGGGCCTCCTCGCCCTCGACCGTCACCTCGAGCCAGTTCTGCGCCAGCGCCTTGGTGACGACGCCGATGGACTTGCCGGCGTCCTCCAGCAGCCTGCCCTGTTCGATGTGCAGTTCGATGTAGGCGCCGAGGTCGCGCAGGGCGGCCGGATCGGCCGTGCCCTTCCAGCCGATGCGCGCGAGTTCCGCCCCGAAGGCCTTGCCCTCGGGATCCTGCTTCGCGAGGACCTCCTCCTCGGTGAAGATGCCCATCGCCGCGCCGCTGCCCATCATGGGGGGCGAGAAGCGCGCGCCTTCCTCGTTGGTCCAGTTGACGAGCATGAGCGGCGCCTCGGTCTCGATGCCCGCCTCGTGCACCGCGCGCAGCAGTTCCAGGCCGGCAAGCACGCCGAGCACGCCGTCGAACTTGCCGCCGGTCGGCTGGGTGTCGAGGTGGCTGCCGAAGGCGACCGGCTTGCGCGACGGATCGCGCCCGGGGCGCGTCAGCGTCATGTTGCCCACGCGATCGACCGCCATGGTGCAGCCCACGGCCGCGGCCCAGCGGCGCAGGAGGTGGCGGCCTTCGGAATCGAGGTCGGTCAGCGTCTGGCGGTTGCTGCCGCCCTTCGCGGTGCCGCCGATCCTCGCCATCTCCATCAGGCTGTCCCAGAGCCGCGCTCCGGACAGCGGGACATTGGTCGCGCTCACGCCGCCTTCTCCAGCCCGCACCATTCGGCCATGGTCAGGGCGATGGTGCGCGTGATGTCGTGCATCGAGTCCAGCCCGACGCTCTCATCGATGCCGTGGATCTCCTGCGCGTCCGGCCCGAAGCAGGCGACCGGCGTGTCCTGGTAGAGCGTGAAGAAGCGCCCGTCCGTCAGGCCCGTCGCCGGGTAGTCGCGGAGGAACCCGCCCGAGACATCGGCGAAGTTGCGCTTGGCCATGGTCACGATCGGGGCGTTCATGTCGAAGACGCAGGGATCGGCCATGAAGCCCTTGAAGTCGAGCTTCACCGTCGCGCCCTTCAGCGCGGGGCCCTGCGCGGCCTCAGCGACCAGCCGTTCGATGTCGGCCTTCGTCTGCGCGGCCGTGTAGCCCATCATCACGCCGACGCGCATGCCGATGCGCGCGCGGGTCGGCACGCTGCTGTTCCACTCGCCGCCTTCGATGGTGCCGAAATTCACGTTCACCGGATGGTTCACGCCGCGGAAGGAGGGATGGATGCGCTCCGCCTTGTTCATCTCGGCCTGGTAGTCCTCGAAGCGCGCGGCGATGGCGTTGGCGGCCTTGATGGCGTTGATGCCGGCCTGCATGTCCCGCACATGCGCGGGGCGCCCCGAGACCGTCACCCAGGCCCAGACCACGCCGACCTCGGCCGAATACATCGCCGGCAGGCCGGGGCCGGGCTCGGGGATGATGACGGCATCCGTACGCGGCAGCGCCAGCATGGCGGCGAGCGCGCCGTTGCCTGTGCACTCCTCCTCGATCACCGACTGCATCTGCACCTCGGCCGCGGGCTGCAGGCCGGCTGCGCGCAGAGCCTTGAACGCCGTGACATAGGAGACGATGCCCGCCTTCATGTCCCCCGCGCCGCGGCCATACATGCGGCCGTCGCGGATGGCGGGCTCGTAGGGCGGCGTGACCCACATGTCGGCGGCCCCTTCCGGCACCACGTCCACATGGCCCTGCAGAGCGAGGCTGCGGCCCTTGCGTTCCCGCGGCGTATGCACGGCAACGACATTGTCGCGCCCTTCATAGGGGACGAGCGGCGGCGAGAAGCCAGGATGGGCGGCGAGTTCCGCCGGCACGGTGGGCACGCGGCGGGGCACCAGGCCCAGCTCCTCATAGACCCGCGCCATCTCGTTCAGCGCCGATTGTTCGTTGCCCAGCGTCGAGGGGCAGCGCACCAGCCGTTCCAGCGCCCGCACGGCATCGTCGCGCAGCGCGTCGACAGCCTCGAGGATCGCGCGGCGCGCGCCGGGGTCGATCGTTTCGGTCAAGGGCGTCCTCCTCAGGCGGCGATCAGCGGCGGGGTCCAGGATCGCCCCGGGATGCTGTCCAGCAACTGCCGGGTATAGGCGTGCTTCGGGCTGCCGAACACCTCTGCCGTGAGGCCCTGCTCCACGATGGCGCCGCGCTGCATCACCGCGATGCGGTCGCAGACCTGCGCCGCGACGCGCAGGTCGTGGGTGATGAAGAGCATCGTCAGCCCCAGCCGCGCGCGGATATCGGCCAGCAGAGCCAGAACCTGCGCCTGCACCGAGACATCGAGCGCCGAGACGGGCTCGTCCGCGATCAGCAGTTCGGGTTCCATCGCGAGGGCGCGGGCGATGCCGATGCGCTGGCGCTGCCCGCCCGAGAACTCGTGCGGATAGCGGTCCATCGCGCCGGGGTCGAGCTGCACCAGGCGCAGCAGGTCGCGCGCGCGGGCCTCGGCCTCGTCGCGCCCGACGCCGTGGGTGACGGGCCCTTCCGCGATGATGTCGCCGACGCGCCGGCGCGGGTTCAGCGAGGCGAAGGGGTCCTGGAAGACCATCTGGATCTTCTTGCGATAGGGCTTCCAGGCGCCGCGCGAGAGCGGTCGGAGATCCTCGCCCTCGAAGATGATCTCGCCCTTCTCGGGCTCCACCAGGCGCACCACGCAGCGCGCAAGCGTCGACTTCCCCGAACCGGACTCGCCCACCAGGCCGAGCGTCTCGCCCTTGCGGAGCGTGAAGTCGGCGTCGTGGACGGCCTTCACCACCGGCTTCGGCCCGAACCAGCCGCCGGGGCGGCGGTAGGTCTTCTCGATGCCCTTCGCCTCGAGCACCAGAGGCGTGGCCGCGGGCGCGGTCGCGCCGGCCGGGGCGCCATGCGGCACGGCGGCGATCAGCGCGCGTGTATAGGGATGCTTCGGGTCGTTCAGCACCTCGGCGGCCGGCCCCTGCTCGACGATGCGGCCCTGCTGCATGACGGCGACGCGGTCGGCGATCTCCGCCACCACGCCGAAATCATGGGTGATGAACATGACGCCCGTGCCGCGGCGCGACTGGATCTCCCGGATCAGGCGCAGGATCTGCATCTGCGTCGTGACGTCGAGCGCCGTGGTCGGCTCGTCCGCGATCAGCAGGGAGGGTTCCAGCGCCAAGGCCATGGCGATCATGACGCGCTGCCGCTGCCCGCCCGAGAGGCGGAAGGGGTAGGTGCGCGCCGTCGCCGCCGGGTCGGGCAGGTTCACCGCGGCGAGCAGTTCCGGCACGCGCCTCGCGGCGTCGGCTCCCGCGCCATGGACGCGCATCGCCTCGGCGATCTGCTCGCCGACGCGCATCACCGGGTTCAGCGCCGTCATCGGTTCCTGGAAGATCATGGCGACGCGGGCGCCGCGCAGCCGGCGCATCGCCTCGGGGCCGAGGGCGAGCAGGTCCTGGCCCTCGAAGACGATGCGCCCCGCGGTCACCGGCAGCCCCTTGGGCAGCAGGCCCATCACCGCATTGGCGGTGATCGACTTGCCGGAGCCGGACTCGCCCACGACGCAGAGGATCTCGCCCGGGTTGACCTCGAGCGTGATCCCCTCGACGGCATTCGGCCGGTCCCCGCCCGGCGGCAGGGCGACGGTCAGGCCCTCGACGCTCAGCAGGCTCATGCAGCACCTCCCCGCTGACGCGCGAGGCGCGGGTTCAGCGCGTCCGACAGCCCCTCCCCGACCAGGTTCAGCGCCAGCACGGTCAGGAAGATGGCGAGGCCGGGGAAGACGCTCATCCACCAGGCGAGGCGGATGACGGAACGCCCCGCGCCGATCAGGAAGCCCCAGGTCATCAGGTTCGGATCTCCGAGGCCGAGGAAGGACAATGCGCTTTCAAGCAGGATCGCCGAGGCAACCATCAGCGAGGACAGCACCACGATCGGCGAGAGCGCATTCGGCAGGATGTCCGTCACCACGATGGACAGCCGCGACTTGCCGAGCACTTCGGCGGCCTGGACGAATTCCCGCGACCGCAGGGAGAGGAATTCCGCCCGCACCACCCGCGCGACCGGCGGCCACGACACGACGGCGATGGCGACCACCACGGAGACGATCGAGGGCGTGAAGATGGCCACCAGCAGGATCGCGAAGACGAAGGAGGGAATGGTCTGGAAGAACTCGGTGAAGCGCATCACCGCATCGTCCGCGACCCCGCCGAGATAGCCCGCGACGGCGCCGAGCGAGACCCCGATCAGCAGTGCCGCGACGGTCGAGACGGCGCCGACCATCAGCGAGATCCGCGCGCCATGCGCGATGCCCGCCGCGACGTCGCGGCCCAGGCTGTCCGAGCCGAGCAGCATCCCCTCTTCCCCCGGCGGCACGAAGGGGGCGGTCGCCATGTCCCAGGGGCTGCCCGGATAGAGCACCGGCGCCAGCGCCGCGAGGGCGAAGACGAGCAGGAGGACCACCAGCCCCACCACGGCCCCGCGGTTGCGGCGGAACCGCCGCCAGAAATCCCTCATCCCTGCACCTCCACCCGCGGATCGACCACGGCGTAGAGGAGGTCCGTGACGAGGTTGAAGAGGACGACCATGACGCTGGTGCAGAAGAAGACCCCGAGCAGCACCGCATAGTCCCGCGCCAGCAGCGCATCGAAGGCGAGCCGGCCGATGCCCGGCCAGGCGAAGACCGTCTCGACCAGGATCGAGCCGCCGATCAGCTGGCCCGCCTGGATGCCCGCGAAGGTGATGACCGGCAGCAGCGCATTGCGCAGGATGTGCCGGCGGACCACCTGCCCCTCCGGCACGCCCTTGGCGCGCGCGGTCTTCACGAAGTCCTGGTCCGCCACCTCCAGCATCGTCGCCCGCGTCAGCCGCGCATAGACCGCGAGGTAGAACAGCCCCAGCGTCGCCGCCGGCAGGATCAAATGCTTGCCCACATCCAGCACCGCGTCGATGCCGTGCAGCTCGACGTCGACGCTGGCCATCCCGAAGCTCGGCAACCATTCCAGCCAGACCGAGAAGAGCAGCACCAGCATCAGCCCGACCCAGAAGAGCGGCGTGGCATAGAAGGTCAGCGCGATGACGGTGATGACGGAATCCGCCCAGCGGCCGACCCGCCGCGCCGCCAGGGTGCCGAGCGTGACGCCCGCCGCGACCGCCAGCGCGAAGGCCGCCCCGGTCAGAAGGAGCGTCGCCGGCAGACGCTCGCTGATCAGCGCCCAGACCGGCTGCTGTTGCCGGTGGCTGAAGCCGAGGTCGAGCGTCAGCATGTCCTTCAGGTAGATCCAAAGCTGGACATGCAGCGGCCGGTCCAGCCCGAACTGGTGGCGCAGCTGCGCCAGGAACTCCTCGTCCGCCGCGCCCGACTGGCCGGCGATGACGCTGGCGGGGTCCCCTGGCGCGGCGTGGATGAGGAAGAAGTTGCAGACGACGATCGCGAGGATGACGATCGCCGCCTTGATGCCCCGCCGCAGCAGGAAGCCCGGGAGCCGCGACAGCTCCATCCGTCAGCCGGCGATGAAGACGTCGTCGAAGGACTTGCTCACGCCGAGCCCGGTCGTGATGACGTTGCGGACCTTCTTGTCGTAGATCGTGGGGAAGGCGAGCTCCATCAGCCAGATCTGCGGCACCTCCTCGACCAGGATCTTCTGCACCTCGCTGAAGGCGCGCTGGCGGTCGGCCGCCGCGGCAGCCGCGCGTGCCTGCTGGAACAGCGCGTCCACCTGCGGGTTCGCGTAGCCGCCGGTATTGGTGAAGGTCACCTTCTGGATGTTGGTCGAGACATAGGTCCGCTCGACGCCGAGCGTCGGGTCGCCGAACTGGTAGACGAAATTGATCGTCGTCTCGTATTCCCAGTTGCCGACGCGCCCGGCCCAGGAGCCCGCATCCGTGCTCTCGAGCTCGAGGGCGACGCCGATCTGGCGCATCGCCTGGCGGAGGTATTCGGACAGGCGCGTCCAGATCTCGCCATAGGGCAGCGGGATGTGCTTCAGCGTGAAGCGCACGCCCTGCGCGTTGCGCGGGTAGCCGGCGGAATCCAGCAGTTCGTTCGCCGCGCGCACGTTGAACGCGGCGATCTTCGCGTTCGCGTCGAAGAACCGCGTGGTCGAGGCGACCGGCCCGGTCGCCGGCTTGCCGACGCCGAACCACAGCCGGTTGACGATGAAGTTCCGGTCGATCGCCATCGACATCGCGCGGCGCACCCGCGCGTCGTCCAGCGGCTTCACCCGGTGGTTCAGCTCCATCCAGGACAAGGGCGAGAAATACTGCCAGCCGTCGGTGCTGACCTCGAGGTTCGGCCGCTGGCGCAGCTGCGGGATGTCGAAGGGCTCGATGTCGTTGGCCTGGCTCAGCAGCACCTGGCCCGATTCGAGCGCCAGGCGGCGGCTCTGGCTGTCGGGGATGATGCGGTAGATCACGGCGTCGAGGTAGGGCTGGCCGGGCTTCCAGTAGTCGTCGAAGCGGTCCATGCGGATGAAGTTGCCGCGCTTCCATTCGGTGAACCTGAAGGGGCCGGTGCCGATCGGGTGCTGGACCGCCGGCGCGGTGCGGTAGTCGCGGCCGTCGAACAGGTGCTTGGGCACGATCGCCGCCGCGGTCACGTCGAACATCAGCAGGAAGGGCTCGAAGGCCTGCTTCAGCACCATGCGGACCGTGTGCGGATCCTTCGCCTCGCAGGTCTCGATCAGCTGGAAGATGGCGCGCGCGCGGGGCGACAGCTCCATGTGGAACTTCATGATCGAGAAGACGACGTCCTCGGCGGTGAAGGGCCGGCCGTCATGCCACTTCACGTTCTCCTGCAGGCTGAAGACGTATTCCTTGCCGTCGGGGCTGATGGTCCAGGACTTCGCCAGTATGGGCAGGGGCTCGAGCGTCTTGGAGAAGGTCAGCAGCCCCTGGAAGATCTTCGGCGCCGCGATCAGCGTCGGGCCCTGCTGGTTCACGCCGATCTGGATGACGGGCGGTTCCGGCGTCAGCATCATCTGGAGCGTGCCGCCGCGGCGCGGCGCGACCCCCTGGGCCAGCGCCTCGGAGGCGCTCATCAGCACGGGGGCAGTGGCTGCGGCTGCCATGAAGCCGCGGCGCGAAACGGCCATCGTCGAAGTCTCCCTTGTTCGTCCCCGAAGGCTATCCCCCCGTCACAGCCCGGGACAAGGCCGCGCCGGGCGCCTCGCGTGGACAAGCGCGACGGGCCTGCCTAGCCTCGCGGCACGATGAAGACCTTCGCGCATCCCGATCAGGCAGGGCACACGCCCACCTTCTTCCTTCAGCGCGGCCAGGTCCGCCGGAACTTCGAGGTGCCGGCGCGGGCCGCGGCGCTCGAGGCGGCGCTGCACCGCATGGGCCTCGCGCCCTCCGCCCCGCCGCCGCTGCCGCCCCGCGCACTCGAGGCGGTGCACCGCGCCGACTATCTCGACTTCCTCGCCACCGCCGCCGAAGCCTGGGCGAAGCTGCCGGAACCGGGGCCCGAGGTCGTCGCGAATATCCATCCGGTTCCCGAAATGGTCGCCCAAGGCGGGCGCAGCGGCGCGAACATCATCGCCAGGGCCGGTTGGTACACCGCCGATACCGCCTGCCCGATCGGGCCGGGATCCTGGGCGGCGATCCAGGGGGCGGCAGCCTGCGCCCTCGCCGCCGCGGCCGAGGCCGCGAAGGGCGGCTCCGCCTATGCCCTGTGCCGGCCGCCGGGGCACCACGCCTATGCCGGGCGCGCGGGCGGACACTGCTATGTGAACAACGCGGCGCTCGCCGCGCAGGCGCTGCGGGATGCCGGCGCGGCGCGCGTCGCGGTGCTCGACATCGACAGCCACCACGGCAATGGCACGCAGGGGATCTTCTGGGAGCGCGGCGACGTGCTGACCATCTCGATCCACGGCGACCCGGACAACTACTATCCATGGTTCGTCGGCCGCACGGCGGAGCGCGGCGCGGGCCCCGGCGACGGGCGGAACATGAACCTGCCCCTGCCCTTCGGCACGCCGGACGAGGGCTGGCTCGACGCGCTGCGCTACGCGCTGGCGCCGATCCGAGACTTCAAGGCGGATGCGCTGGTCGTCGCGCTGGGCTTCGATGCCTCGAAGGACGAACCGCTCGGCGCGCTCGCCGTCACCGGGGATGGCTTCGCCCGCGCCGCGCAGATGATCGGCGCGCTGAAGCTGCCCACAGCCATCACGCAGGAAGGCGGCTACAACGTCGAGGTGATCGGCACGCTGCTCGAGCGCTTCCTCGGCGCCTGGGGTGCCGCATGAACGATGCCGCCGCGATCCACGCGAGGACGCTCACCCTCGACACGCATATCGACATCCGCTGGCCCGAGCCGCCCGATGCGGCGCGCGAGACGGACCGCCGCGTCGACTTCCCGAAGATGCTGCGCGGCGGACTGAAGGCCGCCGTCTTCATCGCCTACACTCCCCAGGGGAAACGCGACGAGGAAGGTCTCGCCGCGGCGGCGGCGCGCGCCGACGCCATGCTGCGCCATATCCGCGCGCGCGCGGACGGCAAGGCGCGGCGCTTCTGCGCCACCGCCTCGGAGCTCGAGGCCGCGCACCAGGCCGGGGCGCTCTGCGTGCTCTCGGCGGTGGAGAACGGCAATGCGCTGGCGCGGGACCTCTCGCGCCTCGCCTTGTGGCGGGAGCTCGGGGCGATCTACCTGACGCTGACCCATGACGGCCACAACGACCTCGCCGACGCGGCGCGCCCGCGGCCCGAGCTCGGCGACGCGCCGGCCGAGCATGGCGGCCTCTCGGCCCTGGGCCGCGATGCGATCGCGGAAATGAACCGCGTCGGCCTGCTGGTCGATGTCTCCCACGCCGCCAAGCCGAGCATGATGCAGGCGGCGGAACTCTCCCGCGCGCCGGTGGTGGCGACGCATTCCTGCTGCCGCACGCTCTGCGACCACCCGCGCAACCTCGACGACGAGCAGCTCGACATGCTGCGCGCGACGGGCGGGCTGGTGCAGATCACGGCGCTCGACGCCTTCCTCCGTCCCGCGCCCTCCGGCGGGAAGTCGCCGGCGACGGTGAAGGACATGGCCGATCACGTGGACTACGCGGTGAGCCGCATCGGCATCGACCATGTCGGGCTGTCCTCGGACTTCGACGGCGGGGGCGGCATCCCGGGCTGGAAGGACGCGTCGGAGACGATGAACCTGACCGCGGAGCTGCACCGCCGGGGCTATGGCGCGCGGGAGCTGGACCTCCTCTGGTCCGGCAATTTCCGCCGGCTGATGCGCCTCGCGCAGCGCGCCGCCGGGGCCTGAACGAACCGGCCGGCCGCCGGGCATGATCCCATGAGTTGATTTTATCTCGCGATAAACCCATCTTTGCGCGAGATCATGTCCATCGCCCGCATCGCCACCTTCGCCTTCGCCGGCATCGATCCCGTGCCCGTCGAGGTGCAGGTGCAGATCGCCCCCGGGCTGCCTGCCTTCCTTCTGGTCGGGCTTGCCGACAAGGCGGTGGCGGAGAGCCGGGAACGCGTGCGCGCCGCGCTGACGGGCCTCGGCCTCTCCCTCCCGCCCAAGCGCGTGCTGGTGAATCTCGCGCCCGCCGACATCCTGAAGGAAGGCTCGCATTTCGACCTGCCCATCGCCCTCGCCCTGCTCGCCGCGATGGAGATCGTGCCGAAGGAGGAGGCGGCGGGCTTCGCCGCGCTCGGCGAACTGGCGCTGGATGGATCCATCAACCCGGTGGCGGGCGTGCTGCCCGCGGCACTCGGCGCGAGCGAGCGCGACCTCGGCCTGATCTGCCCCGCGGCGCAGGGCGCCGAAGCCGCCTGGGCCGGGCGGATCGAGGTGCTGGCCGCGCCCGACATCCACGCCCTGCTAAACCATTTCCGCGGCACGCAGGTGCTGAGCCCGCCCGCGCCCCCGGCCCCGGAGTCCGCGCCGCGCACCTTCCCCTGCCTGTCCGAGGTGAAGGGCCAGGAAAGCGCCAAGCGCGCCCTCGAGATCGCCGCGGCCGGCAGCCACAACCTCCTGATGATCGGCCCGCCGGGCGCCGGGAAGTCGATGCTGGCCTCGCGCCTGCCGGGCCTGCTGCCGGACCTTTCCCCGGCCGAGGCGCTGGAGGTCTCCCTCGTCCACTCGGTCGCCGGGATGCTCGAGGGCGGGCGGCTCGTCATGCGGCCGCCCTTCCGCGATCCGCACCATTCGGCCTCCATGCCCGCGCTGATCGGCGGCGGGCACCGCGCGCGGCCGGGTGAGATCAGCCTGGCGCATCGCGGCGTCCTCTTCCTCGACGAATGGCCCGAATTCCCGCGCCCCGCGCTCGAGGCCCTGCGCCAGCCGATGGAAACGGGCCGCACCGTGATCAGCCGCGCCAATGCGCATGTCACCTATCCCGCGCGCTTCCAATGCATCGCCGCGATGAACCCGTGCCGCTGCGGCTATCTCGGCGAGGCCGGACGCGAATGCGGGCGCGCACCCCGCTGCGGGGAGGACTACCAGGGCCGCCTCTCCGGGCCGCTGCTCGACCGCATGGATCTGACCATCGAGGTCATGCCGATCCCTGCCGCCGAACTCACCCGCGCCCCGGCGGGCGAGACGAGCGTCGTCGCCGCCGCCCGCGTGCAGGCCGCGCGCGACGCGCAGCGCGCGCGCTGGGGCAAGGACGGGCCGCGCAACAACGCCGAGGCCGAGATCCGCCACCTGCATCCGCTGCTCGATCCCGAGGCCGAGGCGCTGCTCGAGGCAGCGGCGACGCGGCTGCGCCTGTCCTCCCGCGCCCATGTCCGCATGATGCGCGTCGCGCGCAGCATCGCCGACCTCGCCGGCAGCGAGCCCATCCGCCGTGCGCATGTCGCGGAGGCGCTCGCCTTCCGGCACCGCGTGCCCGGGCGCGCGGTCGCCTGAAGCCCTTGCCGGCCTGCCCGCACCGGGCCGATCGGAAATGCTCAGTCGCCCAGCCTGAAGGCATCGGCGATGCGGCGCGCCGTCCCGTCGGCGGCGACGATCACCACGTCGAAGCGCATCCCGGCGGCGCCATGGCCGGGATTGGCCGCCGCCCAGCATTCCGCGGCGGCCAGCAGCCGCACCCGCTGCCGCGCGCCGAGGGCGAAGGCCGCCTCCGCCAGGGAGGGCCGCGCCTTCACCTCGACGAAGGCGAGCAGGCCATCCCGCTCGGCGATCAGGTCGAGTTCCCCCGCCGGCGTCCGCACGCGGCGGGCCAGGACGTCCCAGCCGTCCCACAGCAGGGCAGCGGCGGCCGCGTCCTCCGCGCCGCGCCCGGCGGCCTCGGCCAGGCGCCCGCGCAGCAGGCGTCGCGTCGTGTCGCCGGAGCCGCTCATGCGGCTATCATGCGGCGATGATCCTGCGCCGCGCCATCCTCTTCCTGCTTCTCTTCATCGGCATCGCCACGGCGCAGACGCCGGCACGGCGGCAGATGGTCGCGGCCGCGCATCCCCTGGCGGCCGAGGCCGGCCTTGCGGTGCTGCGCGACGGCGGCAATGCCGTCGATGCCGCCGTCGCCGTGCAGATGGTCCTGACGCTGGTGGAGCCGCAATCCTCCGGCATCGGCGGCGGCGCGCTCCTGCTGCACTTCGATGCCGGCTCCGGACACATCACCGCCTGGGACGGGCGGGAGACCGCCCCGGCCGCCGCGACGCCCGACCTGTTCCTGCGCGACGGCCGCCCCCTGCCCTTCCGTCAGGCCATGGCCAGCGGCCGTTCCGTCGGCGTGCCCGGCACCGTCGCGATGCTGGAGGCGGCGCACCGCGAACACGGCCACCTGCCCTGGGCGCGGCTGATCCAGCCGGCCATCCGCCTCGCGACGGAAGGCTTCCCGATCAGCGCGCGCCTCGCGCGCGACATCGCCGGCGATGCGGACCTGCTCAAGCGCGATGCGGGCGCCGCGGCCTATTTCTTCGACGCCCAGGGCCGGCCCCTGCCGGCTGGGTTCCGGCTGCGCAACCCCGCGCTCGCGGACACCCTGACCGCCATCGCCGCGGAGGGCGCCGCCGCCCTCGCCCGCGGCCCGATCGCCGAGGACATCGTCGCCGCCGTCACGCACCATCCGGCGCTGCCGGGCGCCATGGCGGCCGGCGACCTCGCCTCCTACGCGCCGCAGCGGCGGGAGGCGGTCTGCGCCCCCTATCGCCGCTGGCGCGTCTGCGGCTTCCCGCCGCCCTCCTCGGGCGGCCTCGCGGTGGCGCAGATCCTCGGGCTGCTCGGGCATTTCGACATGCCGCACCTCGACCCGCGCGGCGCCGACGCGGCGCACCTGATCGGCGAGGCCGGCCGCCTCGCCTTCGCCGACCGCAATGCCTATGTCGCCGACCCCGCCTTCGTCTCGGTGCCGGCGCTGGGCATGACCGATCCGGGCTACCTCACGAGCCGGGCCCAGCTGATCGACCGCGACCGCGCCATCGCCGCGCCGCGCGCCGGCAACCCGCCCTGGCGCGAGGCCTCCTACGCGCCGCAGCCCGAGGACCACGAATCCGGCACGAGCCACCTGTCCATCGTCGACGCGGAAGGCAACGCGGTCGCCATGACCACCACGGTCGAGGCCCTGTTCGGCGCCCGAATCATGGTCCGCGGCTTCATGCTCAACAACGAGCTGACGGATTTCTCCTTCGTCCCGGGCCAGGACGGCCGCCCGGTGGCGAACCGCGTGGAAAGCGGGAAGCGCCCGCGGTCGTCCATGTCGCCGACCATCGTCCTGGACGGCGAGGGCCGGCTGGCCGCCGTCGCCGGCTCGCCCGGCGGGGCGCGGATCATCGGCTATGTCGCGCAGGCGCTCGTCGCGCTGCTCGACTGGGGCATGGCGCCGCAGGACGCCGCGGCGCTGCCGCATGTCGGCACGCTCGGCGGCAGCATCGACCTCGAGGCCGATACGCCGGCCGCCGCGCTCGCCCCTGCGCTGCGCAGGCGCGGGCACGAGGTCCGCGTGCAGGAGATGAATTCCGGCCTGCAGATCATCCGCGTGACGCCCGACGGCCTGCTCGGCGGCGCCGATCCGCGGCGCGAGGGCGTCGCGATCGGTGACTGAGGCGGGCTACGCGGTCGAGGGCGGCATCGCGACGCCGGCCGAGGCGGCGCAGATGCGCGAGGCTGCCGACGCCCTGGACGGCGCCGGCGGCACGCATCTCGGCATCCTGCCGGTCCTGCTCGTCATCCTCGGCATGCTGGGGCTGCTCGACCTCGCCTTCGGCATCATCGGCACCGCGTCATGGATGGTGCTGATCGTCGGGGCCGCGATCCTGCTGGTGCCCGCCGCGATCATCCATCGCCGGGGGGCGGCGGGGCCGGAGCAGGCGCGGCTGGCGGCGGCCGCGCTGCGGCGCGAGGCGGCGGCGGGCCGGGTCCGCCGCCACGTTCTGCATCGCACGACCCGCCATTGGTTCGTCGAGCACGAACACGGGGTGATGCATCTCTGCCCGGCCGGGCCCGGGCGGACATTGTTCCTCGACCTGTCGAGCGCGAGCGGCGACCCGCGCCATGATGCCTGGTTCGCGAAGGGCCGGATCCATCGCGCCGCCTGGCGCTGGGCCAGCGCGGGCGACAACGCCATGCTGCTCGGATTCGTCGCGGAAGGCGACAAGGTCGTGCCCAACCGCCTCGCCGCCGCGCTCGGCCATGAGGACCCCGTCATGGCCGCGGCGATCTTCGGGATGCTGGGCTCGCCGGGCGATGGCGACGTGATCCCGCTCGATTTCGCGAAGATCGACGCGGATGTCCGTGCCCGGATCGCGGTGGCGAAGGACGGTTAGAGCAGATCCCGATCAGGTCATTCCACCTGATCGGGATCCGCTCTAAGCCGCGTCGCGCGCGATCGCAGGCATCGGCATGGCGTCGTCGCGCCCTTCCTCCACCGCGTGGCAGGCGACCAGCGCGTCGCCGGCCGCCTTCATCTCCGGCCGCTCCCGCTTGCAACGCTCATTGGCGAGGGGACAGCGCGGATGGAAGGCGCAGCCGGTCGGCGGCGTGATGGGCGACGGCACCTCGCCGCCCACCGGGATCCGCTCCCGCCCCGTCATGTCGAGGTCCGGGATCGCTTCCATCAGCGCGCGCGTATAGGGATGCCGCGGCCGCTTGAAGAGGCTCTCGGCCGGGGCGAGCTCGGCGAGCCGGCCGAGATACATCACCCCGATGCGGTCCGAGACCTGCCGCACCACCGCGAGGTTGTGGCTGATGAAAAGGTAGGTGAGCCCCAGCCGTTGCTGCAGTTCCTTCATCAGGTTCAGGATCTGCGCCTGCACCGAGACGTCGAGCGCCGAGGTCGGCTCGTCGCAGACCAGGAATTCCGGGTTCGACGACAGCGCGCGCGCGATCGAGATGCGCTGGCGCTGCCCGCCCGAGAACTCGTGGGGGAACTTCTCGCCGTCCAGCGGCGAGAGGCCCACCTGCGTGAGCAGCTCCGCGACGCGGTTCTCCTCCTGGCCCGCACCCTTCACCAGCCCGAAGGCGCGGATCGGCTCGGCGATGATGTGCTTCACCCGCCAGCGCGGGTTCAGCGAGGCATAGGGATCCTGGAAGATCATCTGCATGCGCCGGCGCTGGTCGGCCAGGGTCCGCGCCTCCGCGAGGTCGCGCCCGTCGAAGCGCACGGAGCCGGCGGTCGGCCCATAGAGGCCCACCGAGAGGCGCGCCACGGTCGACTTGCCGCAGCCGGATTCGCCGACCAGCGACAGCGTCGTCCCCTTCGGGATCCCGAAGGTCACGCCGTCCACGGCGCGCAGGATGCGCTTCTCCTCCCGCGCGAGCCTCCTCTGGAGGAAGGGCCGCGAGACGTCGAAATGGCGCGCCAGGTCGCGCGCCTCGAACATCGGCACCGGGTCAGCCACGGGGCGCCTCCGTGTCGTAGAGCCAGCAGGCGGCCCGGGTCGTGCCGGCATCGATGAGGTCGGGGCGATGCTGCAGGCACTTGTCGAAGACCTGCGGGCAGCGCGGGTTGTAGCCGCAGCCTTTCGGGATCGCGGACAGCCGCGGCATGGCGCCGTCGATCTGCGCGAGCCGTTCCACCCGCCGGTCGAGCGGCGGGATGGAGGCCATCAGCCCCGCGGAATAGGGGTGGTTGGCGTGCTTCACCACCTCCCGGACCGGGCCGATCTCGGCGATGCGGCCGGCATACATGACGGCGACGCGGTCGGCAGTCTCGGCAATGACGCCCATGTCGTGCGTCACCAGCATCATCGCCGTCCCCTTCTCCCGCGCCAGGCGCTTCAGCAGCGCGATCACCTGCGCCTGGATCGAGACGTCGAGCGCCGTGGTCGGCTCGTCCGCCACGATCAGCCGCGGCTCGGCGCAGAGCGCGAGCGCGATGACCACGCGCTGGCGCATCCCGCCGGAGAACTCGTGCGGATAGCTGTCGATGCGCTGCGCCGCGGCCGGGATGCCCACCATCTCCAGCCATTCGACGGCGCGCCGGCGTGCCTCGCCCGGCCCGATCGGCAGGTGGGTGGTCATGGTCTCCACCAACTGCCGGCCGACCGTGTAGAGCGGGTTCAGCGTCGTCAGCGGGTCCTGGAAGATCGCGCCGATCTCCTTGCCGCGGATGCGGCGCATCTCCTCGTAGCGGAGGTTGTCGATGCGCCGCCCGGCCAGCAGGATCTCGCCCTTCGCGATGCGGCCGGGCGGCTCGAGCAGGCCGATGATGGCGGCGCCCGTCATCGACTTGCCGGCGCCGGACTCACCGACCACGCCGAGCACCTCGCCCGGCGCGATCTCGAAGGAGACGTCGTCGAGCGCGACCAGTGTTCCGCGCCGGGTGGGGAATTCGACGCGCAGGTGCTGCACCTGCAGCAGGGGAGCGACATTGGACATCAGCGCAGCTTCGGATTGAGGGCGTCACGCAGCCAGTCGCCCAGGAGGTTGACCGAGAGGACCATGGCGACGAGGGCGACGCCCGGGAAGATCGTGATCCACCACTCGCCCGAGAACAGGAAGTCGTTGCCGATCCTGATCAGCGTGCCGAGGGAGGGCTGGGTCGGCGGCACGCCGACGCCGAGGAAGGAGAGCGTCGCCTCCGACAGGATGGCGAGGCCGAGGTTGAGCGTGGCCACCACCAGGACCGGCCCGACCACGTTCGGCAGCACGTGGCTGAACATGATGCGCGTCGAGGGCACGCCGATGACGCGCGCGGCCTGGACGTATTCCTTGTTGCGCTCGACCAGCGTCGAGCCGCGCACGGTGCGCGCGAATTTCGGCCATTCGCTGATGCCGATGGCGAAGATCACGACGAAGAGCGCGATCTCGTCATGCACCTCGCGCGGGAGGACCGCGCGCACCACGCCGTCGATCAGCAGCGCGACAAGGATGGAGGGAAAGGTCAGCTGGATGTCGCAGATGCGCATCAGGATGCTGTCGACATGCCCGCCGGCATACCCCGCGACGAGGCCGAGCGAGACGCCGAGCATCGTTGCGAAGATCGTCGCCGAAAGGCCCACCAGCAGCGAGACCCGCGCCCCGTACATGATCGCCGAGAGGACGTCGCGCCCCTGGTCGTCGGTGCCGAGGAGGAACTCGCGCGCCCCGTCCTCCGTCCAGGCCGGCGGCTTGAACGCGTCGATGAGGTTCAGGGAGGCGAGGTCGAAGGGGTTGTGCGGCGCGATCCACGGCGCGAGCGCCGCACCGACGATGCACACCATCGCGACGATCGCCGAGAGCACCGTCACCGGCGAACGGGTGAAGGACCACCAGAGGTCGGAATCGAGGAAACGCTTCACGGCGGCGGCCATGGCTCAGTGCCCCCCCTTCCCGCGCCCGACGCGCAGCCTGGGGTCCACGGCGTAGTAGAGCAGATCCACGATCAGGTTGATGGACACGAAGACCAGGGCGATCAGCATCAGATAGGCACTCATCACCGGAATGTCGGCCGACCCCACGGACTGGATGAAGAGCAGCCCCATCCCCGGCCACTGGAACACCGTCTCGGTGACGATGGCGAAGGCGATGATGGCGCCGAGCTGCAGCCCGACGATGGTGATGACCGGCACCAGCGTGTTCTTCAGCGCATGGCCGAAATGCACGGCGCGGTTCGGCAGGCCGCGGGCGCGGGCGAACTTGATGTAGTCGGCGCGCAGCACCTCCATCATCTCGGCCCGCACCAGGCGCATGATGAGCGTGAGCTGAAAGAGCCCGAGCGTGATCGAGGGCAGGATCAGCGCCTTCAGCCCCGAGACGGTCAGGAAGCCGGTCGACCACCAGCCGAGCCTCACCGTGTCGCCACGCCCGAAGGACGGCAGCCAGCCGAGCCAGACCGCGAAGACCAGGATCAGCAGGATGCCGATCAGGAAGGTCGGCAGCGACACGCCGATCAGGCTGAAGGTCAGGAAGAAGCGCGACAGCCAGGAATTGCGGTAGAGGCCCGTATAGACCCCCATCGGCACGCCCACCAGCAACGCCAGCGCGGCGGCGGTGAAGGCCAGTTCCAGCGTCGCCGGCGCGCGTTCCGCGATCAGTTCCGCAACCGGCCGGGACAGGCGGTAAGACAGCCCGAAGTCGCCCTGCGCGGCATGGCCCACGAAGCTCGCGAACTGCACCCAGAAGGGCTGGTCGAGCCCGAGGTCGCGGATGAGCTGGTCGCGCTGCGCCTCGGTGAAGTCCTGGCCCAGCATGATCGCCACGGGGTCGCCGACATAGGCGAACATCGCGAAGGAGATCAGCGCCACGGCCAGCATGACCGGCAGCGCCTGCAGGATGCGGCTGATGATGAAGGCGAACATGCTTTCACTCCGGGGCGGGCGCGGCGGCTGGTCTGCGCCGCGCCCGCGCAATGCGTCAGTTCATTCGGGCCCAGCGGAAATAGGGCTGGTTGTTCGCCATGTGCGGAATGGTGAAGTTCGCACGCATGGCCCAGGGGATCATCTGGTGGTGCAGCGGGATGTGGGGCACGTCCTCGCGGTAGATCCGCAGCGCCTCATGGATGGCGGCGGTGCGCGGCGCGCCGGACTGGTCTGTCATGACCCCGATCAGTTCGTCCATGCGCCGGTTGGAATACCGCCCGTAGTTCCAGATGCCATTGCCCCGGCCACCGTCGCGGCTGCGCAGCAGCGACTGGAAGGAATAGAGCGCATCGAGCGTCGGCACGCCCCAGCCCAGCAGATAGATCGAGGTATCCTCCCGCTGGATCTTCGCGAAGTACTGGGCGAGCGGCATGGCGTTCAGCCGTGCCCTGACGCCGACGCGCGCCCACATCGCGGCGATCGCCTGGCAGATCTGCTCGTCGTTGATGTAGCGGTTGTTCGGGCAGTCGAGGGTGATCTCGAAGCCGTCCGGATAGCCGGCCTCGGCCAGCAGGGCACGGGCGCGCGCCGGGTCATGGGGCAGGCGGACATCCTCCTCGCGCGAATAGCCGTTCACCTGCGGGGGGAAGAAGGTTCCGGTCGGGACCGACTGGCCGCGCATGGTGGTGCGATGGATCGCCTGGATGTCGATCGCGTGATAGAGCGCGCGACGCACCCGCAGGTCCTTCAGCGGGTTGCGGCCGCGGACGCTGCTGTAGAAAAGCTCGTCGCGATGGACGTCCATCGCGATGAAGATCGTGCGGACCTCCGGCCCCTCGAGAACGCGGATGCCCTGGGCCTGGCGCAGCCGGTTCAGGTCCTGCAGCGGCGGGTCGAGCACGAAGTCCACCTCCCCCGAGAGCAGCGCCGCGATGCGCGTCGCATCCGAGGAAATGGGACGGTAGATGATCTCGGTGATGTTGGCCTCGCGGCTCGCGGGCTCGTTCCAGCCCCACCAGGCGTCGTTGCGCGCGAGCACCGTGCGCACGTCGGGCTCGCGCGACCGCAGGCGGAAGCCCCCGGTGCCGTTGGTGTTGCGGGTGGTGTGCATCTCCTCCCGCGCGCGGGTGTTCTGCGGGCGCGTCGCGTTGTGCTGCTCGGTCCAGGACCGCGACATGATCATCAGGGAGGCGATCTTGTTCGGCAGGATGGGGTCCGGCACGCGGGTGACGATGTCGACCACCAGCGGCTCGACCTGCACCGCCCGCTCGATGGTATCGACATAGATGGCGTAGTTGGAGGTCGGCTGCTGCGCCCGCGTCACGCTGAAGACGACGTCGGCGGCGGTGAAGTCCTGCCCCTCGTGGAACCTCACGCCCTCGCGCAGCCAGAAGCGCCAGCGCGTCGGCTCCTGCTGCTCCCAGCGCGTCGCGAGGCCCGGCGCCAGGCCGAGTTCCCGGTTGCGGCTGATCAGGGCGTCGTAGATCTGCTGCAGCACCATCGTGACGGTGCCGACATTCTGGCTGTGGGGATCCATCGTGTTCGGATCGCCCGAGGCCGCCCAGCGCACCGTTCGCGCTTCGGCCATTCCCGCCCACAGCCCTGCCGCCAGCGCGGCGGCCAACAACAGCTTCCGCATCCCGACCACTCCCGTCATGCCTGCCCCGGCCGTCCCGGCAGGAGGCGTTGGAGGCCGGGGCCTATAGGGCCCCGGGCGGCGGCGGGGAAGGGGTCCGCTCCCCGTCCTCCGCCGTGCCGGCGAATTCCAGCATGAGGGTGTATCCCACCGCCAGCACCACCGGCCCGAGGAAGAGGCCGAGGAAGCCGAAGGCCAGGACCCCGCCGAGGGCGCCGAGAATGGTCAGCAGCAGCGGCAGGTCCGCCCCGCGGGAGATCGCCCAGGGCCGGATGAAATTGTCGACCGAGGAGATCACCACCCCCCCGTAGAGGCCCAGGAATATTCCGCCGCCGGTGTGCCCCTGGGTCAGCAGCCAGAGGCTCGCCGGGATCCAGACCAGCGGCGCGCCCACCGGCAGGATCGAGATCACCCCGGTCACCACCGCCAGCAGCACGGCCTGCGGCACGCCGGCGATCCAGAAGCCGAGGGCGGCGAGCGAGCCCTGCGCGACGGCCGTGCCGACCAGCCCCCAGACCACGCCGCGCGTCACGTCGGCCGTCAGGTCGAGCACCCGGGTGCCGGTGGGGCCGCCGAGCCGCGCCATCAGCGCCGAGACCCGCGCGGCCATCGCCGGCCCGTCGCGATAGAAGAAGAAGGCGAGGAAGATCGCGAGCAGCAGCTCCGCCAGCCCCGACAGCACCGCGAGCAGGACCGAGACCGCCTGCTGGGTGATCGTCCCGGCATAGGGCCGGAGCAGCCCGGCGAGGCCGGAGACGTCGAAGGCCACCTCCCCGATCCAGCCATGGATCCAGGTGCCCACCACCGGCAGCGAGGAGAGCCAGGCGCCGAGGCCGGGAAGCCCCTCGACAAGCAGCGCCTCGATCTGGTGGCTCAGCGCCTCCACCTCCTCCCGCCGCGTCGGCGCCGCGATGGCGATGGGCAGGCCGACCAGCACGAACATCGCGAGCACCATCAGCGTCGCCGACCAGGACGGCCGGATATGCGCCCTGTCCCGCAGGAAGGCGAAGATCGGCCAGGTCGAGAAGGCGAGGATCGCCGCCCACAGGAGCGAGGAGATGAAAGGCCGGAGCACGAGCAGGCAGGCAACGGCCAGCGCCGCGAGGGCGGCGATGCCGACAAGGCGCGCCACGCGCGGGGTGTCCATGGCCATGGCGCCATCCTGCCCCATCGCGGCGTGCCGCGCGAGCCGGGGGGGCTGGCCGCCCCCGCGCCGCGCCGCCAGAGCCGTTGCCGTTCGCCCCGGCCCACGGCAACGGCTCTAGCCCTTTGTTTCTGCGAGCATCTTCGCCCGATCAGGTGATTCCACCCGATCAGGATCTGCTCTAGCCTCCGCGCCCGTCACGCCAAGGGGAGACCTCGCCATGCCGCGCTTCGCCGCGAACCTCTCGATGATGTTCAACGAAGCCCCGTTCCTGGACCGCTTCGCGCTGGCGGCGACATCGGGGTTCAAGGCCGTGGAGTTCCTCTTCCCCTACGACTTCCCGGCGGCCGGGATCGCCGCGCGGCTCAAGGACAACGGCCTGCAGCAGGTGCTGTTCAACGCGCCGCCCGGCGACTGGACCAGGGGCGAACGGGGCATCGCCGCCCTGCCCGGCCGGCAGCAGGAATTCCGCGACGCGATCCTCAGGGCGCTCGACTACTGCGCCGCCCTCGCCTGCCCGCGGCTGCACGTCATGGCGGGGCTGACGCCCGATGGCGTGCCGCACGACACGCTGACCGCGGTCTATGGCGCGAACCTCGCCTGGGCGGCGGAGGAATGTGGCAAGGCCGGCGTGAAGCCGGTGATCGAGCCGATCAACCACCGCGACATCCCGGGCTTCTTCCTCAACACCACGGACCAGGCCGCGGCGGTGATCAACGCGGTGGGGCCGGAGAAGGTCGGCATGCAGTTCGACCTCTATCACTGCCAGATCACCGAGGGCGACATCGTCAAGCGCGTGGAGAAGCACCTGCCGCTGATCGCCCACATGCAGGTGGCCGACAATCCGGGCCGCAACGAGCCCGGCACCGGCGAGGTGAACTGGCCCTTCGTCTTCGGGAAGATCGACGACCTCGGCTTCCGCGGCTGGATCGGCTGCGAATACCGCCCGGCGGGCGAGACGGTCGCCGGGCTCGGCTGGTTCGCGCCCTACCGGGCGTAGCTGATGGGGCGGAAGGGCTGCGCGCGGCTGGCCTGCACCGGCGCCGCGCCGGCCGCCGCGCAGTTGCGCGCGAAATCCGTCATCTCCCGCACCAGGGCATCGCGGTTCACGGCAAGTCCGACCGCATCGCCGATGACGAGGCGCAGTTCGGCATCACGCGCCTGCGGATAGTCGGCGCGGGCCTGGGTCAGCGCGGCGCGGAAGGAGGAGCGGTCGAGGGCGAGGCTGAGGCTGCTGTCCTCATAGCGGAGCGGCTCCACGCGGATCGGCGCCCAGCCCCCGCCGGGGTCGCCGAAGCCCGCGGCGACGACGGTCCCCGACGGCGCCCGCACGCCGGTCACGGCCACCGTCCAGGCGCCGGCCGCGGGGCAGCGCATCTCGAGCGACAGGCTTGCGAAGGGCAGGCCGATGCCGGTGCCGAGCACCGACAGGACGGGCAGCCCCGTGTCCGCGTCGGTGACGCGGGCGAAGCTGTCCTGCGCACGCGCGGCGGCGGGGGCCACCAGGGCAGCCGCAAGCGCCGCGATGAACGCCATGCCGCGCAAGTCGAGCCGTTGGGAAAACATGCCGGGCCTGCTCAATTTTTGGACCACTCAGGAATCAACTCTACCTAAAAGTTTATTGACATCCAGCAAAAAATTTCAGCGTCAATCAGCGAATCGCGACGCCCCGCCCGGCATGTTCGCGGGCGCCCGCGTCGGCTATGTCTCGACATCTCCCGCCGCCGCCCCTGCGGGCCACAGCGCGGCACCACCGACGACGGAGCGAAACGCATGAAGATCGCCTTCATCGGCCTTGGCATCATGGGCCGGCCCATGGCCGGGCACCTCAAGGCCGCGGGCCACGGGATCACGGTCGTCGAGCGCCGGAGCCTGACCGCCGAGGACCGGGCGAACTTCGCCGTCGCGGCGGATGCGAAGACGGCCGCCGCGGGCGCCGAGGCGGTCATCCTGATGGTGCCCGACACGCCCGACGTCGAGGCCGTCCTGTTCGGCGCCGGCGGCGTGGCGGAAGGGCTGAAGGCCGGCACGCTGGTGATCGACATGTCCTCGATCAGCCCCACCGCGACCAAGGCCTTCGCCGAGAAGATCGCCGCCAGGGGCTGCGACTACGTGGACGCGCCCGTCTCCGGCGGGGAGGTCGGCGCCAAACAGGCCAGCCTGACCATCATGTGCGGCGGCAGCGAGGCTGCCTTCGAGAAGGCCAGGCCGCTCTTCGAGAAGATGGGCAGGAACATCACCCTGGTGGGGCCCGTCGGCGCCGGGCAGACCTGCAAGGTCGCCAACCAGATCATCGTCGCCCTGACCATCGAGGCGGTGGCGGAGGCCCTGACCTTCGCCTCCAAGGCCGGCGCCGATCCCGCGAAGGTGCGCCAGGCGCTGATGGGGGGCCTCGCGACCTCCCGCATCCTGGAGTTGCATGGCGAGCGGATGATCAAGCGGACCTTCAACCCCGGCTTCCGCATCCGGCTGCACCAGAAGGACCTGAACCTCGCCCTTTCGGCGGGGCGCGACCTCGGCGTGGCGCTGCCGAACACCGCCTCCACCCAGCAGCTCTTCTCCGCGGTGTCGGCGGCCGGCGGGGCCGACCTCGACCATTCGGGCCTGGTGAAGGCGCTCGAAACGCTCGCCGCCCACAAGGTTGCCGAGGACGCCTGATCCTTCACGATCCTGTGTCGTCGGCTGAAACTTTTACCGATTTCCGCGCAGGCGCCCCCGGTAAAGGAAAGGTGTCTCGAAAAGCGCACCACCCGCGCCTATTGTGATACCGAATACGCTCTCGGGAGAATGCCATGCGCTTCGCGGAAATCGGCCAGCAGCTTCGGGCCTACCGCCTCGAATCCGGGCTTCGTGCCGAGGAAATTGCTGCACGTCTGGGGGTTTCGCGGGCCGCGCTCTACCGCTACGAAAAGGGCGAGGTCATCAAGCTCGATACGATCCGCCGCCTGGCGGAACTGCTGAAGATCTCACCCCTCTCGCTCCTGGGCATCGGCGTCGAATATTTTGCCCGCCCGGCGGCATTCCAGGAACGGTTGCGGCAGGTCGAGGAACAGTCCGACCAGATGCTGCAGGTCGGCGGGACCCTCTGCTACCCGGTGACCACCGACGCCTTCGACGGCGCCGTCGCCGAGGCCTGGACGGAGGCGGCCGACGCCTCGCCCGACCGGCTGCTGGCGCGAACCCAGGTCGAGCAGATGCTGGGCCTGCTGACGGCACGCAAGCGCCTGCACCAGTCGCACCGCCCGAACGTCATCGCCATCCTGTCGGAGTCCGGCATCCGGCGGATGCTGGCCGAGGGCGTGGCGCCTGGCCTCGCCGTCTCCGAGCGGGCGCGCACGCGCTGCCGCCTCGCGGCGCGGGCCGAGGCCGAGAGCATCGCCGAGCAGATGGAAAGCGTGCCGATCGGGCTGCAGATCGGCCTGATCTCCGGGCCGGACCCGGCCGGCCCCTTCATGGTCATGCGCGGGCGCGAGCGCGCCCACGTCGTCGGCAGCGCCTTTGCCCCGGACACCCATCCGGCCAGCAGCAGCGGCGTCGCCTTCATCACCTCGGCCGACGAAGCGATCGGCACGCATCAACGCGTGGCCGAGGCCGCCTGGCGCGATGCCCTGAAGGGCCCCGACGCCGCGGCCCGCCTGCGCGACGTCATCGGCGAGACGCCCGCCGCGGCCGCCTGAGCGGGCGCGGCCCCGCCCCGGCGCCGGACCTGCCCGATCGAGGAAAATATTTTTAAATCAGAGTATTGAGGGCGTTTCCGTGAGCCGCGGCGAACAGCTCTCCAGAGCAGATCCCGATCAGGTGGAATGACCTGATCGGGTGAAGATGCTCGCAGAAACAAAGGGCTAGAGGCGTTGCCGTGGGCCAGGGCGAACGGCAACGGCTCTAGAGTTCTTTTCGATCAGATGGCACCGGCCCGCACCCCTACCCAGCCACCCAACGACAGTATCCCGGATGGGTGGCCGGGTGGGGGTGCGGGCCGGTGCCGGTTCCGACAGATCGGAACATGCTCTAGAGGCCGAGCCGCGCCTCCATCACCTCCGGGTCGTCGGCGCTCGCCTTCACCCGGAAGCCCAGCGCCCGGACGAAGCCAAGCATCGGCTTGTTGTCGGCGAGGACCGAGCCGACCACTTCGGCGACCCCGGCCGACCGGCCCCATTCGAACAGCCGCTCCATCAGGTGACGGGCGAGGCCCTGCCCCTTCCAGTCCCGATCGACGATGACCGCGAACTCGGCCTCCGCCCCGCCGCCGTCCCGTATGAGGCGCGAGACGCCGACCGTCCGATCCGGCCCGTCATCGGCGCGCTCGACGGCGACGAAGGCGATTTCCCGGTCGTAGTCGATCTGCGTCATGCGGGCGACCTGGGCCGGGCTGAGTTCGGCCAGGGCGGAGAAGAAACGGTAGCGGATGTCCTCGGGAGTCAGGCGGGCGAAGAATTCGCCATGCGCGGCCGCATCCTCGGGACGGATCGGCCGGACCATGACCATCCGCCCGTCACGGCTGCGCCAGGGCCGCGCGAGTTCCGCGGGATAGGGCGGGATGGCGAGCATCCCCGCCTCGCCATCCGGCCGCAGGCGGATACCGGCATCGAGCGCAAGCACGCCGTCAGTGTCGGCCCTCAGTGGGTTGATATTGCAGAATTCGATTTCCGGAAAATCGACCGCGACCTGGGACAGCCGCACCAGCGCGTCCGCGATGGCCGCGACATTGGCCGCGGGATGGTCCCGCCAGCCGCCGAGCAGCCGCGCCATCCGCGTCCGCCGGATCAGTCCATGCGCAAGGGCAAGGTTCAGCGGCGGCAGGTCGTAGCCATCGTCCGGATCGATCTCGGCCGCTGTGCCGCCGCGGCCGAAGGAGATCCAGGGACCGAACATGGCGTCCTCGCCGAGGCGCAGCCGCACCTCCTGCCCCCGGCCCGCCTGGCGCTGAACCAGGAAGCCGGTGATCCGCGCCTCCGGCCGTGACGCCGCCACCCTCGCGCGCATCGCCTCCGCGGCCGCCAGCACCTCGGCGCGGGATGCGAGGCCGATGGCCACGCCGCCGGCCTCGGTCTTGCGGGGCAGGTCCGGGCTCAGGATCTTCAGCACCACGGGGAAGCCCAGCATGGTGGCGGCGTCCGCCGCCTCCTCCGCCCCGCCGACGGCACGCCCCGGAACGGTCGGGATCCCGTAGGCGGCAAGGACGGAGAGCGATTCCTCCTCGGTCAGGTCCCGCCGTCCCTCCGCCCTGACCCGCGCGGCCAACCGCGCGACGGCGGCGCGGTCGGGCGCGAGGTCCAGCACGTCGCGTGCGGGAAGTTCGGCCGCTGTCAGCCGGTTGCGCCGGTCCTGCGCGAGATGCAGCGCACCGCGCACCGCCGCCTCGGGCGTCGGGAAGG
>JAFADX010000401.1 GCA_023424475.1 Pseudomonadota bacterium
CCCCCCCCCGGCCGCGGGGGCGGGGGGGGGGGGGGGGGGGGGGGGCCCGGCGCCGGTTCCGACCGATCGGAACATGCTCAAGGCGTGGGCGCCGATCCGCCCCTGCGCGCGCCATGCCGACCCGCCGGGCCGCGCGCGCTGCCGGTCATTCCACGAGGCGCAGGCTGGTGAGCTGGTTCGCGACCTCGGTGAAGGCGGCTTCGAGCTGCGCGGTGGTCGGCGCGCGGATGTAGGTCGTGCTGTCGGTCGCGCAGTTCGCCAGCATGGTGTCGATGGCGCTGCCCTCGGAGACCTCGAAGCCGATGACGTAGATGCGGATGCCCTGCGCCTTCATCGCCGTGCAGACGGCGGCGAAGCGGCTGTCGAGGCGGGCATCGGCATTGGACTGCTGCCCGCTGCTGGACCCCGCCGCCGCGATGTCCGTGCCGGTCGTGTTCGCGTTGTAGTCCGAGCGCCGGCCATAGGCGTTGTACATGAGTTCGGTGAACCAGTTGGCCCCGGAGGGCGAGTCGCGCACCGTGTAGTTGCCGGAGGTGTAGGACGGCTGCCAGTTGTTGTCGCCGTCGGTCAGGATCACGACGGCCTTGTTCATATTGCGCGTGTTGTAGGCGAGCGGCAGGGTCCCGAATTCCGCGCTGGTCGCGATGCCGCTCCATTGGTTCTGCCAGTTCGGGCTCAGCGTGTACCAGGCGCCCTGCATGCCGGCGACGACGGTGGTGCCGCCGCTCTTGTCCGGTGCCTCGATGGCGTCGACCGCGGCCTCGACCGAGGCGCGGCTTGCAGTCAGCGGCAGGATCGGGCTCATGGCGCAGAGCGTGTTGGGTCCTGCCGCGGAAGTCGCGGTGAAGCCGGTGGTCGAGAAGCCCTCATCGCGCAGGTAGTCGTACATCGGGTTGTAGGCGGCGTTGCTGGTCGAGGCGGACAGCGTGCGCGTCGCCATCGTCCTCAGGTCCAGCCAGTCGTTGGCGCCGCGACAGAAGGCGAGCCTGTAGGTCGTCGGCGTGGCTGCATTCTGCGTTGCGTAGAGCGACACGTCGGTCGGCGCGTAGGCGTTTGTGGTGGTGCAGGCGCCCGCACCGGCGTAACGGGCTCCACCGGTCGCGTTCGCCCAATTGGTCGTGTTGCGGTCGAGTTCCAGGACGTCATTCGTCGGCGAAACCTGGACATCCCAGCACTCTCTGCGCCTGCCGGATCCCGTGCACTGCCGCTCCGTGATGGTCGCCCACCCCACCTGCCGGTAGGTCGTGCTCCAGAAATAGGGCGGGAAGCGCGTCGCGTTGCTGGTGGGCGCGGAATCCGTGATGTCCTGGTCGCCGCGGCGCGCCTCGACGCATCCGCTCCACTGGTTGCGGTAGTCGGACCAGCCCGGCGGCATGTTGGATTCGTCGAGCATCGACGCATTCGCGGTGCCGACGTTGATGGTGCGCGCGAAGGGCACGACGGAAACCCACATGTTCCGCTTGGTGTCGTCGTCGCCATAGAGGATGCGGAGCATGGTGCGCACCGCCGCCTGCGCGGCGGCGAGCTTGGTCTGCCCGTTCACGCGCGTGTTCATCGACGAGGTCTGGTCGAGCGCGATCGCGAGTTCGAGGCCCGAGGCCTCCCGTTCCGCGAGCGTCGTCTCCTCGAGCGCGGTGTCGCGACGCTCGATGATGCTGAAGAGGGAGGTGGGAACGGTGGCACGCGCGGTGACGCGGATGCGGGTCTCGCCGACCGGCTCGATATCGACCGTCGCCTCGGGCACGCCGCGCAGGTAGGCGCGCGAGGACCGGCCGTTCATCGTGTAGTTCGCCCAGAACAGGGCGCGTGCGTCGGCGTCGCGGGTCGCGCTCGTCATGGTGCGCGCGGCGACCAGGCTCGCCGCGTCGGTCGCGGTCTTGAGCCGCGCGCTGACGAGCCAGATGCGGGCGAGGTCGATCGACATCCCGACGAAGCCGACGACGGGGATCATGATGACGGCCGAGATCGCGGCGACGGCGCCGCGGCGGCGGCGGGAGGCGGTCATGCGGTGCAATCCGGTGCGTTGGGGTTGGCGGCATCGGCCGGATCGGCCTCGAGCGGCGTCGGGTCCGGCGAGCGCGAGAGGAACAGCGTGGTGCCGTTGATCGCGCTGGGCAGCACGTTGCCGATCAGGCCCGCACTGAGGATCCAGGGGCGGACGATCGCGAAGACTTCCGTGACCATGAGAAGCTGGCCCGCCGGAACGACGAAGCCTTCGGCGATCGTCGCGGGGCCGGGCACGCTCGAACCGACCGAGCTCGTGAAGTTCACGTTGCCGGTCCGCTTGCGCCAGAGCGCGCGGTTCGCATTGTTGTTGCGCGAGATCGCCGTGATGATGACGGCGCCGCCCGTGCCGCTGTTCACGTCGATCGACCCGGCGGCGATGCGCTGGGCGTGCGCCCAGAAGGCGCTGGTGTCGCCCGGGTCGGTGATGCGCCGGCACTGGGAGACGACCTGGCCGAGCTGGACCGCGATCGTCTCGACCTTCAGCTGCGCGCGGAAGAAGCGGATCACGTCCGCCCCGGCCACCACCAGCAGGAAGAAGACCGGGACGAGGAGGCAGAACTCGGCCGCGGCGGCGCCGCGGCGGCCGAGGCGGAGGCGCTCAGCAGGGGACATTTTCGAACGGCTCGTTCTTCACGAGGAGATAGGCGGTGTGGGTGAAGGCGTCGGTTCCCCAGAGCAGCCGCCCCAGCCCCCCGGTGATGAAGGGCTGCCGGAAGGTGACCGTATAGGAGACGATCTGCCCGCCCGCGCCCGCGCCGCTGGTCCCGGAGCCCGATCCCGACGCGCCGACGCCCGACCAGTTCGTGGTCGTGACCACCAGATTGGAATTGTTCCTGATCAGCCCCCCGGTGGCGCGGCTGAGCATCCAGCGGATGTTGCCGGAGCGGCAGGTCGGCAGGTTGTTGCCCTGGTTCTGCGTCTGCCGGCTGGGCGGCGTGTTGGCGCCGGTCATGCCGTAGCGGCTGGCGCGCAGCGCCGCATGATCGAGCGCGGCGCCGGTGGCGAGCTGCCAGCCCGCTTCCATAACGGCAAGGATGAGCACGAAGAACGGAATCGCGATGAGCGCGAATTCCGAAGCGGCGGCCCCCCGGCGCCAGGACCGGCGGCGGCGCCCGGGGATGGCGGGGAGGAATCGGCCGCGCCGGGGCGGCCTCGCGGGGGTTGAGGACATGCAGAATTCCGGTAACAGGACCGAAAATGAGATCCGTTACCTAGAAAGCGCAGCGCATGAGGTTAACGTCGAGTCAATGGCCCGTGCGTTGATACAATTCGCCGTGATGTGCGCCGGCGCACCGCGCCGTCGCGGCGGGGGTGGCGCCGGGTCACGGCGCCGCTAGTCTGGGCCGGAGGCAGATCGGCGGGAACGCATCGTCATGGAATGGGTGATCCTCGGCATCATCGTCGTGATCGTGGTCTGGCTGGTCATCGTCTACAACCGGCTCGTGACGCTGCGGCAGGTGACCGGGCAGTCGTGGTCGGATGTCGACGTGCAGCTCAAGCAGCGCCACGACCTGATCCCGAACCTGGTCGAGACCGTGAAGGGCTATGCCGCGCACGAGAAATCGACGCTCGATGCCGTGATCCAGGCGCGGAATTCGGCGGTCACCGCGCAGGCGCAGGGGCCGGCTGCGGCCGGGCCGGCGGAAGGCGCCCTCGGGGCCGCGCTCGGGCGCCTCTTCGCCCTGTCGGAAGCCTATCCCGACCTCAAGGCCAACCAGAACTTCATCGCGCTGCAGGGCGAGCTCTCGGACATCGAGAACAAGATCGCCGCGGCGCGCCGCTTCTACAATTCGTCGGTCGCCGAATACAACGCGATGACCGAAAGCGTGCCGGCGGTCTTCTTCGCCCGCTCGATGGGCTTCCAGCAGCGCGGCTTCTTCGAGCTGCCCGAGGCCGAGGCCAAGGCGGTGCAGGCCGCGCCGCAGGTCAGGTTCTGACCCGCCATGCAGGCCTTCGGCCTGCGCACGCATGCGTGGAACACCGCCTGGCGGTCGGTGCTGCTGCTGGCGGGGTTCCCGCTGCTGCTCGCGCTCACCATGCTCGGCGTGGGGCTCGTCTTCGGGTCCGAGCAGCGCGACCTCGGGCGCGCCTTCGGCAATGCGCTCGGGAACCTGCCGGGCCTCTACCTCGTCGGCTGCGGCCTCTCCGTCATCTGGTTCGCGATCGCCTGGGCGGCGCACAACCGCATCATGGACTGGGCGACCGGCGCGCATCCGGTGACGCGGCAGGAGGAGCCGCGGCTGTGGAACCTGCTCGAGAACCTCTGCATCTCCCGTGGCATGAAGATGCCGCGGCTTGCCATCATCGAGACGCCGGCGATGAATGCCTTCGCGTCAGGGTTGTCGCGCGAGGCCGGAGCGGTCACCGTAACGCGCGGCCTGATGCAGGGTCTCGACGACCGTGAGTTGCGGGCGGTCCTCGCGCACGAACTTGCGCATATCCGCAACGGGGACGCGCGGCTGGGGCTGATCGCGGCGGTCTTCGTCGGCATCATCTCGCTCGGCTTCGACATGATGTCGCGCACGCGGCGCATGGCCCGGCTGGGCCAGGGCCGGTCCTCCGGCGGCTGGCGCGTGCGCACGGATTCGCGAAACGGCGGCTTCGCGGCGCTGGTCGGCGTGCTGATCATCGCCCTCGCCTGGGGCCTTGCGGCCGTCCTGCGCATGGCCTTGTCGCGGAACCGTGAATTCCTGGCCGATGCCGGCGCGGTGGAACTCACCTCCGACCCCGATGCGATGATCTCGGCGCTGCGGAAGGTCGAAGGCAATGCCGACATGCCGGAGGTCCCGCCGCAGATCCGCGCCCTCTTCCTCGAGGACGGGACGGACAGCGCGCTCTCATCGCTCATGGCGACGCATCCGCCGATCGGCGAGCGCGTGGCCGCCCTCGTCCGCTTCGCGGGCGGTCGCGATCCCGGCCCGATACCGCCGCGGTCCGGGCCCGCGGGCGACGTGCCGGCCTGGGCGCGGCAGGAAGCTTCCCCCCTGGCCCCGCAGGATGCTCCTCCGCCGGCCGGCGATGGCGTGCCCTGGTGGCAGGGGCCGGCGAGGGACAATGGCGGCGGTGGTCGCGCGCGGTCCCCCTGGGATCCGCGCTGAGCCACAGCCGGCCATGCCGGCGCCGCCCGGCCCAGGGTCTTCCCGATGGTCGTGACCCGACGGGGCGGATGCGCCCGATCGGAAGGGGGAGGCTAGAGCCGCTCCCGTTCGCCCTGGCTCACGGCAACGTCTCCAGCCCTTTGTTTCTGCGAGCATCTTCACCCGATCAGGTGATTCCACCTGATCGGGATCCGCTCTGGAGCCGTTCCCGTTCGCCCTGGCTCACGGCAACGTCTCCAGCCTGTTGTTTCTGCGAGCATCTTCACCCGATCAGGCGATTCCACCTGAACGGGATCTGCTCTGGAGCCGTTCCCGTTCGCCCTGGCTCATGGCACCGGCTCTAGGCGGCCTCGGTCGAGGTTGGCGCGTCGTCCCGGATGGCCGAGCGGATGCGGGATTTCAGCCGGTCCGTCATCGGCGTCGCGTAATGTTCCGCGCGGGCATGGGCGACGGCCTTGGCCATCAGTTCGTCATCGCCATCCGCATGGATCACGAAGCGGCAGCCCGGAAAGACAGAGCCGCATTCAAGCCGCTTGCGCATGATCGTCCCCTCCTTCTCACTGCGGTCGGGAAGGATATGGGGCGCGACGGCCGGAATGACACCGGCGCCCGGGTGCCGCCCCGGGCCGGTTCCCCGATGAAAACGTCGGCACCGGGGCCCGCGCCCCGGCCCGCCCGCCCAACGGCAGCGGCATCCTGGACAGGTGGGGGCTCATTGCCGGGCACGGAATGCGCTCCATGGCGCATTCGCAAACGGCGCCTCAGGCCCCCAGCAGGCGCTTCAGTTTCAGCACCGCGCTGTCCGGCGTCGTCAGCACGGGCTTGCCGGTGGCGCGTTCCACATGCCGCTGGGCGCGTGCCAGGCTGAACTGGCCGAGCGCAACGGCGTCGCAGTCGGCCAGGTCGCGCGCGGCGTCCTCGGCCAGGCGGTCATGTGTTGCGAGGTCCCCGGCATCGAGCGCGGCGAGCGCGCCCTCGGCGACCTTCGGCACCACGGTGATCCCGGCCGGGAATTCCGGCGTCATGGAAGGGATGGTGCCGGGGAAGCTGACCAGCAGGCCGATGCGCCTTCCCCGGGTCGCCGCTTCCTCGATCATCGCCTCGTTCGGCTTGAGCACGGGCATGGGCGCGAGGTCCGCCGCGCAGGCCTCGATGCAGGGGCCGAAGGCGGAGCAGGTGAAGAGGATCCCGTCCGCCCCGGTGCCTGCGGCGTAGCGGGCGAGGGTGAGGAAGCGCTCGGTCATCCGGGGCGTCAGCTTCCCCTCGCGCGCCAGGTCGGCCGAGAGGCTGTCATCAAGCAGGTTCATGAGAACCTGGCCCGGCCAGAGCCGCGCGAAGGCGGCCTCGATCGGCGGCGGCGAGTGGCGGAGGGCGTGGATCAGCGCGATGCGCCTCGGCGTGCTCATGGGTTGGGGCTCCCGCAGCGGCGGAGCCGCGAGGGCATCTCGCGGCAGCCGGGAAAGGCGATCTCGTTGGGGCCGAGCCGTTCGACGACGAGCTCGTTCGGCCCGCCGGGGCAGCCGAAGCCGAAGTCGTTGGGCAGGCGCGACGCCATGCTGGGCGGCGCGGCGGGGCTGAAGCGGAAGGTGGCGGTGCCGTCCCGCGTCGCCACCGTTTCGATCAGCCGCTGCCGGTAGGAGGGGTCGAGCAGGGCGGCGCGGAACACGACGTCCCGCGTGAAGATCACCGTGGGCTGGGCATAGCAGCGCGGGCTCTCGGTGTCGGTCGGCGGGAAGATGCCGCCTGTCCAGGAGCCGAACAGCCATTCATGCGGCGCCGGCGGTCGTTCCTGCGCGGAGGCACCGACCGCCAGCAGCGGCGCGACGAGGATCAGGCAACGGGCGATGCGGCGCATGGGTCGGGAGTCCCTCTCCTGGCGTGTCGGACCCGTATGGCCCGCGGCGGCCCGGCCCGGCAAGCCGGGCTCGGAGGCTGCCCGGGAATGCGCCGCGGACGCATTTCGGCGACCGGCGCCGGCGGTTCCGGACGGGGACCCTCAGGCCGCGGCGGGGACGGCGCGCGGCCCGTCGCGCACCGGGATGTGCACGACGGCCGCGAAGGCGGCGGCGAGGATGCCGATGGTCCACATCAGGTCGTAGGAGCCGGTGCGGTCGAAGACGAGGCCGCCGAGATAGGCGCCGGCGAAGCCGCCGACCTGGTGGCCGAGGAAGACCATCCCGAAGATCGTCGCCAGCCAGTGCGTGCCCCAGTTGCGCGCGCAGAGGGCCACGGTCGGCGGCACCGTCGAGAGCCAGAGGATGCCCATCAGCGCCGAGAAGACCATCACCGTGAGGGTCGTCTTCTCGACCATCATGAAGCCGGTCATCAGCACGCCGCGCGCCGCGTAGATCGCGACCAGCAGCTCGCGCCGCCGCCACCGTTGGGTCAGCTCGCCCGAGATCAGCGAGCCCGCGATGTTGAAGAGGCCGATCAGCGAGATCGCGCCCGCCCCGACATAGAGCGGCAGGCCGCAGCTGTTCGCGAAGCCCGGCAGGTGGACCGTGAGGAAGGAGACGTGCAGCCCGCAGACGAAGAAGCCGAAGAAGAGGCACCAGAAGGAGGGGTCGCGGAAGGTGCGCGACAGCACCGCGCCGGCGGCTTCGTCGGTGCCCCCCTGGCCGCGGGCGGGAACCGGCGCCGGCCTGTCGGCCAGCGGCAGGGCCAGCGGGATCATCAGCAGCGCCGCTGCCGCCATGCCGAACAGCGCCGCCTGCCAGCCGAAGCCCGAGATGCCGAGCCCCGCCAGCGGCACCACCAGGAACTGCCCCGCCGAGGAGCCTGCGGTGCCGAGGCCGACCGCCCGGCCGCGCTTCTCCTCCGGCAGCAGCCGCGTGAGGCTCGCGATGATGGTCGGCATGCCCGCCGCCGAGACGGCCGCGCCCATGACGATGCCGGCGAAGAAGGTGAAGAGCGGCAACCCGTCCGAAAGCGCCATGCCGACGATGCCGGCGGCATAGAGCAGGGCGCCGCCGATGATGACGATCCGGCCGCCGAGGCGGTCCGCGAGCTGCCCCATGATCGGCTGGGTCACGCCGTTCAGCAGCACCTGCAGGGCGATGGCGAGGGCGAAGCCGGAGGCGGTCCAGGCATGGGCCTCGGTCATCGGGGCGAGGAAGAGGCCGAAGGACTGGCGCAGTCCCATGGCCAGCATGGCGCCGCCGACGGCGCAGGCCATCAGGAGCCCGGCGGGCAGCGCCCTGCGGGCGGTCGTCTTGGGGTCGGACATCGTCGATTCCCGGCTTCGGATTCCACCATGTCGTCCCGGTTGCGTCACGGGCAACGCCGGGCAGGGCGGACCAGCCATGCATCGGCGCGGCCTGTTGACGCGGGAGGGGTGCCGGCCGTATTCCCCGCGCCTCCGGTGGCGGCCATAGCTCAGTTGGTAGAGCGCCAGGTTGTGGTCCTGGATGTCACGGGTTCGAGTCCCGTTGGTCGCCCCACCCTCTCGCCTTCCTTGCGCGCCGCGCGGTTCCCGGCAGGATGTCGGGCACGGAGAGGGAAACATCCATGCAGATTTCGCTGAACGGCCGCGCCGCACTCGTCACGGGCGGATCGAAGGGGCTCGGCCTCGCCATGGCCCGGGCCTTCGCCCAGGCCGGGGGCAATGTCGCCCTGGTCGCCCGCGGCGCCGAGGACCTCGCCCGCGCCGAGGCCGGCATCCGCGAGGCCGCGCCGACCGCCAGGGTCGCCGCCATCGCCGCCGACATCCGCACCGCCGAGGGCTGCGAGCAGGCCTATACCGGCGCGGTGCGGGCGCTCGGCCAGGTGGACATCCTCGTCAACAACGCCGGCACCTCGCAGCGCGGGCCCTTCCTCGAGGTCAGCGACGCGCTCTGGCAGGACGACCTCGACCTCAAGCTCTTCGCCGCCGTGCGGCTGTGCCGCCTGGCCCTGCCGGGGATGCGGGACCGGAAATGGGGGCGCATCATCAACGTGCTCAACATCGGGGCCAAGGCGCCCAAGGCGGCAAGCACGCCGACCAGCGTCTCCCGCGCCGCCGGCATGGCGCTGACCAAGGCGCTGGCGAACGAGTTCGCCCCCCACAACGTGCTGGTGAACGCGATGCTGGTCGGCATCATCGAAAGCGACCAGTGGGTGCGCCGCCACGCCGCCGACAAGCGCAACATCACCTGGGAGGAATGGAAGGCCGAGCAGGGCAGGCCCATCCCGCTCGGGCGCATCGGCAAGGCGGAGGAATTTGCCGCCATGGCGCTGCTGCTCGCCTCCGATGCCGGGGGCTACGTGACCGGCACCGCGATCAACGTGGATGGCGGGTCGAGCCCGGTGGTGTGATCCAGCACGCGCGGCGGGGCCCCGCCGCGCGCTACGATCGGCCGGCGGCGCGGCCATGATGACGCGCCGGAGCCGGGGAGGCTGCGCATGTTGGAACTCTTGGCCCTGATCGGGGCGGCGATCCTGATCGTCTGGCTGCCGATCGAGACGCGCAAGGTCGCGGGCGGCTGGGTGCGGCCCAGGCACAAGGGCACGGCCGAGGAGTTCCGCCGGCAGTACCGCCGGCAGCTCACCGTGTTCCTGTGGATGGGCCTCGGCCTCGGGGTCGCCAATCTCGGCCTGGCGGCGCTGCCGGACCAGGAGGACGTCCGGCGCGTCGCCAAGGCGGTGGCGGGCGTCCTGTGGCTCGGCGCCGGGGCGTCGGCCGGCCTGTCGCGCCGCCGCCTCGACGATGCATTGGCCTGACGGCGCTTGGAGCATGTTCCGATCTGTCGGAACCGGCACCGGCC
>JAFADX010000319.1 GCA_023424475.1 Pseudomonadota bacterium
GCCAGGGCACCGGCGCGGTGCGCAGCGCACGCGCCGCGGCCGCGAGCGCCGCGGCGGCCGGCGCGAAAGCCCCGCGACGCTCACGGATGTCGGCGAGCAGGATGAGCGCCGCGGCTGGCGGCGACGCCATTGCGAGAGGTGCGGCGAGCCGCGCCTCGGCATCGTCGAGCCGCCCGGCGGCCATCAGGTGGCGGGCCTGCGTGATCTCCGCCCGCGCCGGTTGCATCCGCCGCTGGTCGGGCAGCGCCACACACGCCTCGGCCTGCCGCAGCGCACGCTCGATGTCGCCTCGCACCGCCTCGGCCTCGCTCAGCACGGCGAGCAGCGCGGCCGAGCCGGGGAAGGCAAGGGATGCCGCCTCGACGATCGCGAAGGCTGGCCGCAACAGCCCCGCATGCGCAATCACCGTCATGATGTCGGCGAGCTCCAGCGCGTCGCGGTTCTCGGCCGCGACGGCGGCTTGCGCTTCGGCGAGCGCACGCCCGGCATCGCGTTCGCGAAGCGCCTGCCGGACCCGGTCCAGGTGCCGGGCCGTCACGGGACGAGGTTCTGCGTGGACATCCGTAAGGGGTTTGGTAAACTAAACCACCGATTGCCGCATAGCCGGGCGGAAGCATAGTGACCGACAACCTGCCGATGGACCCCGGGGCGACGCAGGAGCGCCTTGTCTTCCGGTCGTCGCACGCCCGAACAGGCCCTCAGCCGCTGCCGCTCGCACCGCGCTCCGACCAGTCCTGGCGGATCATCCCGTAGAGGAACGCCGTCGTCAGGCCGAACAGCATCAGCCCGGTCAGGGCCTCGAGCGCGCCGACCATCTCCCAGCGTCTCGCGAGATAGACCTGCGCATGGCCATAGGCCGTCATGGCGCTGATCGAATACAGCATCGCCAGGTGCGGCGTCGGCACGGCGCCGATCAGGTAGAGCGCCATCGCCCAGATCGATGCCTCGAAGGCGTGCAGCGCGGTCACCAGCGTCACCGTGACCCCCATGACCATCGCGAAGTGATAGAGCGGAAAACGGCGCGCGCGGGCGCGATTCTGCAAGGCATTGGCGAAGGCCGCGCGGATCAGGCCGAGGCCGATCACGTGCACGACCACGGTCAGCGCGATCAACGGCAGGCCGACCAGCCAGGATTCGCCCCACAGGCTGACATCGATGGCATGCGCACTGAGGCCCCCGGCCGGAGGTGAGGTCACCGCCGGCCTCTCCCGGCGACACGCGCACCGGGCAGGGGCCCGGCCGGATTCAGCCCCGCCGCGGCGGCGACGGCGCGGATCGCCGGATGGTCGCGGACGAGCTGCTCGCCATATTCGACCAGCGCATCGACATCGGCATCGGGGATGGTGAGCCCGGTCGGGATGCGCTCGAGCCGCTGGCGCCAGGCGGGGTCGTCGATGCCGGCCAGCGAGACATGGATCAGCTGCCCCTGCACGTCGCCGCAGGGATGGCCGGCGACGCTGCGTCCCGCCTCGCAGCGGATGCGGCGGAACGCCTCCACGAGGTGCGCGACCTGATCGGTCGCCACCGCCAGCGTCTCGAAATTGTAGGCGTCGATCTGGGTGCCGCTGACGGCCGAGAAGATCTGGCCGATCCCGCTGACCACCCGCTGGCGGCCCAGGCCGCGGTCCGGCGCCGCCTCCCCGTCCACGCTGAGCACCAGGATGCGCCGCGTGCGCAGCGCCGCGGCGCGGTAGAAGGGATCGCCGGGCGTCAGCGCGATGAAGACGTTGAGCAGGCCGCGCAATGCGAGGTTGTCGGCGATGCCGCCGTCCATCAGGTGCACGTAGCGCGTCTGCTGCGGGTTCTCGTAGACGTTGATCAGGCGGGCGAGCTCCGCTCGGCGGGCGGTGGAGCTTGCCGGCTCCGCCGCGGAGGCCGGCGGCGTGCCGGGCGGGCGCTGCCCGCGGCATTCCGCCGCATGGCTGCGCAGGGTGATCGGGCTGAACAGGATGGGAAAGCCGTTGCTCGCCGCCACCGCGCGCGCGATCGGGAAGCTGTTGAGGTCGGAGCAGAGCGCGCCGAAGGTCCCGCCGAGGAAGGGGAAGGACACCTCGTTGGTGACGTCGGTCGCGTTGACCGAGATGATGGGCGGGCCGCGACGGCGCAGGTCGGCGAAGGTCGCGCCGTGGAACATCAGCCGGTCATAGACCTGCGCCATGTAGTCGTTGGTCCCCACCGTGGGATTGGCGAGCCAGTCCCAGTTCCAGGGCAGCAGGTAGATCCCGTAGATGAAGGCGTTGATGTCGCGCTTGAGGAACTCCTGCGCGAAGGTCTCGAAATGCCGCTCGCGGTTGAGGCCGTAATGCGCGGCGGGAAAGCTGCCGCCCGAGACGCCCGAGATGTAGTCGACATCTTCGAGCAGGGTCCAGCCGGCGTGTCCCGGGGGCTGCACCCGGATGTCGCGCAGGCCGCGCAGCGCGCCGTGCGCGAAGGCCGCCGACCGTTTGCCGCCGCCGGAGAAGGCCACGAAGACCAGCAGGTCGCTTCGCGCGGCCGCCCAGTCCGCGGTGCCGTCGATCACCGCCGGCTCGAAGTTGCCGACACCGTAGTTGGCGGCGAAGTCGGGCTGCCCGTTCGCCGCCACCGGCAGCGGATCGTTCATCCGGACATTCAGGCTGGTGCAGCCGGCCAGCAGCAGGAGCCCGGACATCAGGAGGGTCAGGAAGCGCAGGTCGGTCATGCTCGGGGCCTGATCTCTGCGGGGATGCCGGTGCTTCGCGGCTCAGGGCCGAAGGGCCACGGTCGCGGCGCCCGACGCGAGGCCGAGGTCGACCGCCGCGGGCGATGGATGCAGCACCATGAGGACCAGGTTGTCATTGCCTATCCTGAAGGCCCCGCCGAGATCGGTCGCGGCCCGGCCCACGTCGCGGTAGGTGCCGGCGAAATCGCCGCTGCGCTGCAGGCCATAGACGCTGCCGCTGACCTCGATCCGTGCCGGTGCCGGCCCCCGGGCGCCCAGCCCGGCGATGGTGAACCGGATGCGCCGGCCATTGGTCTCGAGCACGCCGCGCGCCGGGCCGCCGCCCCGCAGGATCGTCATCCGCACTGCCCCGTCCACCGGCGTGCCGGGCGAAAGCCTGAACAGCGCCGCCGCCGGACCCTGGCCCTGGGCCGGCGCCGAGCCCGGCTCCGGAACCGCATCCGGCGGCGGCGGCGCTTCCGGGAGCCCGGCGGCGCAGCCGCCGATCAGGAGAGCGATGAGGCAGAAGCCCAGGAGGGCCCGGCGAGGCTGATCGGTCATGTCACATCCCTGGGCATCAGGTCCGGCCAGTATTGGCATCCGGCGGCCCCCGCCGACAGCGGGGACGAAGCCGGCCGGGGTCCTCCGGCTTGAATAACCTTGTCCATTTCCGGCAGGAATTGATACGAACCCGCCCCCGGCACCCCGGGGGACGCGGCTTCGAGAACGTGCAGGCGCCCGATGGATCAGTTCGCGTCGTTGCCGATCGTGACGCAGTTCGACGACCCGGCGGCGGTCGCGGCGGCGCTGCGCGACGCCTCGGTGGAATACCTCTCGCACGCGCGCGGGCATTTCGCGGCGAGCCTCACATCGGCCTGCTTCGGCCCCGCCCGCCTCCAGATCACGTCGGACGGGCCCCACATCAGCCGGGGCTCCATCGCGCCGGACCGCACCGCCCTGCTCTTCCCCCTGCAGCCCTCGGCCATGCGACCGATCGTCAACGGCTTCGCGCTGTCCCACCAGGACGCCATGGTGCTGGGCGGCGAGGCGGGCGTCGAAGGCCAGGTGACGACGCCGGTCATGTGGGCCGCCATCAGCTTCGAGACCGATGCCCTGCGGCAGGCCATCGAGGGCGAGGCCATTCCGGGCGCCGGCGACTTCGTGCCGCACCGCCTGGCCGGCGCCCTGGCCGCAACCCTCTCCGGACGCGTGCGGGAGATCGGCGCCGTCGCGGCCTCGGACCCCTGTCGCCTCATCGGCGAGAGCACGCAGCACAGCATCGCCGACGAACTCCTTGGCCTCAGCCGCCGGGTCATGCGGGCCGAGCCGATCGACGTCGCCAACCTCCGGGCCCTGCGCCGGCGCGTGCGGCTGGTCCGGCTGGCGGACGACTACCTGGCGAGCCGCATCGGGCTGCCGGTCTATTCCGAGCAGTTGCGGGCGGCGCTCGGCGTGCCGATGCGCACGCTGCACGATGCCTGCATCGCGGTGCGCGGCATGTCCATGCACCGCTACCTCAGGATCTGGCGGCTGAACCTGGCACACCAGGCGTTGCGAGACGGCAGGCAGGACGGGCCGATCCAGGTGAAGGCCGCCGCCCTGCGCTTCGGCTTCTGGCATTTCGGGCGTTTCGCGCAGGAATACCGCGCATTGTTCGGGGAACTTCCGTCGGATACGGCCCGGAAGGCGTGACGCCGGTGCCGGCCCCGCCCCTCAGGGCCGCAGGATGATCACCTTGGGCTGGCTCGGCACGATCCGGCAGCCGGGCACGTTGGTGTTGTTCTGGATGGTCATGGAGGTCATGCGCGTCGCCGGCATGCCGACGACGAGCGTCGTGAAGGACCCGATCACATGGCGCGACGGCCCCATCACCGTGCCCGAGGCGACGCCGGTCGCGACGCCGGCATTGTCCCCGTTCGTCAGCGGCGTGGTGGTGCCCATGTTGTGCATCGGCATGCCCATCACCAGCACCTTGGTCTGGCTGGGCGAGGCCGTCGGCCCCATGGCGATGTTCGGGTAGGGAATGGGGATCGGCGAGGGCACCGCGGGCGTCAGGCAGACGTCCGGGAAGCCCATGTCCATGCCCATCATCTGCGTGTTCGCGAACATGGCGCGGCCCCTCAGCCGAGGTGGATCTGTCCGCCATCCACCTTCACGACGGTGGTGGCGTTGACGACGGCGTTCTCGCCGCGGAGATGCAGGTTGCCGCTGGCCCGGTGGTCGATCTCCCCGGCCCGCAGGTGCTCGCCTTCCTCGACGAAGCGGTAGGAGCGCTTGGCGCGGGACAGCACGCGGTCCATCAGCGTCTCGATCGCCTCGCCGACCACGCGGATGCGGCCGACATGGGCGGCGAGGCTGCGCCCGACCCAGGACAGTTCCTGCAGTGTCACCCGCCCGCGGCGGCCCTGCACGGCGACCTCGCCGGCAGTGACGCCGAGCGTGCCCGGCGTCGCGATCTCGACGCCCTTGGCCCCGAGCAGCGACAGCTTGCCGCCCGCCGCGCCGATCTCGACGTCGCCCTCGGCCAGCAGCCGCACCGGCTGGCCCCCCCGGCGTTCCAGCACCGAGAGGATGTAGAGCCGATCCGGCGTTCGCCCGAGCATCACGAGGTCGCCCGGTTCGGGCGCCACGAGGCAGCTCACCGCCACTGCCGCCGGCATCCGCGCCGCGCCGCAATCGACCAGGTAGCCGCCATGGGAAGCGGCCATCGCCACTTCGCCCACCGTGCCGGGGGCCGCATCCGTGGCATGGAGGTTCGGGATCGCCGTCATCGGATGGCCTCCTCGTTCAGCGTTGTGGTCATGACCGCTGCGCCTGCCAGCGCCCGTGCCAGCGGTCGGAGACGAGGCGGTCCTCGTCCGGCGGCAGCACGCCCCGCCGGCTGGAGATGTTCGCCCGCTCGTCGCGGATCTCGTGCAGGGTGGTGCGGCTGAAGGTGGCGCCGCCGAAATCCGCCCGCTCGACATCGGCGTGGCTGAAATCGGCATAGGTCAGGTCGGCATTGGTGAAGCGCGCGCCGGGCGCCTTCAGCTTCACCGCGATGGTCTGGTAGAGCCGCGCGCCGGTGAAGTCGGCGCCGGTCGCGTCGGCCTCGCTCATCGTCGCCTGGCTGAGGTCGGCGCCGCGCAGGCTGGCACCCGCCAGGCGCGCCTTCATCAGCACGGTCTGCGGCAGGCGCGCGCCGTCGAGCCGCGCCGCCTCCAGGATCGCATCCGAGAAGCCCGACTGCCGCAGGTCGGCCTGGCTGAGGTCGCAGCCCGAGAGGTCGGCCCCCAGCAGCTGGCAGACCGGCAGCACGATGCCGCGCAGGTCGCAGCCGGCGAAGTTCGCCTTGATCAGCGAGGTGCGCAGGAAGCGCGTGCCGTCGAGCGCCGAGCGCCGCAGGTCGGGCTGGATCATCACCGTCCCTTCCAGCGTGGCGCCCGAGAGCGCGAGGCCGAGGGTGCGGCATTCCATCAGCGCCGCCTCCTTGAGCACGGCGCCGGACAGGCGCGCGCCCTCAAGGTCGCAGCGCGCGAGGCTGCCGGTGGTGAGGTCCGCCTCGGTGAGGTCGGCGTTCGAGAAGTCGCACCCGCCCGCCTGCACGCCGACGAGCCTGAGCCGCGGCGCCGAGGAGCGTTCGAAGACGCATTGCGTAAGCACTGCCTGCGCGAAACTTGCCCCGCCCAGCCGCGCGCCGTTGAAGCGGCAGCCCGACAGGATGGATTCGCGGAACTCCGCCCCCGCCAGGTCGGCGCGGGTGAAGTCCACGTTCTCGAAGATGCCGCCGGCGAGCCTCGCCCCGCGCAGCGCCGCGCCGGGCAGCGCCACGCCACGGATCACCTCCGCCTTGCGGACGGCGGCCTCGAGTTCCTCGCGGGTCACGACGTTGCCTCCCGCCGCGGGCGCAGGCGCATGCGCGCCTGGAACATGCCCTGGTGCCGCGTGCCGCGGTCGGTCCTGACGCGCGCGAGGTCAGCCTCGTAGAAGCTTGCCTCGGTCAGGTCGGCCCCGCGCAGGTCGGCGCGCGAGAGCAGCGCCCCCGCGAAGTCGCCCCGTGCCAGGATCGCGTCGCGGAAGTCGGTCGCGATGAAGCGCGCGCCCCGTGCGCTGACGTGATAGAGCCGCGCCCCGGCGGCCATCGCATCCGAGAGGTCGGCCGCATCCATCGTCGCCTCGGCGAAATCGGTGCGCATCAGCCGCGCGCCGCGCAGGTTGGTCTCCGCGAGGCGGGCTCCGACGAAGCGCGCGTCGTCCAGCACGCAGTTGTCGATGAAGGCGGCCTTCGAGAGGTCGGCCCCGGAGGCCTGCAGGCCGGTCGCGGTGGCCTTGATGAACTGCGCTTCCTTCATCGAGCAGCCGGAGAAATCCGCACCGCTGAGGTCGCTCTCGACGAAGATCGCGCTGTCGAACACAGCGCCGGCCGCCACCATGCCCGGCAGCGCCACCTTGGCGAAGACGACGCCCGCGAGCCGCGCGCCGCGCAGATCGGCCCCGGCCAGACGCGCCTCGGTCAGATCGGCGCCCTTGAGGTCCGCCCCGTGCAGCACCGCGCGTTCGAGCCGCGCGCCGATCAGCATCGCCTCGGCAAGCTGCGCCCCTTCGAGCACCGCGCCGCCCAGGTCGGCGCGGCCGAGATTGGCGCCGGTGAGGTCCGCCCCCGCGAGGATGCAGCCCTCGAACCGCGCATGCGCGAGCACGGCGCCGGCGAGCCGCGCCCCCGAGAGGTTCGCGCCCCGCAGGTCCGCACCGTCGAGCCAGGCCTCGGTGAGGTCGTAGCCCGAGAGGTCGAGCCCGGTGAGGTCAGCGCCGCAGAGATCTGCCCGCGGCCACGCCCGGCGCATGGCAAGCTGCCCGCGGATGCGCGCATTCGCCTCGGCATCGAGCCCCGGCGCCGGGTCCTGCTGGTGCGCGGCGAGCCGGTAGGCCTCGCGCGAATTCGCCTCGGAGCGGTCCCAGAGCAGCTGCATCTCCGGGTCGGCGAGGATCTCGTCGATCTCGCCGGCGTCGCCGCCGACCGCGCGCGCGTCCTTCGCGATCTTCTCGAGGTCGGCGCGCGAACCCGCCGCGGTGATCCGCGGCGGCCCGGCGGCGGGCGTGCTGACCTCGGCCTCGAGCTGCTCAGGAGTCATGACCCCCGAGGCGGCGAGTTCGAGGTCGAGCGCCGCGCGGCGCTTCGCGTGCTCCGCCTCCTGCTCGCGCTGCATCCGCTCCGCGTCGCGCGAGATGCGCTCGAGGCGCATCGGCAGGGTATCGAGGTCGGGCGCCGGCTCGGCCGGCGGCGGCAGGGTCGGGGCGTGCTCGTCGGGGTCGAGGCCGAAGCCGGCGACATAGGCGCGGGCCTCGTCGATCTCGCGGGCGGTGCGCTCGCGGAAGCGCCGGCCGAGCAGGTCCTCCTCCGCCAGCGCGGCGCGGCGCGCCTCCATAGTGGGGTCGGGCACCATCAGGGCGGCGGGGACCAGGTCGCTGTCGCGCAGCGCGAGCATCGCGCCGTTGTCGGGATCGAGCCGCGCCAGCATGACCGACCGGTAGTGGTCCACCGGCCGCGGCGCGCCCTGCATGTCAGTGCCGAGCACGAGGCGCGCGACGTCGCGCCCGTCCTCCTCGGTGATGTCGACGCGGCCGTGATGGATCAGCACCGCACGTTCGCGGTGCGGGAAGAACCAAACAGTGGTCAGCCCGAGCGGCACTTCCTCGAGCGCATCCTCGCTGCCGCGCCGCGCGACGAAGAAGCGCGGCATCAGGCCGGGCAGGCGGCCCCGCAGCAGCGGCTGCGCCGGGTGCATGTTCTCGAAGGCGTAGTCCTCGGTGCCCTGGAAGGGCCGGCCGAACTGCTGGTCCTCGGGGGCGATGTTGAAGAAGCGCCAGTCGAGGTCCTGCGGCAGCCCGGGGAAGTCGCGCTCCAGCCAGCGGTCGTCGTAGGTGCCGGCGAAGCGCGCGCGCTGCGGCCAGGTCTGGTCGATCGGCCCGAAGCCGGCGGGGCGCAGGTGGCGCCGCTCGGGCGCGACCGCCGGGTCCTGCAGGTTGGGCAGCGCGACGCGGTACCCGACACCGGGGATCGGCACCTCGTCCATGCCGCGGCCGAGCGGGTTCTCGGCGAATTTCGGCCCGCCATAGGCGCGCGACCAGTCGAGCGGCATCTCGGTGAAGGGCACCGGCTGGGTGGCGCGGTCGTCCTCGAGGTGCCGGTCGCCGACGACGAGCATCGTCTTGGCCTTGCCGGCGAAGGCCGCGCCGACGCGGACGGCGGGTGCCGGCGCGCCGCCTGGTGCAAAGGCCCGGCCGGTCACGAGGAATTCCGCGGCACCCTTGGGCATGGAGGCGTCGAGCGCCTGCTCCGGCGGCAGTTCCTCGGACAGCATGGTCCACATGCCGGCCTCGGAGAACAGCGCCGCCGTCCCCCCCAGCGGCACGTGCAGCAGCACGGTGGCGCCGAGGTGGAACCGCCGGCGCATCTCGAAGGGCCGCGTCAGGACGCCGACCGAAAGGGGCTTGATGACCCTCATCGCGATGCTGCGCTGTCGGTGTGCATCGGTCCCGGGTTCAGGTCAGGATGTGTACGGCGGCCTGCACGATCTTGCTCTGGGTCGTGATCAGGGTGAGCTCATCCTTGGTGAGGTCGATGCCGGCCTTCTTGAAGCCCATGTCGTACACGTCGACCTTCGACGACCACTTGTCCACCTTGATGTTGCCCACGGTGATCGCCGAATTGGCGATGAGGTCCATCTTGTTCACCGCCATGGAGAACTTCATGGCGTATTGCAGGATGTCCTGCGCCCCGATCTTGAAGAACTGGTTGTCAACCGTCTTGGTGCCGCCCGGGGCGATCAGCGTCCACCCGCCGGTGGCGGTGACGGTGACGGCCGCGGCGCAGGTAATCGTCATGGCGCCGGCGACCGTCTGGGTATAGTTGCCGGTGACCGTCTCGGTGATGTTGCCGGTGATCGTGCGCGTCTCGTTGCCGGTCACCGACTCGGTGATGTTGCCGGTGATCGTGCGGGTCTCATTGGCGTTGAAGGTCTCGGTGACGTTGCCGACGACGGTGCGCTGCTCGGTGCCGAGCACCTTCTCCTCGAAGTTGCCCTTGACCTCGGTCTTCTTGTTGCCGCCGATCGTCGAGGTCTCGTTCGCATCGATGTTGGTGGTGCGGTCCACCTTCACGTGGCGCGTCTCGTTGTTCTCGACCTCGGAATCGAGATCCTTCTGCGCGTGGACGTAGATCTGCTCGGACCCGCCCTTGTCCTCGAAGCGCAGCTCGTTCGACCCGCTCGCGCCGACCGAGTTGGTCTTGATGCCGTACTGCGTCTTGTTCGCCGGCAGCGTGTAGGGCGGCATGTTCGTGCCGTTGTAGAGGCGGCCGGTGATGACGGGGCGGTCGGGGTCGCCTTCCAGGAAATCGACGATCACCTCCTCGCCGACGCGCGGGATGTGGATCTGGCCGAAGCCGTTGCCGGCCCAGCCCTGGGAGACGCGGACCCAGATCGCGGCCTGCCCGTTGTCCCGGTCCCAGTGGAACTGCACCTTCACGCGGCCGTACTTGTCGGGGTCGATATCGCCGCTGCCGACCACGAGCGCGGTCTGGGGCCCGTGCACGAAGGGCCGGCGCGTGATCGCCTGGGGGCGGAAGGGAACGCTCTGCAGGATACAGGTGAACTCGTTCTCGTAGTGCGGCGATTCCGGCGTGCGGCTGCCCCACATCTCCGCGGTCCAATGGCTGTAGTCCCGGGCCCGGTGCCGGACCGAGGTGATCAGCACCTCGGTGTCGGTCAGCCCTTCGCCGCTCATCTTCAGGCGCCGGCCGGGGTCGAGCAGCACGATGTCGCTCGCGCCGCTGCGGGTGTGGAACTGGACCTCCTCGCGCTCGATCGCGACCTCGGTCAGGTCGTTGCCCGTGGCGAAGAGCCCCGCCTCGTCGGGCTGCTGCCACTTCTCGCCATAGGCGCCGGGAAAGTCATAGACCTCGTGCTCGCTCGAGATCCCGGGCTTGTTGATCTTGTTGGGCTGGGTGGAGGTGCTGTTGGAGACCATCGTGAAGTCGAAGTCGCCGGTCACCCACTGGCCGGTCTGCGCGGCATATTCCTCGTCGAGGCGCCAGATGCTGCCCGTGGCCGCATTCGCGCTCAGCGGCACCGGGTCGAGGGACCAGGCCGTGCACTGGGCGTTCATGTCCGCGACCTTGAGGGTGGTGCTGCCCTCCGCGTGGTCGTGGAAATAGAACAGCCCTTCCTTCTCCATCAGGCGGGAGACGAAATCGAGGGTGTTCTCCCGGTACTGCACGCAGAGGTCGAGCACCTGGCTCCCATGGCTGCTGGCGGTGATCTGGTAGGTGAGGCCGAACCGGCCGAAGACATCCGTGAGGATGTCCTTGGTGGACTTGGCCTGGAAGATCTTCACGTCGGCCGCGCGCGAGAGGAACCAGATCTTCGGCACCACCTCGGCCCGCCACTCGGTCATGCCGCCGACCGTGAAGAAGCCGCGCGACAGGCGCCGGATGAAGCCGCGGAACTTGCGCCGCTCGCTCCCCACCGTGCTGAAGTCGGAATCGACCTGATGGCCGAACTCGATCGTGACTTCGGTACCCAGCAGCGTCTGCACGCTCGACGCCGGCTCCTCCGTCGCCATGCGGATCCTGAACAGGAAGGGGCGCGACAGCTCATCATGCCCCTCGAGCTCGGTCAGCATGACCTTGTCGGCGCCGAGCGTGGTCTGGATCGCGAGGATTCGCTTCGACTGATCGTAAGCCATCTGGCGGAGATCCTACGGGTCGGCGGGCTGATCCGTGGGGTGGACACGCCGCGCGTTGACTATTTCGGCACCGATCATGGTCCGGCGGCAGCCGCGCGCGCAAGCAGAGGCCGCAGCCGAAGGCCACGCGCAGCGAAGCGTTTCAGGGACCGTCCGGACATGCGCCGTGCGGGAGCCTGTCCATGCCCCGCAGCGGCCGCGCCCCCGCCCGGCCGGGCCTCAGCCGCAGCGCACCGACATGCCGCCATCGACGACGAGTTCCGTGCCAGTGACGAAGCGCGCCTCGTCCGAGGCCAGGAAGAGCACGGCATTCGCCGTGTCGCGCCCATCGCCCGCGAAGCCCATCGGGATGCGCGACAGGCGCTGGCGGATCAGCGCCTCCACGTCCCCGCCGGAGCGCTGCTTCGCGAGCCGCGCCTCGACCATCGGGGTGTGCATCTGCCCCGGCACCACGGTGTTCACCCGGATGCCCTTCGCCGCATACTGCACGGCGACGACGCGCGACAACTGGATGACGCCGGCCTTCGAGGCGGCATAGGCGACCTGCGCCGCGCCGGTCCAGCGGATGCCGGAGGTCGAGGCGAGGTTGACCACCGCGCCCTTCCCCTGCCCCTCCATCACCGGCAGCACGTGCTTCAGCGCGAGGAAGACGCTTTTCAGGTTGGTGTCGATCTGGAGGTCCCAGACCTCCTCGCTCATCTCGACCGGCCCGCCGGCGGCCGATCCGCCGACATTGTTCACCAGCACGTCGATGCGGCCGTGGCGCCCGGCAGCATCGGCCACCAGCCGCGCGATGGCCGAGCTGTCGGTGACGTCGAGCGTCACCGGCTCGAAGCGCCCGCCCTCGGCGGCGATGCGCCCGGCGGTCTCGGTCATCGCCTCCGCGCTGCGGTCCACGCCGATGACGGTAGCGCCTTCGCGCGCCAGGCCGACGGCGATCGCCCGCCCATTGCCCCAGCCAGGCCCGACGCAGCCGGCGCCGGTGACGATCGCGACCTTGTCGGTGAATCGCTGGGACATGGGTTCCTCTCGCTTGACCGCCTCCTCATACCATTCAGTGCAATGGTCTTCCATCCCATGAAAGGGATCGCTACAAGACGCGGGTGAGGAAGCCGACAAGGATCAGCGCCGCGGCCGCGCGGCCGCCCGCACCGCGCGAGGCCGCGGAAGCCGACGGCAATGTCCGCGCCGTCGACCGCGCCCTCGCCCTGCTGCTGGCCTTCGAGGACGGCGACGGCACGCTTCCCCTGGCCGAGATCGCCCGCCGCACCGGGCTGCACATGACCACCGCGCTGCGCCTGCTCGGCACCCTCGAACACCATGGCTTCGTCCAGCGGGCGCGCGGCGGCTATGCCCTCGGGCCGCAATTGCTGGTGCTGGGGGAACGCTTCCGCCGCGGCCTGAGGCTCGAGGACCAGGTCATGCCGGCACTCGAACGCCTGCGCGACGAAAGCCGCGAGAGCGCCGCCTTCTTCGCGCGCGACGGCGCCGCGCGCCGCTGCCTGTTCCGCCGCGACAGCCCGCAGCCGGTGCGCACCATCGCGCGGGTGGGCGAGGTCGCGCCGCTCGGGATCGGCGCCCATGGCCGCGCCCTCGTCGCGCTCGACACCGCGCCGCCGCCGCGCCTGCCCATCGTCAGCCGTGGCGAGCGGCTGAAGGAGGTCGCGGCCATCGCCGCGCCGGTGCTCGATGCCCGCGGCGCGGTCGCCGGGTCGATCGGCATCACCATGCCGCTCTACCGCTTCGACGCGGCGGCCGAGGCGCTCTGCCTGCCGCTGGTGCTGCGCGAGGCCATCGCCCTGACGCGCGCCCTGGGCGGCGACCCCACCCCGATCGCCACCCCCGGCTGACGAAGACAAGGAAAGGAGGACCGCCCATGCCGCGCCTGGACCTGCCGCCCGAGGCGGAGATGACCGAGGCCCAGAAGGCCGCCGTGGCCGAGGCCGTCTCCGGCATCCGCGGCCGGGTGCCGGCGCCGATGGTGGCCTGGCTGCAGAACCCGGACCTCGCCAGCCGCGGCCAGAAGCTCGGCGAGCTGCTGCGCTACCAGACGACGCTGGAACCGCGCCTGTCGGAGCTCGCCATCCTGGTCTGCGGCCGCCACTGGACCTCCCACCACGAATGGACCGCGCACAAGCGGGAGGGGCTGAAGGCGGGGATGGACCCCGAGGTGATCGCCGCCATCGCCGCGCGCCGCGCGCCGAACCTGCGCGATGCGCGCGAAAAGGCGGTCTACGAGATCTCGACCACGCTGCTCGCGACGGGGCGCGTGCCGCAACCGCTCTATGACAGCGGCGTGGCGGCACTCGGCCGGCGCGGCATGGTCGAGCTGGTGGGGATCCTCGGCTACTACTGCCTGGTCGCGCTGACGCTGAACACCTTCGAGCTCGGCATCCCCGGCAGCATCGCCCCCGAGCTGAACGACCCCGACTTCCCGGAGGCCACGCCATGAGCAGCGCGAAGCAGATCCACTACCTCCCGGTCCGTCCGGACTGGCTGGCGACGACGCCGGAGGAGGCGCTCGACCCCGCCCAGCCCATCATCGACCCGCATCATCACCTGTGGGACCGGCCGGGCTGGCGCTACCTGCTCGACGACATCCTGGCCGACATCGCCAGCGGCCACGATGTCCGCGCCACCGTGCTGGTCCAGGCCCGCGCCTTCCACCGCGCCGACGGGCCGGAGGACCTGCGCCCGGTCGGGGAGACGCAGTTCTCCGCCGGCATCGCCGCGATGTGCGAGAGCGGCATCTACGGCAATGTCCGGGTCTGCCAGGGCATCGTCGGCTTCGCCGACCTGACGCGCGGCGCGGCGGCGGGCGCCGTGCTCGATGCCCACATCGCCGCCGGCAACGGCCGCTTCCGCGGCATCCGCCACATCGCCACCTGGGACCCCGACCCCGAGATGCTGAACCCGGCCTATGCGCCGGCGGAGGACATGCTCGACAGCCCGGGCTTCCGCGCCGGCATCGCGGAGCTCGGCAAGCGCGGCCTCTCCTTCGATTCCTGGATGTACTTCCACCAGATCCCGAAGCTGGCGGCCCTCGCCCGCGCCTTCCCGGAGGTGCCGATGGTGCTGAACCACTGCGGCGGCGTGCTCGGCATCGGGCGCTACGAAGGCAGGCGGGACGAGGTCTTCGCGCAATGGTCCGGCCTGGTCCGAGACCTCGCCGCCTGCCCGAACGTGATGGTCAAGCTCGGCGGCCTCGGCATGCGCCTGCCCGGCTTCGGCTTCGAGGAGCGCGAACGCGCGCCCACCTCGGCCGAGCTCGCCGAGGCGTGGCGCCCCTGGATGGAGCACCTCGTCGAGTGCTTCGGCGCCGCGCGCTGCATGTTCGAAAGCAACTTCCCCGTGGACAAGGGCGGCTACGCCTATGGCGTCGGCTGGAACGCGATGAAGCGCCTCGCGGCCGGCGCGAGCGCCGGGGAGAAGGCCGACCTCTTCTGGCGCAGCGCCGCGCGGTTCTACCGCCTGCCCGCGCTTGCCTGAACCGACGCGCCATTCATCAAGCAACGGGAGGACTTCCATGAGACGCCTGGCCATCGCCGCACTGCTCGGAGCCTTCGCCGCCTTCCCCGCGGCGGCCGAGGATCCCTATCCGAACCGGCCGATCCGCTTCGTCGTCCCCTTCGCCGCCGGCGGCCCGAGCGACATCGTCGCCCGCATCCTCGCGCCCCACATGCAGCAGACGCTCGGCCAGCCGGTGGTGGTGGACAACCGCCCCGGTGCCGGCGGCGTGACCGGCGTGGACGTGATCGCCAAGGCGCCGCCCGACGGCTACATCTTCGGGATCGGCAGCGCCGGCGCGCTCGCCATCTCGCCGAATTTCGGCCGCGGCACGCCCTACGACCCGGTGCGGGACCTCGCGCCGCTCACCCTCGGCGTGCTGGTGCCGGAGCCGATGGTGGTGCCCTCGGCCTCGCCCTACCGCTCGCTGCAGGATCTCATCGCCGGCGCCAAGGCGCGGCCGGGGGCGCTCAACTTCGGGTCCACCGGCAATGGCTCGATGCCGCATCTCGCGGCCGAACAGCTCCGCGCGGCGGCCGGGCTCGACATCGTGCAGATCGCCTACAACAGCGGTGGGCAGCTCGCGACCGCGATCCTGCGCAACGAGGTGCAGATGGGCTTCGCCGACCTGCCGGTGCTGCTGCCGCAGATCCGCGGCGGCGCCATGCGCGCCCTCGCCGTCGGCACGCAGGAAAGGCTGCCCTGGCTGCCGGAGGTGCCGACCTTCCGCGAACTCGGCATGCCCACGGTCGATGCGAGCAACTGGCACGGGCTGGTCGCCCCGGCGCGGACCGAGCCCACCGCGCTCGCCGCCCTGCGCCGCGCCGCCATCGCCGCGCTGCAGGACCCCGAGGTGCGCCGGCGCCTGAACGACCAGGGCGCCATCCCCGGCGGCAACAGCCCCGAGGAGTTCGGCGCGTTCATCCGCAGCGAGAACGAGAAGTGGGGCGGGATCATCCGGCGCAACAACATCCGCCCGGACTGACGCCGGCCGGACGGAGGCCCGGCGGAACCGCCCGTCAGGCCTCCTCCGGCTCCTGCATCCGGCCGAGGCCGTCCCTCAGCCGGTCCAGCAGCTTGAACAGCAGCACGCATTCCTCGGTCGAGAAGCCTTCGAGCGCGGCCCCGTAGTAGCTGCGGATATTGCCGAGCATCTCGCCCCAGGTTTCCTCGCCCTGCGCGGTCAGCCGGACATGGCGCAGGCGGCGGTCCTCGCCCTCGGCGCGCACGCGCTCGATCAGCCCGGCCTGCTCCAGCCGGTCGAGCACGGCAGTCAGGTTCTGCCGGCTGACCATCAGGAAGGCGATGAGGTGCTTCACCGTCATGCCCCGCGACCGCACCGCGGGCCGGGACAGGGCGCCGAGCACCGCCCATTGCTGGGTGGTCGCGCCGAATTCCCCGACGGCCCGCGCGCCGGTCTTATGCATCAGGTTCGAGGCCTGGTAGAGCCGCAGGAAGAGCCTGTTCGCGATGTCGAACCGGGCCTGCTCCTCAGCGGTGCCGCCCGGGGGCAGGTGATCCATCACCGCCACCCGCCGCGTCGCGGCAGCGCCGCGGCGCTGCAATGCGTGTTCGGCGGCCGGAACATGGCCGAAAGGGCTGGTCGGGGTGTCATGGGATTCGGCTGAAGTCTCTACACCCCCTGACATGGCGCGGCTACCGCCGCCATCAATCGCCCGCCCCCCGGGCAGCACCGAAACGCCGGACGATGTGAAGCCTTTCGCCCATGTGCCCGGATCCGGGCGGGCGGGGCGCCTCATTGCGCCCCCGCGCCGCCTTCGCTAGAGCAGATCCCGATCAGGTGGCATCACCTGATCGG
>JAFADX010000323.1 GCA_023424475.1 Pseudomonadota bacterium
CTTCTCCCCCCCCCTTCCTTCTCCCTGCCTCGCCAGCGCAATCCCCGGATTGTCCTCCCCGCCCGTCCGCCGGCATCGCTTGGTATCGCGCCGCGAAGCCGGGGGCCCCGGACGCCGCCGGCCCGGCCTTGGAGGGCATGGCGGCGAAGCCCGCATGCGCCCGTCATCAGAAGGCCAGCCGGCCCTTGAGTTCGCCGTAGCGGATCATGACGCCGGCGCGATAGGCGGGGCGCTGCCGCAGCCGGTCGTACCAGGCTTCGACATGGGGCGCCGGCGCGCGGGGGATATCGAGGGTGAACCAGCGGTACAGCGCCGTCCCGGCGGGAATGTCGGCCAGCGAAGGCGAATCGCCGCCGAGGAAGGCCCGTCCGGCCAGCACCCGGTCGAGGACCGCGAAATGCGCGTCGCAGCGGGCGATCGCGGCGGAGACGGCGTGCATGTCCCGCTCCGCCTCCGGCGTGCGGAAATAGCCCCAGAAGACGCCGTTCAGCATGTCCGGCTGCAGGCTGGTGGCGGCCCAGTCGATCCAACGGTCGGCCTCGGAGCGGATGCGCGGATCGTCGTTCCAGAAGCGCGGCGCGCCGTGCCGGGCGGCGAGGTAGCGCAGGATGGCGTGGGATTCCCACACCGCATGCCCGTCCTCCTCGAACACGGGCACCTTGCGATGCGGGTTCATGCGCCCGAACCCGGGCGTGTCGAGGCCGCCATGCGCGCCGCCGGCCTCGACGTGCCGGTGCGGCAGGCCCAGTTCGCCGAGCAGCCACATCACCTTCTGCACGTTGAAGGAGCTCCGCCGGCCCCAGAGCGTCGGCACCGGGCTAGTTCCCCCCGCTGACCTTGCGCTCGTAGTGCCTGTAGTACTTGTCCGTGACCTGGTCGGTCTTGACCAGCACGGCGACGTCCGTGGTGTTGAACTGATGGTCCAGCACCGCCCCGTCGCCGACGAAGCCGCCCAGGCGCAGGTAGCCCTTCACCAGCGGCGGCAGTTCGACCAGCGTCTTCTTCACGTCGATCGTGGCGGGATCCTTGCGGACCATGTCCACGTAGCGCCCGGGCAGCGCGCGCGGGCGGATCGCCTCCGGCGCCATGTGGTTCGCGGCGAGGTAGGTCAGCTGGTCGGCGAGGACCTCGAGGTCGGTGCCGGGCAGCGAGGCGCACCCGAACAGGATGCCGACCTTGTGCTTGAAGATGTAGGCGGCGATCCCGGCCCACATCAGCTGCATGGATCCGCGCGTGCGATAGGCCGCATCGACGCAGGACCGCCCGCATTCGAGGATCTCCCCGTCGAAGGCGATGATGCGGGAAATGTCGTATTCCGCGGCCGAATACCACCGGCCGAGCCGCGCCGCGGCCGCGCGGCGGGTCAGGCGATAGGTGCCGATGACCGAGTCCGGCCCCTCGCCGCGGTCGTGGTCCACCACCACCAGGTGGTCGGCGACGGCATCGAATTCGTCCCTGTCGCGGTGGGAGGCCGCGGTCGCGGCATCCGCGTGAGCGCCCATCTCCTCGTAGAAGACGCGATACCGCAGCGCCTGGACGGCATCGACCTCCGCGGCGCTGACGGCGAGCCGCACGCCGAGATTGCCCGAGCGGAGCTCGCCGAAGCCTGCCTCGGCTTCGTTCACGGTAGCTTCGCCTTGCCGCGGGCGGCGGGGCGGGCAGTCTCCGCCTCGGCCTTGCGGCCGAAGAGCTCCAGCCGCTGGCCGACGAGATCGAAGCCGAGGCGGCGCGCCATGGTGCGCGCCAGCGCCTCGAACTCCTCGTCGGCGAACTCGATCACCTTGCCGCTGTCCACGTCGATCAGGTGGTGATGATGGCCCCGGTCGGCCGGGTCGTAGCGCGCGCGCCCGCCGCCGAAGTCCCGGCGTTCGAGGATGCCGTTCTCCTCGAGCAGCCGGACGGTGCGATAGACGGTCGCGATCGAGACCTTGCTGTCGAGCGCGAGGGCGCGGCGATAGACATCCTCGACATCCGGATGGTCCTCCGCCTCGCTGAGGACGCGCGCGATCAGCCGGCGCTGGCCGGTCATCTTCAGGCCACGTTCGACGCAGAGCCTCTCGATCCTGGAAGGCGGCTGGTCGGTGCTGGCCGCGCGGGCGCGGATGCGGCTCTCCATGCGGGCGTCAGGGTCCTCGGTCGCTCATGCGCCGGAATGGGCGCAGGCGCGGACCATATAATGCCCGACGCACCGCGCGGCCACTCCTGGCGAGCGAGCCGGCGTCAGGCGCCCTTGCCCCGGCCCTTGTCGCGGGCCCGCGGCGTCGTGCCCAGGCCGATCTTCTTGGCGAGGGAGGAACGATGCTTCGCATAGTCCGGCGCGACCATGGGATAGTCCGCCGGCAGGCCCCACCGCTCGCGGTATTGTTCGGGCGTGAGGTTGTAGGCGGTCTTGAGATGCCGCTTGAGCATCTTCAACTTCTTCCCGTCCTCGAGGCAGATCAGGTAGCCCGGCGTGATGGACTTCTTGACCGGGACCGCGGGCTGCGGCCGTTCGGGCTCGGGCGCCGGGGCGGAGCCCACGCCGGAGAGCGTGCGGAACACCTCCTGGATCAGCCCGGGCAGTTCGGCCGCCGGGACGGGGTTGTGGGAAACATGCGCCGAAACGATCTGGGCCGTCAGGCCAAGAAGCTCGGCATTCGGGTTGGTGTCAGCCACGACTTCAGCCCCCTGCTGTCGTTGAGCGAGTCGCTTCTATCCAGGGATTCGCCAGGTCGCAATATATCTGGGCACCCTCGGAGCCTATTGGAAGGAATTAATTGTATGTCAGATCGTAACGGGCTCTTAGCGTCACAAGAAATTCAACCCGACTCGCGTATTGACATCACGCGCGAAACTTGCCCGATGACCTTCGTTCATGTCCGCCTGGCGCTCGACAGGCTGCCGCCGGGCGGCATTCTGGAAGTGATGCTGAAGGGTGACGAGCCTCGGCGCAACGTACCGCGCACGGCGGCCGAGCAGGGCCACGCTGTTCTTCTCCAGGACGATGATCCCTCCGGCATTACTCGGCTGTTGCTGCGGCGCAAGGGGTGATGTCGATCCGCAACACCAGGGCATCCGAGCCGTCCCGGTAGTAGCGGCGGCGGCGGCCGGCTTCCGTGGCGCCAAAGGAGGCGTAGAGCGCCCGCGCCGGCAGGTTGGCCTCGGAGACTTCCAGGAAGAGCGCCCCGGCACCACGATTCGCCGCCTCGGCGACCAGTCCCGCCATCAGGGCGCGGCCGATGCCCGCGCGCCGCGACCCGGGACGCACGGCGAGGGTCAGCACCTCCGCCTCCCCCGCCGCCGCCCGGCCGAGCGCGAAGCCGAGGGGTTCGCCGCCGGCATCGGCGACCAGCCCGAAATGCCCCGGCAGGTCGAGCAGCATCCCCACCGCCTGGGCCGTCCAATGCTCGGCGGGCGGGAAGGCCTCCGCGTGCAGGGCGGCAAGAAGGCCCGCCATGGCGGGCCCGGCCGGATGGATGGCGGGCGCGCTCAGGCCGGGCTCCGCACGGCCGGCGGCTCCGCGTAGAGC
>JAFADX010000069.1 GCA_023424475.1 Pseudomonadota bacterium
ATCCCGCAGAAGGCCCGCACCTGGCCGACCTTTGCCCTGGCGCGGGCGCGGTGGCGCGTCTCTGGCAGTCCGTTCTCTGGCAGATGCTGCGCTATCTCGGCTGCCTGTCTCTGCGCGCCAGTACGGCACTACGTTCTTTGCGATGGCCATGGGTGGAATGCCCGGAGTGTAGGTGTCGGGGAGCGCCTGATCGTCGCCGCGAGCTTCCGCGACGCGGGAGAGATCTGATTCAAGCTTCCTGCCGGCGAGGAGGCCGGCAGGCATGGCGAAAGCGCTGTCGGAGGACATTCGAGAAAGAGTTGTGGCGGCGGTGGATGCGGGAGCGACGCACCGGGAGGCATCGGAGCGGTTCGAGGTGAGCGCGGCGAGCGTGAGCCGGTGGGTGTCGCTGAAGCGCTCGACAGGAGCGGTATCGCCTGGCCCGGCGGGAGGGGACAGGCGGTCGGGACGGATTCCCGGAAGCGGCGCGTGCGGAGGCTTAGCGAGACCTCGCCACATCGCAAGCCCGGGAGACGGCGACGCCAGTAGTAAACGTCATTCTTCCTGGTGATGTGGGTGAGTGGTGGTGAGCAGCGGACAAGCCCGGCCTCGTCGTGCTGGCTGACCCGTAAGATGCTGCTTTGTCAGATGCTTAGGATGCTGTGGCTGGGGGACCTGGATTCGAACCAAGGCTGCCCGGGTCAGAGCCGGGAGTTCTACCGCTAAACTATCCCCCAAGCGGGCCCGGCAACTGCCGAGGGCGGGCCATCTACCATCGCTCTCCCGGTGAGGCAACCTCCCCGGTGATCGTTCCACAGCCGATCCGCGCGATGGCGTGGAAACCCCTTGCCCACGGGCCCACATCTCAAGAACATTCAATAATGGGCCGTACCTCTTCCCGGGTCGGTCCGGACCCGAAAATGACCGACGCGTCTGCCCCTTTCGTTCCCGATTCACCGCCATCGCCGGCGGCAGCGGGTTTCGTGCGGGCGGAATCCTGCGGGCATGCCTATGCGGCACTCGACCTCGGCACCAACAATTGCCGCCTCCTCGTCGCTGCGCCCACCGGCGGCGGGGGGTTCCGCGTGGTCGATTCCTTCAGCCGCATCGTCCGGCTGGGGGAGGGCCTGGCCACCACCGGCAGCCTCGCGGACTCCGCGATGGACCGGGCCTCCGCCGCGTTGCGCGCCTGTACCGACAAGCTCACCCGCCGCCCCGTCCGGCGGCTCGAGGCCGTCGCGACCGAAGCCTGCCGCCGCGCCGCCAACGGTCCCGCTTTCCTCGCCCGCATCGCGACCGAGACGGGCCTCCGCCTGCGCATCATCTCGGCGCGGGAGGAAGCCGAACTCGCCATGGAATCCTGCGCGCCCCTGCTCGGGGTCCAGGACCGGCGGGCGCTTCTCTTCGACATCGGCGGCGGCAGCACCGAGATCGCCTGGATCCGCGTGCCCCCGGGCGGGGCGCCGGAACTGATCGGCTACGTCTCCCTGCCCCTCGGCGTCGTGACCCTGGCCGAGCGCGCGCACCAGGACTGCTTCACCGAGCACGGCTTCTGCGAGGTCGTCGCCGAGGTCGCCGAGCACCTGGCCGAATTCGACCGCATCCACCGGATCGGTCAGGAGATCCGCGTGGGCGGGGTGCGGCTCATGGGCACCTCGGGCACTGTCACGACGCTCGCGGGCGTCGCGATGGCCCTGCCGCGCTACCGCCGCCCGCTCGTGGACGGCAAGACGCTGGACTGCGCAGCCGCGGATCTCGCCCTGGGCGACCTCTTCGCCCTGGGCCGGGAAGGGCTCGCGGCCCATCCCTGCGTCGGGCCGGACCGGGTCGAGTTCGTCCTGCCCGGCTGCGCGGTCTATGCTGCGATCCGGCGTGTCTGGCCGACGCCTCGCCTGACGGTCGCGGATCGCGGCCTGCGGGAAGGCATGCTGACCCGCATGATCCGCGCCGAACGCGCCGCGCCCCGCCGCCGGCCGCTGCGCTGAAGGAGAAACCATGGCGAAGCAACCGCCGGCGGGGCGCGGCATGGCGACCCGCCTGCGCACCGCGACGGGCCGCAGCACCGCGAGCCAGCGCTGGCTGACACGCCAGCTCAACGACCCCTATGTCCGTGCGGCGAAGGAACGCGGCCTGCGCTCCCGCGCCGCCTTCAAGCTGCTGGAGATGGATCAGAAGCTGCACCTGCTGAAGCCGGGCATGCGCGTCGTGGATCTCGGCGCCGCGCCGGGCGGCTGGACCCAGGTCGCGGTGCAGGCGGTGGGGCCGAAGGGCCAGGTGGTCGGCATCGACATCCTGCCCATGGACCCCGTGCCCGGCGCAACCGTGCTGCAGGGCGACTTCACCGAGCAGGAGGCCGAGGACCGCACCATCGCGGCGATGGGCGGCAGGGCGGATGTCGTGCTCTCGGACATGGCGCCCAACACCACGGGGCACCAGGCGACCGACCACCTGCGCATCATGGGCCTGGCCGAGATCGCGCTTGACTTCGCCGGCCGCGTGCTGGCCCCGGGCGGCGGCTTCGTCGCCAAGGTGTTCCAGGGCGGGACCGAGAAGGAGATGCTGGCGACGCTGAAGCGGGACTTTGCCGTGGTCCGCCACGTGAAGCCGCCGGCGAGCCGCAAGGACAGCGCCGAACTCTACGTCGTTGCGACGGGGTTCCGCGGCGCGCCCAGTGGCTGAGCCGCGGGGGTTGCCGCCAGGGAAACCCGACTTTTCCCAGAGCAGATCCCGATCAGGGGGAATCACCTGAACGGGTGAAGATGCTCGCAGAAACAAAGGGCTGGAGACGTTGCCGTGAGCCAGGGCGAACGGGAACGGCTCCAGAGCAGATCCCGATCAGGTGGGATCACCTGATCGGGTGAAGATGCTCGCACAAAC
>JAFADX010000090.1 GCA_023424475.1 Pseudomonadota bacterium
GCCCATGCCGCCGCCCCCGCCGCCGGCGGCGCCACCCGCACCACCGCGGCCGCAGCCGCTGGATCTGACCAACCGCCCACCGATCCGGCTGGGCGAAGCGGATCCATCGCGCCCCGGCGCGCCGCGGCGTGGGTTGGACCTGCGGCCCGGCGCGCACCTCCCGGGACCTGGCGACGTCGAGAACCTGCGCGTCCGCGGTGCCCAGGCCGGCCCGGACTGGCGCAACGCCTTCCGCGCCTGGCTCGACCGCAACCTGCGCTACCCGCGGGAGGCCGCGGAACTCGGAGAGGAAGGGCCGGTCACCGTGCGCATCACCACGGGCGCGGATGGCCGTGTGCGCGGCGTCGAACTGCGCTCACCCTCGCGTTCGATCTACCTGAACTATTATTCCCAGACGGTTTTCCGTGGCGCGTCGCTGCCGCCCTTTCCGCCCGGCACAGCGGAGGAGCAGGTCACCATCGACCTGACGATCAACTACATCCTGATCCGCCGCTGAGGCGCCCGGTCAGGCGTGGCCCGCCGCACCGAAGGCATCGCGGTTGGTCGCGCGCACCACGGCCGCGAAAAGGCGCAGCGCATCCGGTCCGCCGCGATCGAGCAGCGCGCCATCCTCCATCTCGCGCGCCAGGATCTCGGCGTGGGACGCCAGGGTTTCGGCGGCGCGGGACAACGCTTCGCGGGACAGCGCGAGTTGCAGGTCTTCGCTGAGGTGCGTCCAGTCGGCAGGCCGCATGGAGTTTCCATCCGGGTCATCCGCCGTTCTGGCGCGGGTCGCGGCTCGGGGGGCCACGCCGGCGATCATGGCGCGCCTTGGTTAGCGCGGCATGAACGCGGCGGGCCGCATCGTCACTTGCCGATCGGCTTGGCCGGCGCGGGGGCCGGTTTCGGCGCAGGCGGACGCGGCGGCGTGGACGGGCCGGAAATCACGTCGAAATCGTATTCGGAGCGGGTCATGGCGGGCCTCTTGGTGGTGGGGCCGCCGGGCGTCTGGTGTCTTGCGGGCTGCGGGATCGGTCGGGTCCCGAAAACGCGAAAGCCGCCAGGGCTCGGCGGCTTTCGGGAGATCTGGTCGCGTGATGGATCCCTAGGCCGCTGGTGGATACCAGCGGTACCAAAATCGGGACGTCAGGATGCCGTTCGCAACCATGGCGCCAAACTAGGCGCCTCGGCGGGGCCGTGACAAGTCCGGATCGCGTGCCATCGCGGCCGAGCTGCCGCCGCCTCAAACGAAGCGATGGCGGCGGGCACTGTCGCGCCCCCGGGCTTTCTGCCCGCCGGCGGCGCGCCGACCGGGAGGAACCGACATGGCCATGTCAGGCATGAAGCAGCGCCTGCGCGCAGGAGAGGTGCTGGGCGGCTACGTGAACACCATCCCTCCGGCGGTGGCAGTGCAGGCGCTTGCCGCCGCCGGCGCGGATGACGCCATCATCGACCAGGAACACGCGCCCACCGGGCCCGAGAACCTGCACGCCATGATCGCCGCGACGCGGCCGCGCGGCTACGGCTGCCGGTCCATGGTTTCGACGTCCTGATGCCCGGCGGGGCCGGCGCGCGAAGCCGCGGGATGGCGCCGGACCTGACATGCGGCAGGGCAGGCGGGGCGGTGCCCGATGACGCCGGGCCGGCGGCACGCTACATCGCGACCGATGATGCTGCCGATCCCCGACACCATTCCGCGCGCCGCGCTGGTCACCGGCGGGGCGAAGCGTCTCGGCCGCGCCATGGCCCTGGCGCTGGCGGAGGCCGGTTTCGACCTTGCCATCCACTATGCGGCGAGCGGTGCCGAGGCAGAGGCGGCCGCCGCCGAGATCCGCGCCCGCGGCCGGCGTGCCGTGACGGTGCAGGCGGCGCTGGAGCGGGAAGCGGAGGTTGCCCGGCTGGTCCCCGCGGCCGAGGCGGCCCTCGGGCCGCTCGGCGTGCTGGTCAACAACGCCTCGACCTTCGAGCGCGACGAATGGGACGATGCGACCCGCGGGTCCTGGGACCGGCACATCGAGCCGAACCTGCGCGCCCCCTTCGTGCTGACCCAGGCCTTCGCGCGTGCTTTGCCCGGGGCAGGGCAGGGCGTGGTGGTGAACATGCTCGACCAGCGGGTCTGGTCTCTAACGCCGCATTTCGTCTCCTACACCGTGTCGAAGGCGGGACTGTGGACGCTGACACGGACCATGGCGCTGGCGCTGGCCCCGCGGATCCGCGTCAATGCCATCGGCCCGGGGCCGGCCCTGCCGAGTCCGCGGCAGAGCCCCGAGCAGTTCGCACGGCAGGCCCATTCGGTGCCGCTGCGCCATGGCACCTCGCCCGGGGAAGTGGCGCGCGCACTCATTGCCATTCTCGCGCTGCCGTCGATGACCGGGCAGATGATCGCGCTCGACGGCGGGCAACACATGCAGTGGTCGCCGAGCCGGGGCCCGGAGCCGGAGGAATGAGCTTCGCCCCGGATGCCGCCCGCGGGCTGCGTCGCGTCTTCGTCCGCGGGCTGACCGTGCAGGCGCTTCTCGGCGTGCATGCGCACGAGCAGGCCCGACCGCAGCGGGTCGTCATCGGCATCGATCTGTCGGTTGCGGACCCCCATGCGCCATCGAGCGAAGGGCCGGACGAACTGGGGCGGGTGGTCGATTATGGCCTGGTCGCGGAGACGGCGCGGCGGATTGCCGCGGCGGGGCATGTCCGGCTCGCCGAGACGCTGGCCGAACGCATTGCCCTGGCCCTGCTGGCGGATGACCGCATCGCTGCGGCTCGGGTCTCGGTCGAGAAGCCGGACGTGCTCGAAAATGTAACGACTGTGGGCGTTGTCGTTGAAAGGACGCGATTTTGAAACAGGGCATGGCAGGAATTGTCCACCGCAGCGATGCCACGCCGATGCACTTCCTGCCGGTCAAGCACAAAATGCATCTTGACCTATTCCCCCAACAGGCGGTCGGAAAAAAGCACAATAAAATCAAAGCGATAAATTCAGGCGCCTGTTCGGTAAGCTTTGCGTGCGCATTCGCTAAGGCGCTGATTTGCCAAGGCTCGGCACCGTTCGCGGGCATTTCGCCCACAAGGTTGTCCACAGGATTGGTGGAAAAATCCCACCAGGAGATTTGTTACTGGCCCGCGGCATGACCGGATCAGCCGAGACCTCTCCGGGCGACGGCCTGGGTGTCATCGAGGCGGCTCTGCCGACCCTGCCCCTGACCCCCGGCGTCTATCGGATGCTCGATGCGAAGGGCGATGCGCTCTACGTCGGCAAGGCGCGGTCGCTGCGCCGGCGCGTCGCGTCCTACACGCAGGCCTCCCGGCTGTCCGAGCGCCTCCGGCGCATGGTGTTCGAGACGCGCAGCCTCGAGGTCGTGACGACCGCGAGCGAGGCCGAGGCGCTGCTGCTCGAAGCGAACCTGATCAAGCGGCTGCGGCCGCGCTTCAACATCGTCCTGCGCGACGACAAGTCCTATCCGTGGCTCGTCATCACCGACGACCACCCCTATCCGCAGATCGCCAAGCATCGGGGCGAGCGGCGGAAGGGGGCCTCCTACTATGGTCCCTTCGCCTCGGCCTGGGCGGTGAACCAGACCATCACGGCGCTGCAGCGCGTCTTCCTGCTGCGTTCCTGCCGGGACACGGTGTTCGACAGCCGTTCGCGGCCCTGCCTCCTGTTCCAGATCAAACGGTGCTCCGCGCCCTGCGTCGGCCGGATCTCGCAGGACGACTACGCGGCGCTGGTGAAGGAGGCGAAGGAGTTCCTTTCCGGCGGCACGCCCTCGATCCAGCGGCGGCTGGCGGCGGAGATGGAGGCGGCGGCGGAGCACCTCGAGTTCGAGCGTGCCGCGGCCCTGCGCGACCGCATCCGCGGGCTGACCCATGTCCAGGGCAAGGACCGGGTGAACCTGGACGGCGTGGGCGATGCGGACGTGGTCGCCTTGCACCAGGCGGCCGGGCAGAGCTGCGTGCAGGTCTTCTTCTTCCGCGGCGGCCGCAACAACGGCAACCGGCCCTATTTCCTGAACCATGCGAAGCAGGACCAGAGCCCCGAGGAGGTGATGGGTGCCTTCCTCGCCCAGCTCTACGACGACCTGCCGCCGCCGCCGCTGGTGCTGCTCTCCCACGAGCCGCCCGAGGCGGCCCTGATCGCCGAGGCGCTCTCGCTCAAGGCGAACCGCAAGGTCGAGCTGCACCGCCCGCAGCGCGGAGAGAAACGGCAGGCGGTGGAGCACGCCGCGACCAATGCGCGCGAGGCGCTGGAACGCCGCCTGGCGGAAGGCACGGCGCAGGCGCGGCTGCTCGATGGCGTCGCCGGCCTCTTCGGCCTGCCGGCGGCGCCGGACCGCATCGAGATATACGACAACAGCCACATCCAGGGGGCCAACCCCTATGGCGTGATGGTCGTCGCCGGCCCATCCGGCTTCATGAAGCAGGCCTACCGGAAATTCTCGATCAAGGCGGCACCGGGCAACGACGACTTCGCCATGATGCGGGAGGTGTTCGAGCGCCGCTTCGGTCGCGCCCTGCGCGAAGACCCCGCCCGAGAGTCCGAATCCTGGCCCGACCTGGTGCTGATCGATGGCGGCGCCGGGCAGCTCTCCGCCGCCCAGGCGGTGATGGCCGAACTCGGCGTCGAGGACGTGCCGCTGGTGGCGGTGGCGAAGGGTCCGGACCGCGATGCGGGGCGGGAATGGTTCCACATGGCGGGGCGCGAACCCATCCAGCTGCCGCCGCGCGATCCCGTGCTCTACTATCTCCAGCGACTGCGGGACGAGGCGCACCGCTTTGCCATTTCGGCGCACCGGGCGGGGCGTTCCCGGGCGATCACCCGCAGCGAGCTGGATGAGATCCCAGGCGTCGGCACGGCGCTGAAGCGGCGGCTGCTGAACCATTTCGGCTCGGCCCGCGGGGTCCGCAACGCGGCGCTCGAGGACCTGGAGAAGGCGCCGGGCATCGGCCCGGCCGTGGCGCGGAAGATCTACCAGCATTTTCATCCGGCGGACGGCTAGAGACGTTCCCGTTCGCCCTGGCTCGCGGCAACGTCTCCAGCCCTTTGTTTCTGCGAGCCTCTTCACCCGATCAGGTGATTCCCCTGATCGGGATCTGCTCTAGCCGGGCGCCGCGCCGCACGGTAACTGCCTGCTGCCGCGGTCCCGCGCTCCCTCCCGGATGGAGTCATGTCTTGCTGCATGCCCTCTATGCCAAGGTGATGCTGCTGGCGCAGCATCACCGGGCCCGCTTCTGGCTCGGCGCGGTGAGCTTCGCGGAGAGCAGCATCTTTCCGATCCCGCCGGATGCGATGCTCGTGCCCATGGCGCTGGTGCGGCCCGACCAAGCCTGGCGGCTGGCGGCGATCTGCACCATCGCCTCGGTCCTTGGCGGTGTCCTCGGCTACGCGATCGGCTATTTCCTCTTCGAGGCGATCGCGCAGCCGGTGCTCGCGGCCTATGGCCACGCGGACGCCCTGGCGCGGTTCGAGGAATGGTTCCGCCGCTGGGGCGCGGCGGTGATCCTGATCAAGGGCCTTACGCCGATCCCGTACAAGATCGTGACCATCGCCGCCGGCGCGGCGAAGATGGATTTCGGGACATTCCTGCTGACCAGCCTCGTCACCCGCGCGGCGCGCTTCTTCCTGCTCGCCGCACTGATCCGGCATTTCGGGCCGCCGGTTCGGGACTTCATCGAGAAGCGCCTGATGCTGGTGACGACCTCGGTCGCGGCGGCGATCGTGCTGGGCGTCCTGGCGCTGCGCTACATCTAGAGCCGTTCCCGTTCGCCTTGGTTCACGGCAACGTCTCCAGCCCGTTGTTTCTGCGAGCATCTTCACCCGATCGGGTGATTCCACCTGATCGGGATCCGCTCTAGTGTCCTGCTTCTGTAGTGTGGTTGATTTGCTTGGTACGGAGACAGAAGCGCTGGATGGCGGCGAGGATGTCGTCGGCGGGCTTGGTCCGGCGGAACGGCGTGGGGGCGGCGTTGTGGGCGTCGATGAAGGCGCGGATGTCGGCCTCGAGCTGGGCAGTGGAACGGTGGACGCCGCGCCGGATCTGCTTCTTGGTCAGGTTGGCGAAGAAGCACTCGACCTGATTGATCCAGGATGCACCGGTGGGCGTGAAGTGGACGTGCCAGCGGGGACGCTTGGCCAGCCAGTCGCGGACCGGCT
>JAFADX010000096.1 GCA_023424475.1 Pseudomonadota bacterium
ATGGCCACCACCCCAGAGCCGCTCCCGTTCGCCCTGGCTCACGGCAACGTCTCCAGCCCTTTGCTTCTGCGAGCATCTTCACCCGATAGGGGATTCCACTGATCGGGATCCGCTCTAGCCGCCGACCTGCCGGATCCAGTCCTGCAGGTTGTAGAACATCGTGACCCGCGCGATCCGCCCGCCGCGGATCTCGTAGAAGGCCCCGGCCGGCAGGCGGTAGCGCTGGCCGGTCGCGGGCGGCAGGCCCTCGTCGGAGGCAAGATACTCGCCCTCCACGATGAACTCGGCCGCGGCGCGGGTGCCGGCCGGTTCCGCCATGACCACGATGTCCGCCAGGCGCTCGCGGTAGCAGCGGTCCATCCGGGCCATGAAGGCGGCGAAGGCATCGCGGCCCGTTTCGCGGCCGCCCTGGTTGATGTCGTGGGCGACGTCCTCGGTCAGCAGGGCCAGCATGGCGGGGCGATCCTCCCGGTTGAAGGCATCGAGGTAGGCGCGGACGAGGTTCGCGGCGGTATCCAAGGCGGTTTCCTTGCCGGTTGAAGGTCTGGCGCCTATAGGTGCGCCGCAACAGAGCCCTGCGCCAGACCCGGAATCCCCATGCCGCAGAAGCCCCCGAGCTTCCAGGACATCATCCTCCGCCTCCATCGCTTCTGGTCCGAGCAGGGCTGCATCCTCCTGCAGCCCTACGACATGGAGGTCGGCGCCGGCACCTCCCATCCGGCCACGACCCTGCGCTCGCTCGGCCCGAAGCCGTGGAAGGTCGCCTATGTGCAGCCCTCCCGCCGGCCCGCCGATGGCCGCTACGGCGAGAATCCGAACCGGCTGCAGCATTACTATCAGTACCAGGTGCTGCTGAAGCCGAGCCCGGCCGACCCGCAGGGGCTGCTGATCGACTCCTACCGCGCCCTCGGCATCGATCCTTCGCTGCACGACATCCGCTTCGTCGAGGATGACTGGGAGAACCCGACCCTCGGGGCCTGGGGCCTGGGCTGGGAGGTCTGGTGCGACGGGATGGAGGTGACACAGTTCACCTATTTCCAGCAGGTCGGCGGCATCGCCTGCGACAAGCCTTCGGCGGAGCTGACCTACGGGCTCGAGCGCCTGGCGATGTATATCCAGGGTGTCGAGAACGTGTACGACCTCGCCTTCAACGACGACGGCGTGAAGTACGGCGAGGTGTTCCTGCGCGCCGAGAAGGAATACTCCGCCCACAACTTCGAATACGCCGACGTGCCGATGCTGTTCCGTCATTTCGAGGACGCGGAGAAGGAATGCGCCGCGCTGCTCGAGCGCGGGCTTGCCCTGCCGGCCTATGACCAATGCCTGAAGGCGAGCCACCGCTTCAACCTGCTCGACGCGCGCGGCGCGATCAGCGTGACGGAGCGCGCCGCCTATATCGGCCGGGTGCGCAACCTGGCGAAGGGCTGCTGCGAGGCCTGGCTCGCGGGGGAGACGGCCGGTGCCTGACCTGCTGCTCGAACTGCTTTCCGAGGAGATCCCCGCGCGCATGCAGGCGCGCGCGGCGGAGGATCTCGCGCGCCTTTTCTCCGAACGCTGTGCCGCGCTGCTCGACGGCGCCCCGCAGACCTTCTCCGGCCCTCGCCGCATCGCCCTGACGGCCAGGCTGAAGGCCAGCGTGACGACCGCGGGCAGGGAGGAACGCGGCCCGCGCATCGGCGCACCGGAGCAGGCGCTCGATGGCTTCCTGCGCAAGCATGGCGCGACGCGCGACGCGCTGAAGCAGGAAGGCCAGTTCTGGGTGCTGGCCAGGCCCGGCGAGACGGTCGAGGCGCAGGCGCTGGTGGCGGCCGCCGTGCCGGCGCTGATCCGCGCCTTCCCCTGGCCCAAGTCGATGCGCTGGGGCGGCGGCTCCTCGATGCCCTGGGTGCGGCCGCTCAAGCGCATCCTCTGCGTCCTCGACGGCGCCGTGGTGCCCTTCGACCTCCGGCATGGCGATGACGGCGGCCATGGCCTCGCCTCCGGCAACGAGACCGAGGGGCACCGCATCATGGCCCCGGGCGCCTTCGCCGCGCCCGTCTTCGCCGATTACGAGGCGGGGCTGCGCGAGCGCTTCGTCGTGCTGGACGCGGCGGAGCGCGCCTCGCGCATCCGCGACGGCATCGCCGCGCTCGCCGCAGCCGATGGCCTGGCCGTGGTGCCCGACGAGGGCCTCGTCGCCGAGGTCGCCGGCCTCGTCGAATGGCCGGTGCCGCTGCTCGGGCGCATCGACGACGCCTTCATGGACCTGCCGCCCGAAGTGATGCGCACGACCATGCGCGTGAACCAGCGCTATTTCGCGCTGCGGCGCGCGGATGGTGCGGCGGCGCCGCGCTTCGCGCTGGTGGCGAACATCGCCGCCCCCGACGGCGGTGCCGCGATCGTCGCGGGCAATGAGCGCGTGCTGCGCGCACGGCTCTCGGATGCGCGGTTCTTCTGGGACCTCGACCGCAGGCAGTCGCTCGAATCCTTCCTGCCGAAGCTCGATTCCGTGGTGTTCCACGCCCGGCTCGGCACCCAGGGCCTGCGCGTCGCGCGGATCGAGCGCCTCGCGCGCCTGGTCGCGGAGAAGGTCGGCGCCGATCCGATGCTCGCCGCCCGCGCGGCGCGGCTTGCCAAGGCCGACCTCGCTTCGGGCATGGTGGGCGAGTTCCCTGAACTGCAGGGCGTGATGGGCCGTTACTACGCCCTCGGCCAGGGCGAGGACCCGCGCGTCGCCGAAGCGATCGCCGCGCATTACCGCCCCCTTGGCCCCTCCGACGACGTGCCGGCCGAGCCGGTGGCCATTGCCGTCGCCCTTGCCGACAAGATCGACCAGCTCACCGGCTTCTTCGCGGTGGGCGAGAAGCCGACCGGCTCGGGAGACCCCTTCGCGCTGCGCCGCGCGGCCCTCGGCGTCATCCGCATCCTGCGGGAGAACGGGCTGCGGCTCGGCCTGCGCGCGGTGATCGAGCAGGCCATGGCCGGCTATGTCGAGCAGTGGCGCGGCTCCCCCTGGCTCGCGGTGGAGGCGGCGCATTTCGCCAGCCTCGCGAAGCAGCCCGACCTGCGCCATGAGGTCGAGGAGACCGCCGCGCGCCTCGCCGGCGAGGGCCTCGGCAAGCACGAAAAGGTGCTGGTGCGCCTGCTCGACCTTGACTGGTTCGCGGATCTGCGCGGCCACGGCTATCCGCTCTACGTGGTGCCGCAGACCAGCACGGCGGGGGAGCTGACGCGCATGTTCCGCGCCGGCGACGCAGTGGTGGTGCCGCAGGCCAGGGCGTTGGGCGCCGAACTCATCGACTTCCTCGCCGACCGCCTTCGCGTGCAGCTCCGCGCCGAAGGCACCCGCCACGACGTCGTCACCGCCGTGCTCGGCGCCGCTCCGGACGACGACATCAACCGCCTGCTCCGCCGCGCCGATTCCGTGCGCGCCTTCGTGGAATCCGAGGCCGGCGCCAACCTGCTCGCCGCCCATCGCCGCGCCGCCAACATCCTCCGCATCGAGGAGAAGCGCGACGGCCATGCCTATGACACGGGCTACGAGCGCCATCTGCTCAAGGTGCATGAGGAAGAGGCGCTGGCCGCCGCGCTGGAAGACGCCGCGCCGCGCATCGAGCTCGACCTCTCCGCCGAGGATTTCGAGCGCGCCATGGAGGCCATGGCCACGCTCCGCGCGCCGGTGGATGCCTTCTTCGACAAGGTGATCGTCAACGATCCTGCGCCGGAACTCCGCCGCAATCGCCTGAAACTTCTCGCCCGCCTCCGTGCCACGATGGACGCGGTGGCGGATTTCTCGAAGATCGAAGCCTGAGGGGGAGCCCCCGATGACGCAGTGGGTCTACAGCTTTGGCGCCGGCCGCAACGAAGGCCGCGCCGACATGCGCAATCTCCTTGGCGGCAAGGGCGCCAACCTGGCCGAGATGGCCTCCATCGGCCTTCCCGTGCCGCCCGGCTTCACCATCACGACCGAGGTCTGCACCTGGTACTACCAGAACGGCCAGGCCTATCCGGGCGACCTCGAGGCGCAGGTGCGCGCCGGCCTTGCCCGCGTCGAGGAAGCCGTCGGCAACAGGTTCGGCGACCACCACAGGCCGCTGCTCGTCTCGGTGCGTTCCGGCGCCCGCGTCTCCATGCCGGGCATGATGGACACGGTGCTGAACCTCGGCCTGAACGACGCGACGGTCGAAGGCCTTGTCGCCGCCTCGGGCGATGCGCGCTTCGCATGGGATTCCTACCGCCGCTTCATCCAGATGTACGGCTCGGTCGTCCTCGGCGTGGACCATCACCGCTTCGAGGAAATCATCGAGAACGAGAAGCTCGACACCGGCAAGATCGAGGACACCGAGCTCACCGCCTCCGAGTGGCACCGCATCGTGGACGGCTACAAGGAGATGGTCCGCGAGGTGACGGGCAAGCCCTTCCCGCAGGACCCCTGGGACCAGCTCTGGGGCGCGATCGGCGCGGTGTTCGGCTCCTGGCAGAACCAGCGCGCCGTCACCTATCGCCGCCTGCACGACATCCCCGCCGAATGGGGCACCGCGGTCAATGTCCAGGTCATGGTCTTCGGCAACATGGGCGATGACTGCGCGACCGGCGTCTGCTTCACCCGCGACCCCTCGACCGGCGAGAACATCTTTTACGGCGAGTATCTGGTGAACGCGCAGGGCGAGGACGTGGTCGCCGGCATCCGCACGCCGCAGCCCATGTCGTCGACACGCTCGAAGATCGGCGAGAAGCCGATGGAGGAGGTGATGCCCGCGGCCTACGCGGAACTGGTGAAGGTGCGCGAGACGCTCGAGCGCCACTACCGCGACATGCAGGACATCGAGTTCACGGTCCAGTCGAACAAGCTCTACATGCTGCAGACGCGCAACGGGAAGCGCACTGCGGCGGCCTCGCTCAAGATCGCCGTGGACATGGCGCGCGAGGGCCTGATCGACCACGCCGAGGCGGTGAAGCGGGTGAACCCCGCGGCGCTCGATCAGCTGCTGCATCCCACGCTGGACCCCAAGGCGCCGCGCAAGCTGCTGGCCAAGGGCCTGCCCGCCTCCCCGGGTGCGGCGTCCGGCATCGTCGTCTTCTCTGCCGACGAGGCCGAGGCCCGCGCGCAGAAGGGTGAGGCCGTCATCCTCGTGCGCATCGAGACCTCGCCCGAGGACATCCACGGCATGCACGCCGCCAAGGGCATCCTGACCACGCGCGGCGGCATGACGAGCCACGCCGCCGTCGTCGCCCGCGGCATGGGCCGGCCCTGCGTCGCCGGCTGCGGCGGCGTCTCGGTCGACTACAACAACCAGGTGCTCTCCTCCGGCGGCATCCAGGTGCGCGGCGGCGAGGTGCTGACCATCGACGGCGGCACCGGCGAGGTCTTCGTCGGCTCCGTCGCCATGATCGAGCCGCAGCTCTCCGGCGACTTCGCGACGCTGATGGGCTGGGCCGACGAGGTGCGGCGCCTCAGGGTCCGCGCCAATGCCGAGACCCCGCTCGACGCCGACACCGCGCGGAAGTTCGGCGCCGAGGGCATCGGCCTCTGCCGCACCGAGCACATGTTCTTCGACCCCGAGCGCATCGGCGCCGTGCGGCAGATGATCATGGCCGAGACGGTGGATGGCCGCCGCGCCGCGCTGTCCCGCCTGCTGCCCTTCCAGCGGCAGGACTTCGTCGAGCTGTTCCGCATCATGGCCGGGCTGCCGGTGACGATCCGCCTGCTCGACCCGCCGCTGCACGAGTTCCTGCCGCACACCGACCTCGAGATCTCCGAGGTGGCCTCCTCCCTTGGCACCGATGTCGAGGCGATGCGCCGCCGCGCGCAGGAACTCTCGGAAGCGAACCCGATGCTCGGCCATCGCGGCTGCCGCCTCGGCATCTCCTTCCCCGAGATCTACGAGATGCAGGCCCGCGCGATCTTCGAGGCCGCCTGCCAGATCGGCAAGGAGACGCACAAGGCCCCGCACCCCGAGATCATGATCCCGCTGGTCGCGACGCGCCGCGAACTCGAGATCACGCGCGGGCTGGTCGATCGCGTCGCGCAGGAGGTCTTCGCCGAGACGAAGTACCACGTGGAATACAGCGTCGGCACGATGATCGAGCTGCCGCGCGCGGCCCTCACCGCCGATGCCATCGCGGAAGGCGCCGACTTCTTCTCCTTCGGTACCAACGACCTGACGCAGACCACCTTCGGCCTGTCCCGCGACGATGCCGGCAAGTTCCTGCCGCTCTACGTCGAGAAGGGGATCTTTCCGAAGGATCCCTTCGTCTCCATCGACCCGGACGGCGTCGGCGCGCTGGTGAAGATCGCGTCGGAGAAGGGGCGGCGGGTGAAGTCCGACCTCAAGCTCGGCATCTGCGGCGAGCATGGCGGCGATCCGTCCTCCATCGCCTTCTGCGAGAGCGTCGGGCTCGACTACGTCTCCTGCTCGCCCTACCGCGTGCCGGTGGCCAGGCTGGCCGCCGCGCAGGCGGCGCTGGCGGGCGGCGGGACCGACCGCACCGCCTGAGCCGCCGCGACGGCGGAGGAGGACGGGGGCGACGGCCGTACTGCGCGGATGCGGTGCCTCTGGCTCCGCTCGACCCTCGTCGCCACGGTCGGCGCCTTCGTCGGCGGCGTCGCGGTGATCGGGGCGCAATACCTCGTCCTTGCCATCAGCGCCGGCTATCCGCCCTTCGTGCAGTCGATCCGCTGCCAGATCGACGGCGATCCGCGTGGCTTGCCGGAAGCCGAAGCGCCGGGCGTCGCCATGTTCGGCGCCGGCGCCATGGTCTCGGGCGTGCCCGAGAAGGTGAAACCCTCGGGCGCCTGGTATCAGATCCAGCGCCGGACGCGGCTGCGATAGGTCTCGTAGGCCGTACCGAAGCGGGCGGCGAGATAGGCCTCCTCCTTTGCCACCACCAGCCGGTCGAGCACCAGGTGGCTCCCCGCCACCGCGATCCAGCCCCACAGGTCGCCCCAGCGCAGCGCGAAGCCGAGCGCACCGAGGATGAGGCCGAGGTAGATCGGATTCCGGCTGAAGCGGTAGGGGCCGGCCTCGACCATCGCGCTGTCCGGCCGGTCGGGGCGGGGATCGTTGCCAGCCTTCAGCATCACCAACAGGGCCCAGCCGATCAGCCCGGCCGCCGCGAAGATCACCAGCGCGCCGAGATCCGGCAGCGGCGGGCCGAGCGGGACCGGCAGCACCCGTTCCAGCCCCCAGGCGAGCGCCAGCAGCCCCGCGACCACGGCCGGCGGCGGCAGGCGCACGCCCGGGCCATGGTCCTGTGCGTTCATGCCTCCTCGCGCGCCGGCAGGCGCATCCAGGGCGCGGGGTCCGGCGTCAGCCGCGACTCGCCGGCCGCAAACGGCGCTCGGCCCAGCGCATCGAGGCGCAGCAGCGCGATGCCGCGGCCGTCGCGGCCGGAGCGCATCTCGCCGACCTCGGCACCCGCTGCGTCGGTGACGCTCGTCCCGCGCGCGGGCAGGGGGCCGTCCACCGCGACCGGTACCAGCCGCCGCTTGATCAGCCCGCGATAACGGGTCCGCGCCGTCAGTTCCTGGCCCATGTAGCAGCCCTTGGACCACGAGACGCCGTGCAGCTCGTCGAAGCCGGCTTCGAGCAGGACGGACTTCTCCCGCTCCATGTCCCGCGACCCGTCGGGCAGGCCGAGGGCGAGGCGATGGCGGTCGTAATCCTCGGCCGTCGCATCGGCCGCGAGCAGCACGCGGGACAGCACCCGCCAGCCGGCCTCCGGCAGGCGGGGGTCGACCACCACGATGTCGCCCGCCGCCGGCGCCGTGCCCCAGGCGGCATGGACGCGCCAATCATCGCAGGCATCGCGCAGCGTCACCTTCGAGCGCAGCCGGAACCGCCCGAGGCGCTGCGCCAGCTCGGCCAGCTGCGCGCGCTCGGCGTCCAGCAGGAAGGCGTCCCCGGTCGCGATGACGAAGAAATCCGCGAGCCACTTGCCCTGCGGCGTCAGCAGCGCGCTCCAGGCCGCCTGGCCGGGCGCGAGCCGGATCACGTCGTTGGAGACGAGGCCCTGCAGGAAGGCCGCCCGGTCCGGGCCGGCAACCTCCAGCACGCCCCGGTCGGGGAGGATGGCGAGGCTCATGCCTGTCAGGTGTGCCGGATCGGCCACGGGTGCAACCTCCCCCCCCGCTTCGGGGCGTGATACAGGCGCCGCGTGCGCGTCCTTTTCATCACCTCGACCCGGATCGGCGACGCCGTGCTGTCGACCGGGCTGCTCGACCACCTGATGCGGGCGCATCCGGAGGCGCGCTTCACCATTGCCTGCGGCCGCGTGGCCGAGGGCGTGTTCAGCCGCATGCCGGCCCTCGAGCGCCTCATCCCGATCGAGAAGAAGCGCTACGGCCTGCATTGGCTGCGGCTGTGGTGGGAGGTCGCCTTCCGCCGCTGGGACCTGGTGGTGGACCTGCGCGGCTCCGCGATCGCCTGGCTGCTGCCGGCGCGGCGGCGGGCGGTGATGCGCGGCGGCAGGCGGCCGGGCCACCGGCTGCTGCACATCGCGCAGACGCTCGGCATCACCCCCGCGCCGCGCCCGGTCGCCTGGTTCGGGCCGGAGGAGGAAGCGCGGGCGGAAGCCCTGGTCGGCCCCGGGTCCCGCGTGCTCGCGCTCGGCCCCACCGCGAACTGGGTCCGCAAGGTCTGGCCGGCCGACCGCTTCCTGACCCTCGCGCGCCTGCTGACCGGACCGGGAGGCGCGCTGGAAGGCGCGCGCGTGGTAGTCCTCGGCGGGCCGGGGGAGCAGGAACGCGCCATGGCCGCGCCCGTGCTCGCGGGCCTGCCGGAGGCGGCGGACCTCGTCGGCGTGCTCGACCTGCCGGAAGCCGCCGCGGTGCTGTCGCGCTGCGCCCTCTATGTCGGCAATGATTCGGGGCTGATGCACCTCTCGGCGGCGACGGGGACGCCGACCATCGGGTTGTTCGGCCCGACCCCGGCCTCGGAATACGCGCCGGTCGGCGCGCGGGCGCTGGCGGTGCTGGCCAAGGGTCCGCCGGGGGCCGCGCCGATGGGGGCGCTCCCCGCCGCCCGTGTCGCGGAACAGGCGGCGGCGCTGCTCTCCCGCCCCGATCCGGTGGCATTGGGGGAGGTGGCGGCGTGAACGCCCCCGATGGCCGCGGCGGCGTCGCGCCGAAGCTCTCCGTCCTGATCGTCGCGCGCAACGAGCAGGAACGCCTGCCGGACTGCCTCGCCTCCGTCGCCTTCGCCGACGAGGTGGTGGTGGTGCTGGACCGCAGCACCGACGCCAGCGCCGGAATCGCCAGGGGCGCCGGCGCCCGCGTCATCGAAGGCGCCTGGGAACTGGAGGGGGCGCGCCGCAACACCGGCATCGACGCCTGCACCGGCGACTGGATCCTCGAGGTCGATGCCGACGAGCGGGTGAACCCCGCCCTGGCGGAAGCGGTGCGTGCGACCATCGCGACCAGCACCCATGCCTGGCACCAGGTGCCGGTCGACAACTACGTCGGCGAGCGGCTGGTCAGATACGGCTGGGCGGGGTCCTTCGGCACCACCTCGGTGCCGCGGCTGTTCCGCAGGGGCGCCAAGCGCTGGCGGGCGCAGCGCGTCCATCCGGGGCTCGACTGGACCGGCAGGGAAGGGCCGAAGATCACCAGCGGCGCGCTGGTTCATCTGGTGGACCGCGACATCTCCGACATGCTGCGCCGGCTCGACAAGTATTCCTCGGCCAAGGCGGCGGACCTGCTGGCGGGCGGGGATATCGGCACGCTGCGCGCCAATGTGCGCCGCTTCTTCTCACGCGGGTTCAAGTCCTACGTCTCGCGCAAGGGCTACCGGGAGGGCGCCTGGGGCGTGCTGCTGGCGCTCTGCACCGGGGCCTTTCCGCTGCTCTCCTACCTGAAGGCGCGGCTCGAACCCGAGCGCCACCGGCCGAGCCCGTGATCCTGGTCCTCACCCAGTGCTTTCCGCCCGATCCGGGCGGCATCGAGGTGCTGGTGGGCGGGCTCGCCGTGGCGCTGGCCGGGGCGGGGGAGGAGGTGACGGTCCTGGCCGACCGCGTCCGCGGCAAGGGGTTGGCCGACCCCGCTTGGCCTGGGGGTGTCGCGGTTCGCAGGTTCGGCGGCCCGAAGCCGCTGCGGCGCCTGGCGAAGTCGGTCGCGGCGCGCCGCCTGCTCGCGCGCGGCTGCGTGCAGGCGGTCGTCACCGATACCTGGAAGAGTGCGGCACTGCTGCCGAAGCGCACCGGCGTGCCGGTGATGGTGCTGGCGCATGGCAATGAGGTGCTGCCCGCCGCCTCGGCCCGCCGCCTCCTCCGGCGCCGCGACGCCTTCGCCCGCGCCACGGCGGTCGCCGCGAACAGCGCCTATACGGCCGCCCTGGTCCGTGACGCCCTCGGCCCCGCCGCACCGCGCATCGGGGTCGTGCCGCTGCCCCTGCCCGCGCCGGTCGAGGCGACGCCCGAGGCGGCCGCCTGGGCCGAGGCCCTCGCCGACGGCGCATCGCCGGTGCTCGCGAGCCTCGCCCGCCTGGAACCGCGCAAGGGCATCGACCAGGTGATCCGAGCGCTGCCGGGACTGGCAGCGAGGCATCCGGCGATCCGCTTTCTCGTCGCCGGCGGCGGGCCGGACCGGGAGCGGCTGGAAGCCCTGGCCGCGTCGGAGGGCGTCGCCGACCGCGTCCGCTTCCTCGGCCGGGTGGACGACGCCCAGAAGGCCGCGCTGCTCGCCCGCGCCGATCTTTTCGCCATGCCGGCGCGGCGCGAGGGCAATTCGGTCGAGGGGTTCGGCATCGTCTATCTCGAGGCCGCCTGGCAGGGCTGCCCTTCGCTGGCGGGCCGCGAGGGCGGCGCCGCCGAGGCGGTCGCCGACGGCGAGACCGGCCTGCTCTGCGACGGCGCCGACC
>JAFADX010000104.1 GCA_023424475.1 Pseudomonadota bacterium
GGTCGCGGCGGCCGCCCTCGCGGCGGCGGCGCTGGCCGCGCTGATCGTCGGCACCGCGGAGAACCGCCGCTTCGCGATCTTCTTCGTCGCCGGCGCGGCGGCGACGCTGATCCTCTTCCGCATCGGCGCGCAGGCGCTGATGGCGCTGGCGCGGCGCTTCCGCGGCGTGCGCCGGCCTGCGCTGCGCCTCGGCCTTGCCAACCTGCACCGGCCGGGGGCGCCGACGCCGCTCATCCTCGTCTCGCTCGGCATCGGGCTGACGACGCTCGCCGCCGTGGCACTGATCGAGGGCAACCTCCGCCGCCAGATCGCCGAGCAACTGCCCGAGGCCGCGCCGAACTTCTATTTCATCGACATCCAGTCGTCCCAGGCCGCGGCCTTCGACCGCCTGGCCGCCGCCCAGCCCACGGTGACCGAGGTGCGGCGCGTCCCCTCGCTGCGGGCCCGCGTCGTCGCGGTGAACGGCGTCCCGGCCGGCCAGGTCCACCCCACGCCGGAGACCGCCTGGGCGCTGCGCGGCGACCGCGGCCTGACCTACGCCGCGACGCCGCCCGAGGGCACCCGCCTCGTCGAGGGGCCATGGTGGCCGGCCGACTATCGCGGCGCACCCCTGCTGTCCTTCGATGCCACCCTCGCCCGCGGCTGGGGGGTGGGCGTCGGGGACACGATCACGCTCAACGTGCTCGGCCGCGACCTGACCATGCGCATCGCCAACCTGCGGGACATCAACTGGCGGGGCCTCGGCATCAACTTCGTCTTCGTCGCCTCGCCCGGCCTGCTCGAGGCCGCGCCCCATACCCACATCGCCACCCTGCGCGCCGACCCGGCCCGCGACGGCGCGATCCTGCGCACGATCAGCGAGGCCTTCCCCAACGTCTCGGGCATCCGCGTGCGCGATGCGCTCGAGGCGATCGCCGGCCTGCTCGGGCGGATCGGCGTGGCGCTCTCGGCCACCGCCTCGGTCACGCTGGCCGCCGGTGCCCTCGTGCTGGCCGGGGCGGTCGCGGCGGGGCAGCGCCGCCGGGTGCGGGACGCGGTGGTGCTGAAGACGGTCGGCGCCACGCGGGCGCAGATCCGCCGGGCCTTCCTGGTGGAATTCGGCATCCTCGGCGCCACCGCGGGCGTCATCGCCGCGGCGGCCGGCACGCTCGCGTCCTGGGGCGTCGTCACCTTCGTGATGCGCGCGGACTGGGTCTTCCTGCCCGGCACCCTGGCGGCCGTGGTGCTGGCCTGCACGGCGCTGACGCTGGGCTTCGGCTATGCCGGCACCGCGCTCGCCCTGCGCGCCCGCCCGGCCCCGTTCCTGCGCAATGAATAGGCAAACGCCGGGCCTTACGGTTCGCCTGCCGTATCATGTAAGGTCCGCGCGTCCTGCCCTTCTGGTCCGGGACCTCCAACGAGGATCTGCCATGTCGCAAACCCCCTGCTCGCGCCGCTCACTGGCCGCGATCGTCGCCGTCCCGCTGCTCGGGCTGGTTGCCTGCGCCGAGACCCCGCCCCCGCAGCCGGTGAACCCGCCCGCGCCGGCCGTCACCTCGACGGCCAAGGAGGCGGTCGGCGTCGTGCGCTCGGTGAATGCGCGCACCCGGCAGGTCGCCATCCTGACGCCGCAGAACCGCACCATCACCGTGGTCGCGGGCCCCGAGGTGCAGAACTTCGCGCAGATCCGCCGCGGCGACCGCGTGCGCGTCCGCTACGAGGAGGCCGTCGCCGCCCAGCTCGCCCCGCGCGGCACCGAGCTGCCGGCGCAGCTCGACGTGGCCGCCGCCCGCGCCATGCCCGGCGAGCGCCCGGCCGGCGCGATCGTGACCACGGTACGCGACACCGTCACCATCAACGCGGTCGACACCACCAACAACATGGTGACCTTCACCAGTTCGCGCGGCGTGCGCCGGACGCTCCCGGTCCGCTCCCCGCAGATGCAGGAATTCATCCGCACCATCCGCCCCGGCCAGCGCGTGAACGTCGCGATCGTCGAGGCGACCGCCATCTCGGTCGAGCCGGCCGAGCGCTGAGGCGTCCGGCGCGCCGGTCCCGCCCGGGGCCGGCGCGCCATCCTTCGCCGGACCGCCGGGGGATCTTCGTCTCCCGTTGATCCGGATGAAAATATCTCCATATTTGCTGCAACGGGGAATCATCCCCTTCGGAGGAGCTTTCCACATCATGGCCTTGGGTCCCGACACTCGATACACGACGGGTGCGCCTGGCTGGGGTCGCGCGGCGACCGCCGACGCGGCCGCCGTCGATGCCGGCCTGCGGTCCTACATGCTCCGGGTCTACAACTGGATGGCCTCGGGGCTGCTGCTGACGGGCATCGTCGCCTACGTCATCGCGCATTCGGACGCGCTGATGTCCCTGTTCTGGCAGGTGGGCTACGCGGCGAACGGCATGCGCGTGGTGCGGCCGACCATCCTCGGCTGGGGCGCGATCCTCTCGCCGCTCGCCTTCGTGCTGGTGCTCTCGATGGGCATCAACCGCATGAGCAAGAGCACGGCGCAGATGCTGTTCTGGCTCTTCGCCGCGGCGATGGGCGCCAGCATATCGAACATCTTCCTCGTCTATACGGGGCAGTCGATCGCGACGACCTTCTTCGTCTGCTCGGCGATGTTCGCGGGCATCAGCCTCTACGGCTACACCACGAAGGCCGACCTGACGCGGATGGGCAGCTTCATGATGATGGGCCTGATCGGCATCATCATCGCCTCGGTGGTGAACATCTTCCTCGCTTCGCCGGCGATGGCCTTCGCCATCAGCATCATCGGCGTGGTGGTCTTCGTCGGCCTGACCGCCTGGGACACCCAGCGGATCAAGAACGACTACCTGACCTACGCCTATGCCGAGGGCACGGAGCAGGCGGGCAAGCGCAGCGTGATGGACGCGCTGGCGCTCTACCTGAACTTCGTGAACCTGTTCCAGCTGCTGCTGTCCTTCATGGGCCAGCGCCAGTCGAACTGAGCGGTATCCGCCGCACCTGCATCAGGGCCCCGGGGCGCGATCCCCGGGGCTTTTTTTGCTCGCGCCGCAGGCGACAAAACGCCCGCGCGGCCAAACGGCGACGCGGGCGCGGGAAAGCGTCCTGAAGGAACGGCGGCGAGACCCCGGCGCATGTCCGGCGGTCCCGCCGCCGCCCTTATCCCTTCGATCCCGCGCCCGGCCACCTGCGCGCGATAGGACCGGCGCGGCGCGGCGCCCGCATCAGCCCGCCGGCTCTTCCTCCAGCTTCTCGGCCTTCTCGGCCTTGTCGCCCTTCTCGGCCTTGCCGAGGTAGGTGAGCAGCTTCTCGATCGCCTTGGGCTTGTCGGTCCTGTCGATCGCCGCGACCTCCGCCGCCAGGCGGTCGAGCGCCTGCTCGTAGATCTGCCGTTCGGAGAAGGACTGGTCCGGCTGGCCTGCATTGCGGTGCAGGTCGCGCACCACCTCGGCGATCTGCACGGGGTCGCCGGAGTTGATCTTCGCCTCGTATTCCTGCGCCCGGCGGGACCACATGGTGCGCTTGATGCGCGCACGGCCCTTCAGCGTGTCCAGCGCCGTCTGCATGTTGGCCCCGGCGGCGAGCTTGCGCAGCCCCGAGGAGGCAGCCTTGTTCACCGGGACGCGCAGCGTCATCCGGTTCTCCTCGAAGGTCACGACGATGACCTGGAGCGCGTAGCCGGCGGCCTCGATCGTCTCGATCCCCTGGACCTGGCCGACGCCATGGGTCGGATAGACGACATGATCGCCGGCCTTGAACTCCTCCTTCGGGCGCGGGGCGGACCGGCTCGCCGCCGCCGCCGTCAGCGGCGAGGCCGCCGGCCGATGGGTCGGCGGAGGCGGGGAC
>JAFADX010000159.1 GCA_023424475.1 Pseudomonadota bacterium
GACCACGGCGGCGATGCGCACCGCAGCCTGGACGGCTTCCTTGGAGAGGCCGCCATGCAGCACGACCTTCTCATGCGCTTCCATGCACATGCCGCAGCCGTTGATGGCGGAGACCGCGAGCGACCAGAGCTCGAAGTCGACCTTCTCCACGCCCGGCCGCGCCATGACGTTCATGCGCAGCTTCGCCGGCAGGCTGGCGTAGTCGCCGCCGACCAGGTGGGTGAAGCGGTAGTAGACGTTGTTCATGCCCATGATGGCCGCCGCGGCCTTGGCGGCGGCGAGCGCCTCCGGCGAGAGCTTCGGGCCGAATTCGGCGAGGAGGGCGCGCGTCACCTCGGCATTGCGCGCGGCAATGGCGCTGGCGACGAAGGTGCCGGCGAGCTGCTGCTGGGACAGCGCCGGCTCGTTCGCCAGCGAGCCGAGGTTCAGCTTCAGGTCCTTGGCGTGTTCCGGCAGGCGGGCACGCAGGGCTTCGAGGGACATCATGGCCTCCGTGGAGGAGCGACACGTCCCGCATGCCCGAGAAGGGCGCGCGGGACCGGGGGGTCTACGGGGGGGCTGCCTGCCCCCGTTCGCGCATGCAAGCAGGGTTGGTGTGGCGGCTGCTTGCGTGCGCGATCCAGAAGGCCGCTTACGCGGCCTTCTCGAACAATTCCTGCGCGTTCAGGACGTCCTTGCCCTTTTCCCAGTTGCAGGGGCAGAGCTCGTCGGTCTGCAGCGCGTCGAGCACGCGGAGCACCTCCTGCGGGTTGCGCCCGACGTTCAGGCCGTTCACCGCCGCCCACTGGATGGTGCCGTCGGGATCGACGATGAAGGTGGCGCGCAGCGCGACGCCCGCATCCTTGTCGAGAATCCCGAGCGCGGTGGAGAGCTCGCGCTTGATGTCGGCCAGCATCGGGATCGGCAGGTCGCGGATGTCGTCATTGTGCACACGCCAGTTCAGGTGGACGAACTCGCTGTCGGTGGAGACGCCGTAGAGGACCGCGTCGCGATCCGCGAACTCGCCGGCGAGCTTGCCGAAGGCGGCGATCTCGGTCGGGCAGATGAAGGTGAAATCCTTCGGCCAGAAGAAGACGACCTTCCACTTGCCGGCATCGGACCCGGAGGTGATCTCGGTGAAGGACCTGCCCGGGCCGCCGAGGCCCTCGGCACCGCCCTTCACGGCGGTCAGGGCGAAGGTGGGGAACTTGTCGCCGACGGTCAGCATGCGGTCACGCTCCTGAGGTTGGGAGGCCCGGAGGCCTCTTGTGCAGTGCATCTTGTGCGCCGCAGCAAATGGCCTGACCCGCAGATTCTGTCCAACCGATTTCTTCGAAGAAATCGATCGATGAAATCGATTTGATCGGACTGGCAGGGCGGGCGGGCGGTGCCTTACCGCCGCAGCTCCATCTGGATCGGCCCTTCCCGCTCCCCGCGGGCGAACTGGTCGACGATGGCGTTGCCGGTATGCCCGAGGCTCGCCGCGGGGCCGGTCCAGACGATCCTGCCCTTGTGCAGCATGGCCGCGTCGTCGCCGATCCGCCGCGCGCTCGCCATGTCGTGGGTGATCGACACCGCCGTCGCGCCGAGGCGCTTCACCACGTCCACGATCAGCCCGTCGATCACCGCGCCCATGATGGGGTCGAGGCCGGTCGTCGGCTCGTCGAGGAAGATGATGTCCGGCTGCGCGGCGATGGCGCGCGCGAGGCCCACGCGCTTCTGCATCCCGCCCGAGAGTTCCGCAGGGTAGAGGTCGCCCACCGAGGCGGCGAGGCCGACCTGCGCCAGCACCTCCGCCGCCTGGTCGCGGGCGGCGCCGCGGGCGATGCGCTTCTGCGCCAGCAGCTTGAAGCAGACATTCTCCCAGACCGGCAGGCTGTCGAAGAGCGCCCCGTTCTGGAACAGCATGCCGATGCGGTCGTTCAGCGCCTCGCGCTCGCGCCAGGACATCGCGAGCACGTCGCGCCCATCCACCTCGATCGTCCCGGCATCGGGCTGGATCAGGCCGAGGATGCACTTGATCGTCACCGACTTGCCCGAGCCCGACCCGCCCAGGATGACCATGCCGTGCCCCGCGCGGATGTCGAGGTCGACGCCATCCAGCACCTTCTTCTCGCCGAAGGCCTTGGCCAGCCCGCGCAGCCGGATCTTCGGGGTGTCGCCGCTCATCGCGCGAAGAACATCTCGGTCAGCACGTAGTCGAGCGCGAGGATCAGGATGGAGGAGGAGACCACCGCCGCGGTGGTCGCCGCGCCCACCCCCTGCGCGCCGCCCCGGCTGGTGTAGCCGCACCAGCAGCCCATCAGCGTGATGACGAAGCCGAACACCGCCGCCTTCACGAGGCCCGAGACGACGTCCATCGTCTGCAGGAAATCCATCGTGGACTTGAGGTAGCTCATCGAGCCGAAGCCGAGCTTGGTGGTCCCGATCAGCCAGCCGCCCATGACGCCGAGGATATCGGCGACCACCACGAGGAAGGGCAGCGCCATCACGCCGGCGAGCAGCCGCGGCGTGACGAGGTACTTCATCGGGTTGGTGGACAGCGTCGTCAGCGCGTCGATCTGGTCGGTCACGCGCATGGTGCCGATCTCGGCGGCGAAGGCGGCGCCGATGCGCCCGGCCACCATCAGCGCGGCGATCACCGGGCCGAGTTCGCGCGTGACCGACAGCACGACGACATTCGCCACCGCGCCCTCGGCATTGAAGCGCGCGAAGCCGGTGTAGGACTGCAGCGCGAGCACCATGCCGGTGAAGATCGCGGTCAACGCCACCACCGGCAGGGAGAAATAGGCGATCTCGACCAGGTGGCGCAGGAACAGCCGGCCGAAGAAGGGCGGCCGCACCAGGTGCGACACGCCCTCCAGCGCGAAGAGCGCCACCATTCCCACCGTCCGGCAGGCCGAAAGGATGGCCCGGCCGAGCGCCGCGACGGGGTTCAGCACCAGGTCCAAGTCCCTACCCCCGGACGTAGTCGCGGGCGTAGCGCGCGCCGAGGGAGGTCAGCACCTCGTAGCCGATGGTGCCGGCCCGGGCGGCGACCTCGTCCGGGCTGCAGCCGGTGCCGCCGATCAGCGTCAGGCGGTCGCCGACGGCGATCTCCGGCAGGTCGGTCACGTCGAAGGTCGTCAGGTCCATGGACACCCGGCCGATGAGGGGGACCGCCCGGCCGCGGAAATCCGCCACCGCCCGGCCCGAGAGGCTCCTCAGGTAGCCATCCGCGTAGCCGACCGCAACCGTCGCGACCCGGCTCTGCCGTTCGGCGGTCCAGGCGGCGCCGTAGCCGACCGGGGCCCCGGCCGGGATCTCCCGCACCTGGAGCACGGGCGCATCGAGGCGCACCACCTGGCGCATCGGGTTCGGCGCGCCGGGCGTCGGGTTGACGCCGTAGAGCGCGCAGCCCGGGCGGGAGAGGTCCGAGGCGAAGCCGGCGCCGAGGAACATGCCCGAGGAATTGGCGAAGCTCCGGCGCGCCGGCGGCAACCCCGCGCAGGCCGCGGCGAAGCGGTCGGCCTGGCGCGCGTTCAACGGATTGGCTGCCTCGTCCGCGCAGGCGAGGTGCGTCATCACATAGAGGATGTCGACCCCGGCCAGCAGGCCATGGTCCGCCGAGAGCCTGGCCAGTTCCGCGGCATCCAGCCCGAGCCGCGCCATGCCGGTATCGACATGCAGGATCGCCCGCCGCGCGACGCCCGCGGCCCGCCCGGCCGCACCATGGGCGGCCACGTCGCCGAGCGCGTTCAGCACCGGCACGAGCGCGGCATCGCCGTCCTCCCCCGGCGCGAAGCCGCCGAGCACCGCGATCATCGGCCCGGGCCCGATCGCCGCGCGCAGGTCGATCCCCTCGCGCAGCTGGGCCACGAAGAAGTGGCGGCACCCCGCCGCGCGCAGCGTCCGCCCCACCTCGGCCGCGCCGAGCCCGTAGCCGTCCGCCTTCACCACGCCCGCCACCGCCCCCGGCGCGCCCCGGGCGGCAAGGTCCTTCCAGTTGGCGGCGACGGCCGCGAGATCGACGGTCAGGACGGCTTCGGTCGAGGCGACGCGCGGCATCAGAGGTCCTTGCGGTAGAGCAGGAAGCCGCCATGCGCGGCGACGCGGTCGTATAGCAGCCGGGCCTGCGCGTTGCTTTCGTGGGTGTGCCAATAGACGCGCTCCGCCCCCTGGGCCTTCGCCCGGGCATAGAGCGCCTCGATCAGCGCCCGCCCGACGCCACGCCCGCGGACGTCCGGCGCGGCGAAGAGGTCCTGCAGGTAGCAGGTGCAGCCCGCGAAGATGGTGTTGCGGTGGTAGATCAGGTGCGCGAGGCCGACGAGCCGACCCTCCGCCTCCGCCACCAGGCATTCCATCGGTTCGAGCGCCTGGAAGAAGCGCGACCAGGTCAGGCGGGTGATGGATTCCGCCGGCGCCGTCGCGCCTTCGCGCCCGTAGAAGGCGTTGTAGCCGAGCCAGAGCGGCAGCCAGGATTCGTAATCCTCCGGCCGCGCGAGGCGGACCGCGACGGCGCCCTCACTCACGGAACGGCTCGTCGTGATGGGTGTCGAGGTCGCCGAAGCGGATGAACTCCGCCTCGAAGAACAGGCGGATGGTGCCGGTCGGGCCGTGGCGCTGCTTGGCGATGATGAGCTCCGCCTTGTTGTGCGCCATCTCCATGTCCTTCTGCCACTTCTCCGTCGCCTCGTGGAACTTCTCCGGATTGTCGAAGTTCAGCTCCTTCGGCTGGCGCTGCTGGAGGTAGTAGTCGTCGCGGTAGATGAACATGACCACGTCCGCGTCCTGTTCGATCGACCCGGATTCGCGCAGGTCGCTCAATTGCGGCCGCTTGTCCTCGCGCGATTCGACCTGGCGCGAGAGCTGCGACAGCGCGATCACCGGCACCGCCAGCTCCTTCGCGATCGCCTTCAGCCCTTGGGTGATCATGGAGATTTCCAGCACGCGGTTCTCCGGCCGCGTCCCCGCCGCCGGGCGCATGAGCTGGAGGTAGTCCACCACCACGAGGTCGAGCCCCTTGGTGCGCTTGAGCCGCCGGCAGCGCGTGCGCAGCGCGGAGATGGTGATGGCCGGCGTGTCGTCGATCCACAGCGGCAGCGAGGCGAGCTCGCGGCTGACCTCGACGAAGCGGTCGAAGTCGCGCTGGCTGATCTCGCCGCGCCGGATGCGGTCGCCGGAGATGCGCGCCTCCTCCGACAGCAGGCGCGTCGCGAGCTGGTCGGCGCTCATTTCCAGGGAGAAGATCGCGACGCCGCCATGCGGCACGGCATTGGGGTCGCGCTCCTGCGCCGCGCGCAGGATGGATTTCGCCGCGCCGAAGGCGATCTTGGTCGCGAGCCCGGACTTGCCCATGCCCGGACGCCCCGCGAGGATCAGCAGGTCGGACGGATGCAGGCCGCCCATCTTCGCATCGATGTCGCGCAGTCCCGTCGTCAGGCCGGACACGCCGCCCGGCGTGCTGAAGGCCTTCTCCGCATGGGTGACCGCGAGCGTCAGCGCGCGCTCGAAGGACACGAAGCCGCCGTCACCCGCGCCGCCTTCCTTCGAAAGGTCGAACAGCGCCTGCTCGGCCGATTCCAGCTGCGCCTTGGCGTCGAGCTCGGGCTCGGCGCCGAAGGCGCGGTTCACCACCACCTCGCCGAGGTCGATCAGCTGGCGCCGCAGGTAGGCGTCGTACACGACGCGGCCGTATTCGCCGGCATTGATGATGCCGACCATCGCCGAGAGCAGTTGCGCCAGATAGGCCGGGCCGCCCGCCTCATCCAGCACGCCCGAATGCTCGAACTCGGCGCGCAGCGTCACGACGTCCGCGAGCTGCCCCGCTTCGATGCGCCGCTGGACCGACTGGTAGATGCGGCCGTGGATCGGGTCGGCGAAATGCTCGGCGGCGAGGAACTCCGACACCCGTTCATAGGCCTTGTTGTTGGCCAAGAGGGCGCCGAGCAGCGCCTGCTCCGCCGCCAGGTTCGACGGCGGCAGGCGCTGCGAAAGGCCGAGCAGGCTGCCCCCCGCGGGATCGATCTCGTTCATGTGCGCACTCTACTCCCCCGCGCCTGAGTCGCGCGCTGTGGATCAGGTGGAAAACGGGGGGAAGTCCGCCGCGCCCGACGCGGCGCCCCGCGGCGAACCGGCCAGAAATCCTTTGCCTGCCGCAACGAGGGTCGATTACGCTTTTTCATGGGCCGTATCCGGAGGAGCGGCGCCGCGATCTTTGGCAGCAAAGGGGGCTAGCGGACATGGGCAACCCATCTCGGCCAGGGCTGCGCCGTCGCGATCTGTTGACCGCGGCAGGTGCCGCGGCAACCGGCCTGGCAGGCACCGGACCCTCCTTCGCTCAGAACGGGCCCTGGGCCCAGCGCCCCGGCAGCACCGTCGATGCGTTGAACTTCGTCGTCTGGACCTACGGCGACATCTATACGCGGATCTCCCAACGCTTCCAGCAGGACTGGGGCGTGCCCGTGGAGTCCACCATCTCATCCTTCAACGACCACCCGACCAAGCTTGCGACCATGTTCGCCGGCGGCGAGACGATCGACGTCTCGCAATCCTCGCCCTTCTCCTTCCCCGCCTTCATCAACCAGGGGCTGGTCGAACCCCTCGACGGGCTTCCGGGCATCGACCAGTACGTCAACGACTTCAGCGGCTTCACGAAGCAGGTCGCGGTGCAGGACGGCAAGCCGATGGGCCTGCCGTATTTCTCGGCCATCTGGGTTTGGAACTACTACGAGGACATGCTGCGCCGGATCGGCGCGGACAAGCCGTTCCAGACCTATGAGGAATTCATCGAGCACTGCGTGAAGGCGAAGCGCGACGGCGTCTGCCGCTATCCGGTGCTCTGGGTGGCCGGCGTCGGGCTCGAACAGCTTCCGGGCACCTGGTATTCCATCGTCGCCAACAAGGGCGGGCGCTTCTTCGACAACAACGGCCGCCACGAGCTCGGACCGGGCTCCATCGCGCGCGAGACGCTGAAGTGGTGGGCCAACACCTTCGAGAAGGGCCTCGATATCGCCGATCCGGAAAGCCTGCGGGTGCAGTTCACCACCTCGGCCAAGGCCTTCGGCGCCGGCAACAACCTCTATCGCGGGCCGAACCACCACTACGGGCTGAACGTCGCGAACGATCCCGCGCAGTCGCCCATCGCAGGCAAGGTGCGGGTGCATGGATTCCCCGGCGACGGCAAGACCATCGGCGTCACCCATGTCTATTTCCTCTGCACCGCCAACCGGGACAAGGAATGGGCCTGGAAGCTGCTGCAATACCTCGGCGGCCGCACCAAGGACGGCAACTACACGCAGGCGATCGGCCTCGCGACCGATGCCATGCTGGGTTCCGGCTACAACTCCGTCATGCGCTCCGACGCGGTGCGCAACGGCTGGCGCCCCTGGGGCGACGTCAACGCCATCCTCGCGATGTGGGACAAGGCCGTCTACATCGGCGAGATCTGCAACTCGATCTACCAGCCCTGGCACTTCCCCTGGACCGACATGCTGAACATCGAGGTCCAGAAATGCCTGACCGGGCAGATCACCGCGGACCAGTGCTGCGACAACCTCATCCGCGGCATCGACGAGGCCAAGCGCCGCGCGCGCTGACGGGGCGTGGCGATGTCGTCCGATCGACCGGCCGGGACGCAGGCCACGCCGCGCGCAAGATGGCGCCGCGAGCTGCCCGAAGGATGGCTCGCCTTCTTCATGAACGTGCCGTCGATCGTGATCCTCGCGGCCGTGCTGGCCTATCCGATCTACTACGCGGGCTACCTCTCGGTGCATCGCGTCGGCATCGGCCAGCTCCGGCGCGGCGTGTTCCCCTTCCATGGCGTCCAGAACTACAGCGACCTCTTCGCAGACCCGCTGTTCTGGCTCGCGCTCAAGAACACCTTCATCTTCACCTTCATCGTCGTCACCGCCGAGGTCGCGGTCGCCATCGCCATCGGGCTGCTGCTGATGCAGACCAGCGTGCGCCTTTCGCGCGTCACGCGCGTGCTGCTGCTGCTGCCCTATGCCATCCCGCCGATCGCGAACGGGCTGATCTGGTCCTTCATCTACAACTTCAAGTTCGGCTTCCTGAACCGGGTGCTGCTGACCACGGGCCTCGTCTCCGAGCCCGTGGACTGGATCGGGCACCCCGACACCGCGCTCTTCGCCGTCGCCGTCGCCTATATCTGGCGCACCCTGCCCTTTGCGATCCTGCTCATCTACGCCGCGCTGCAGGGCATCAACCGCGAATACTACGAGGCCGCGGCGGTGGACGGCGCGGGTGCCTGGCGCCGCTTCCGGCACGTCACGCTACCCATGCTGCGCCCGATCATCGTGGTGGTGCTGATCCTGCGGACCTCCTTCGCCTTCTCGGTCTTCGAGGAGGTGCTCGCCATCACCCAGGGCGGGCCGGGCGACGCCACCTGGGTCGCGGCCTGGTACGGCTACAAGGCGTCCTTCGCGCCGCCCTTCAACATCGGCCTCGGTTCCGCATCCGCCTATGTCATGGCCCTGATCGTCGGCTTCCTGGCGGTCGCCTACGTGAAGTTCTTCTACCGGCGGATCGGGTAGGGGCGGCGCGCATGTTCAGGCCAGGCCCGCTCGGACGGATCGGACTCATCCTCGCGAATGTCGCGACGATCCTGTTCTTCCTGTTCCCGATCTTCGCCGTCGTGATCGGCTCGCTGCAGTCAGAACGCACGCTGCAGGCCGACACCACCTCGATCCTGCCGCCCGAGTACACCTTCGACAATTTCCGCGTGATCCTGACTCAGGGCGAACAGCGCGGCCGGATCTTCGAGCAGGCGACCTACCTGCCCGACAACATCAAGGCCTTCTACCGCGCCTTCGCCAACAGCCTCATCGTCTCCCTGAGCGTCACGGCGCTCACCCTCGCGATGGGCGCCCTCTCGGCCTACACGGTGGCGCGCATGCGGCTGCGCTGGACCATGTGGTTCATGCAGACCAACGTCGCGGCGCGCTTCGTTCCGGCCATCGTGCTGATGATCCCGCTCTACGTGACCTTCCGCGCCTACGGGATGCTGAACACGCTGAGCGCCGTCGTCATCGCCCAGACCGGCTTCCTGCTGCCCTATGCCATCCTGATCCTCGCGCCCTACCTCGCCACCATTCCCCACGACCTCGAAGACGCGGCGCGGATCGACGGATGCTCGCGCTTCGGCGCGTTCCGCCGCATCGTGCTGCCGCTCAGCACGCCGGGCCTCGCCTCCTGCGGGGCGATCATCTTCATCGTCTCCTGGCAGGACCTGCTGATCACGCTGATCCTGAACGCACGGCGGGATTTCATGACGCTGCCGGTCATCATCGCGAGCCTGGTGGGCGACGTGCACGTCTTCCACAACCTGATGATGGCGATCTGCCTGCTGGCGATGCTGCCGACCGTCATCCTGGTGATGCTGCTGCAGAAATATGTCGTGCAGGGGCTGTCGGCGGGGGCGGTGAAAGGCTGAGGCGGGGGGAAGGGAACTTCCCCCGCACCCCCAACCTTCCTTGTCACTCGGTGACTGACCGCCGGGGCCGGCGCCAGGTGACCAGAAAAGGGAGGGGGAGCGGGGGAGGTTCCCCTCCCCCGCCCTACGCCCCGCGCGCCAGCAGCGCCCGCGCCAACCGGTCGAACTCCGCCACGCTCAGCGTCTCCGCCCGCCTGGCGCCGTCGATCCCTGCCGCCGCCAGCAGCGCCTCGGCCCCGCCGAGCGACTTCAGCGCCCCGCGCAGCATCTTCCGCCGCTGTCCGAAGGCCGCCGCCGTCGTCCGTTCCATGGCCGCGAACAGTGCCGCGCCCGGATCCTCCGCACGCGGCGCGAAGCCCACCACCGCCGACCACACCTTGGGCGGCGGGCTAAAGGCGCCCGGCGGCAGGCGCAGCAGCATGTCGCAGCGGCAGCGCCACTGCGCGAGAACCGAGAGCCGTCCATAGGCCTCGGTATCGGGCGCCGCGCAGATGCGTTCGGCGACCTCCTGCTGGAACATCAGGGCCATGCCCTCGATCGCGGCGGCCCCGCGCAGCCAGCGGACCAGCAGCGGCGTGGCGACGTTATAGGGCAGGTTGGCCACGATCCTGCGCGGCGCCGGCACCAGCGCCGCCGGATCGACGCGCAGCGCATCGCCCTCGACCACGCGCAGCCGCCCCGGATGCGCCGCGGCCAGTTCGGCCAGCGCCGCCACCGCCCGGCGGTCGAGCTCCACCGCCACCACCTCCGCC
>JAFADX010000189.1 GCA_023424475.1 Pseudomonadota bacterium
GGCGGAGGGCTGGGACGCGCCCTCGGGCAGCGTGATCTGGCGCGCGGCGGCGCACGGCTTCGCCTGGATGCGCGACCTGCGCGCGCTCGGCACCGATGCCGCCCGGCTGCATGCCCGGGCGCTCAGCGCCGACTGGCTGAACCGTGGCGCCGACGAGCCCGTGGCCGACGCGCCCGAGGTCGCCGGGGCGCGCATCTCGGCCTGGCTGGGGCACTGGGACTTCTTCGCCGCCACCTCCGAGGACGGCTTCCGCCGCGCGATCATGACGCGGCTTGCGCAGGATGCGCGCGACCTGTCCGCCGCGCTGCCGGCGGAGGCCGAGCACCGCGGCGCGCTGGCGGCGCTGAAGGGCGCGCTCGCCGCGGCCATCGCGCTGGAGGAGGAAGCCTACCTGCAGCGCGTGGTGCGCTTCCTGCCGAGCGAGATCGACCGCCAGTTCCACCCCGATGGCGGGCATGTCGAGCGGTCGCCCACGATGCAGCTGCTGGCGCTGCAGGACCTGATCGAGATCCGCAACCTGCTGCACGGGGCGGGGGTGGAGCCGCCGCCGCATCTCACGGCGGCGCTCGACCGCGCGGCGCCGGCGCTGCGGCTGTTCCGCCATGGCGACGGCGGCCTCGCGCTGTTCAACGGGACGCGGGACGAGACCTCGGCGCTGCTCGACCTCGTGCTGACGCAGGGCCAGGCGCGCGGGCGGGCGCCGATGGAGCTGCCCGAGACGGGCTTCGAGCGGCTGCAGGCCGGGCGCACCCTCGTCATCGTCGATACCGGCACGCCGCCGGCGGGCCGCAACGGGTCCACGGGGGAAGGCGGACTGCCCACCGGCGCGGACCGCTTCGCCCATGCCGGGACGCTGTCCTTCGAAATGTCGGTCGGGCGCGACCGGCTGATCGTGAACTGCGGCGCCGCGCCGGCCGCCGAGGAGGCCTGGCGCGACGCGCTGCGCGCCACCGCGGCGCATTCGACGCTGGTGCTGTCGGACACCAATTCCTCGGAACTGCGGCCGGAGGGGCTGGGGCGCCGGCCGGAACAGGTCGAGACGGCGCGCCACGAGGCCGCCGGCGCGCAATGGCTGGAATCGAGCCATGACGGCTGGCGGCGCAGCTTCGGCGCGCTGCACCGCCGGCGGCTCTACCTCGCGGAATCGGGCGACGATCTGCGTGGGGAGGACATGGTCGAGGTCGCCGGCGAAGGCGCGGTGCCGGGCTTCACGATCCGCTTCCACCTCCATCCCGGCGTCGTCGCATCCCTGCTGCAGGACGAGAGCGCGGCGCTGCTGCGCCTGCCATCGGGCATCGGGTGGAAGATCCGCGCCAAGGGCGCGCGGGTGGCGCTGGAGGAAAGCGTCTATCTGGGCGGCGAGCCGCGCCGGTCCAACCAGGTGGTGCTCTTCGCCGAGGAGGGCGAGGCCTCCGTGCAGTGGGCGATCACGCGCGTCTCCATGCCAGGGCCGGGTTCGCAGGACGGCTGATACCTGGCGCCCGAAGGGGTTGCCCTTCCTACGTCGGGCGGGCCGCTCCGCGGCCCTTGGCTTCGCCGCACCTGCGGCGGCGCCCGTCCGGGCGCTCGGCCCTCCGGGCCGCAGGGCGGCACCGGCATGGGTGGCGATGCAGGCGAGGTTCAGTGCTTGTGCAGCAGACGGCCGAGCACCGGCATCGCCGCGGCGCCGACCGCCAGGCCCAGGATGCCGGCGAGGCCCGCGGCCACCAGCCATTCGACCATGCCGCTGCCGGCGCCGCGCCCCGACAGGGAGGCCACGTCATGCGCCCAGTGCGGCAGCGCGCCGAGACCGAAATGCTCGAGCGCATGGAGGATGATGCCGCCGCCGACCCAGATCATCGCCAGCGTGCCCACGATCGAGAGCACCTTGAGCACCGCCGGCATGCCGCGCACCAGGATTGCCCCCGCGGCGTAGCCGCGCCGGACCAGCGCCACCCCGGCATCGTCGGCCTTCACGATGATCGCGACGACGCCATAGACGGCGAAGGTGATCACCGCGCCGACGACCGCCAGCACGGCGGCCTGCGTCGCGATCGGCGAATCGGGCATGGTCGCGAGGGCGACGGCCATGATCTCCGCCGAGAGGATGAAGTCGGTCTTGATCGCCCCGGCGACGCGCGTGTTCTCGAGGTGCAGGGCGTCGGCGGACACGATTTCGCTCGCTGTCTCCGCGGCGGAGGGCCGGATCCATTCCAGCACCTTTTCCGTGCCCTCGAAGCAGAGGTAGATGCCGCCCACCGTCAGCAGCGGCGTGATGAGCCCCGGCGCGAAGGCCGAGAGCAGCAGGGCGGCGGGCAGCAGCACCACGAACTTGTTGCGCAGGGAGCCGAGCGCGATGCGTCCGATGATCGGCAATTCGCGGGAGGCATCGAAGCCGACCATGTAGCGCGGCGTCACCGCGGCATCGTCGATCACCACGCCCGCCGCCTTGGCACCCGCGCGGCCCGCCTGCGCAGCGACGTCGTCGAGCGATGCCGCCGCGACCTTCGCGATGGCGGCGACATCGTCCAGCAGCGCCAGCAGGCCCGTGCTCATGCCAACCTTCCCGGGGGTTTGCGGAGGCTACCCTGCCGGAAGGCGGCACCGCCTTCAATGCGGCGCCGGAGCGTCCGCGATCATCGCCGCCGCGCGCAACCGGCGCATGGCGGGCAAGGCGCCGGCCGCCGCGCTCTCGGAGAGCGCCCGGGAACGCGCCACGGGGCGCGTTTCGCTGAGCGGCGCCGGCGTTTCCAAACCGGTGCGGTGGGCGGCCTCTCAGGCGCCGAAGCGCGGGAACAGCACGTTGTTCTCGAGGTGCACGTGTTCCTGCAGATCGTCGGCGAACTTGCGCAGCCCGGCATAGAGCGCGCGCCAGGTCGTGCAGGCGCCCTCGGGCGGCGTCGCGTCGCCGGTCAGCGCCATCATGGCGGCGAGGCGTTCGCCGTGGTCGTCGTGCTCGTGCCGCATGACCGCGATCGGGCGGCTGGCGGTGGCTCCGCGCCCGGCGAGGATCATGGGGAAAAGCACCGTCTCCTCCTTCGCCATGTGGTCGAGGAGCGAGATCTCGGTTTCCTCGAGCAGCTCCGCGAGACCCGCGGGGGCCCCGGCAACGCCCCGATGCACCGCCTCCACCCGGCGGGAGAGGCGGATCAGCTCGGGCAGCTCGCGGCGATGGACGGCGTGGTAGCGTTCGAGGATGCGGCCGATCAGGGCTATGGTCGGCTGGTCGGCATCGGCGGCGCCCTGCCCCGCGAGCGCGGCGAGATCGGCTTCGATCTGCGCAAGGTCGACGCCGCGTGCGGCCGCCGCCTCGGAGAGCGGCACCGCGCCGCCGCAGCAGAAATCCAGCTTGCGGGCGCGGAAGACGGCGGTGGCGCCAGGCAGCGTCGCGGCGATGTCGGCGACGTTGCGCCCGGCGAAGGCGGTGGCGGTCATGTCGATGCTCCTTCCCGGCTCGGTGCGGGACTGGGTGCGCGGCCCGGCAGGTCGCCGCGGGCGACGGCGATGCCCATTTCCAGGCTGCAGGCGATGGTGCGGGCGCGGTTGGTGAGCAGCGCGGCGCCCGCGGGCGTGCACCGCTCGGCGACCGTCGCCTCGAAGAGTTCGAGCCAGCGGGCGAAATGCGCGGGCGTCAGGCCGAGGTCGAAATGCGCGCGCATCGGCTGGCCGTGGTAGCGGCCGGTCATCAGTGCCACCGAGGACCAGAAGTCCGTCACGATGCCGATATGCGCCTCCCAGTCCCCGACCTTCGCGAAGACGGGGCCGAGCAGCGCGTCGGCGCGGGCGCGGGCGTAGAAGTCGCGCAGCATCTCCTCGATGAGGGCGTCGCTCAGCCCGGTTTCGGCCGCGATGGCGGCCGCGGCGGCCGCGCGGCGAGCGGGCGTCTCGGGGTGCGGGGCGCTGGGCTGCATACTGGTATCTCCAATACCAATTAACTGCCATATCGATTATGGTATCGTCAATACCAATTCAGGAACCATGTCCATGCGCCTCCTCGCCGCCACCGATTTCGCGCTGCGCGCCCTGATGCGTCTTGCCGCCGAACCGGAGAGGCGCTTCTCGACCGAGGAGCTCGCGCGCGAACTCGGGCTGTCGCGGAACCACCTGCACAAGCTGGTGCAGGCGCTGGCGGGCGAAGGGCTGGTCGCCACGCAGCGCGGCGCGCAGGGCGGTGTCACCCTGGCCCAGCCGCCCGGGAACATCCGCATCGGAGAGATCGTGCGGCGCATGGAGCGGGACCAGGCGCTGGTCGAATGCTTCCGTGCCGATGGCGGCGCCTGCGTGCTGACCCCGCGCTGCCGCCTGAAATCCGCCCTGGCGGGGGCCGAGCACGCCTTCTACCGCGCGCTCGATGGCGTCACCCTGGCCGATTGCGTGCCGGCCACCGGGGCGTGACCGGCGCAGGCCGCACCATTTCCCCCGCGGGCGCCAGGGCGGTAAACGCTGTCGGGATACGGATCCTCCTGCACACCATGGGCTTTGCCACCCCCGCCGGATGCGGCGCGCTGCTGTTTTGGGCCTTCCTGGCGCTGCTCGCGCGCATGGCCGCGGGCATCCCACCGCTCGAACTGACCGCGCTCGCCTTTGCCGCGGGCGGCGCCATGGCGTTCGGCGTCGTCGCCGCGCGCGGCCGGCTGAAGCTGCTGCGGCAGGGGCCGCTTGCCTGGGTGCATGGCGTGGGCGGGCTGTTCGGCTACCATGCGCTCTATTTCGCCGCGCTGGCGCTGGCGCCGGCGGTCGAGGCGAACCTGCTCAACTACCTCTGGCCGCTGCTGATCGTGCTGCTGTCGGGGCCGATCCTCGGCCTGCCGCTCGGGCCGCAGCGGCTTGCCGGCGTCGCGCTCGGCTTCGCGGGCTCGGCGCTGCTGGTGGGCGCCGGCGCCTCCTTCCCGGCCGGCGCCGTCCTGGGCTTCGCCTCCGCGATCGGCTGCGCGGTGGTCTGGGCGGTCTATTCCGTCACCTCGAAGCGCATGGCCTCGGTGCCGACCGAAGCGGTCGCGGGCTTCTGCATCGCGACGGCGCTGCTCGCCGGGCTGGCGCACCTGCTTTTCGAGACGAGCGTCGTGCCCGATGCGCGGCAATGGCTCGCCATCCTGCTGCTCGGCGCGGGGCCGCTGGGCGCCGCGTTCTTCCTGTGGGACGCCGGGATGAAGCGGGGCGACCCGCGGCTTCTCGGCACGCTGGCCTATGCGGTGCCGGTCGCCTCGACATTCCTGCTGGTGGCGGGCGGCGAGGGCGCGCTCACCTGGCGCATCGCCGTGGCGGCGACGCTGGTGACGGGCGGCGGGCTGCTCGCCGCGACGGCGCGCGACGCGGTCAGCCCTGCCCGTCGCTGACGATCCGGCCATCCACCAGATGGACGCGGCGCGTCGCGCGCTGCGCGAGTTCGGCATCATGCGTCACGACCAGGACGGTGCGGCCTTCCTCCCGCACCAGGCGGCCGAAGATGTCGAAGACGGCGGCGGCGTTCCTGGTGTCCAGGTTGCCGGTGGGTTCGTCGGCCAGCAGCAGCACGGGGTCGTTCGCCAGCGCGCGCGCGATCGCGACGCGCTGGCGCATGCCGCCGGAGAGTTGCTCGGGCAGCTTCCCCGCGGCATCGGCAAGGCCGAGGGCATCGAGCAGCGACATCGCCTGCGCGGTCGCATCCGCCCCCGCCAGCCTGCCGCGACGACGGATGGGGATGAGCACGTTGTCGAGGGCCGAGAATTCCTGCAGCAGGAAGTGGAACTGGAAGACGAAGCCGATGCGCGCGAGGCGCAGCGCGGCAAGCGCCGGCGGCGGCAGGGTGGCGGTGTCGCGCCCTTCCAGCAGGACCCGGCCCGAACTCGGGCGGTCGAGCAGGCCCAGAAGGTAGAGCAGCGAGGATTTGCCCGAGCCGGAGGGGCCGGTGATGGCGACGAACTCGCCACGATCGATGCCGAGGTTGACGTCGCTGACCAGGGTCACGCCTTCGGGGAGGCGCTTCGTGACCGATTCGGCGGCGAGGAGGGTCATGGTGGAAGACGGGGGGAAGGGAACTTCCCCCCGCACCCCCCAACCTTCTTTGCCCATGTGCGCAGGCCGTGGCGGTCGGTTCCCAGAAGGCCAAGGA
>JAFADX010000193.1 GCA_023424475.1 Pseudomonadota bacterium
CCCCCGCCCCGAGCAGCATCAGGAATGGCGAGGGCGAGAGGCCCGACGCGGCGGCCTCGATCGCCGCGGCGCCGAAGATCACGGCGGGGATCGCGAGCGGCAGCACCAGCAGCGGCAGCAGCACCGAGCCGCGTCGCGCGCCGAGCGTCAGCGCCGCGCCGATGGTGCCGAGCAGCGAGAGCAGCCCCGTTGCCAGCGCCAGGGCGGCGAGCGCCGCGCCCCAGGCTTCGACCGGCAGGTTGAGCAGCGCCGCGGCGACGGGGGTCGCGGCAAGCAGCGGCAGCCCGGTGGTCAGCCAGTGCCCGAGCGCCTTGGCCGCCGCGATTCCGCCGCGCGGCAGGCCCGACAGCAGCAGCTGGTCGAGCGTCCCGTCTTCGGCGTCCGCGCCGAACAGGCGGTCGAGCGGCAGCAGCGCGGCGAGCAGCGCCGAGGCGAAGAGCGCACCCGGGGCGAGCCGGGCCAGTGTCTCCGGCGCCGGGCCGACGCCGAAGGGAAACAGCGCGCAGACGAGGACGAAGAAGAAGACCGCCGAAAGGGTGTCGGCCGGGTGGCGGATGGCGAGCCGCAGCTCGCGTCCGAGCAGGGCGAGGAAGGCGCTCACAGCCGCAGTTCCCGCACGTCGGTCAGCGGCAGGGGGATGTGGGTGGCTGCGACCACAATCCCGCCCGCGGCGCGGTGCGCCGCGAGCAGCGGCCGGAGGCGCTCGACCGATGCGGCGTCGAGCCCCATGGTCGGTTCGTCGAGCAGCCAGAGCGGCGCCGGGGCGAGGGCCAGCCGCGCCAGCGCCAGGCGCCGCTTCTGCCCCGAGGAGAGCACCCGCGCCGGCAGGTCCGCGAGCGGCGCCAGCGCCATCGCGGCCAGGGCGGGCGCCACCTCCCCACCCAGCAGGCGGGCGAAGAAGCCGAGGTTCTCGGCGACCGTCAGGGCCGGCTTCAGGGCGTCCTGGTGGGAGACGTAGCGCAGCCGGGCGGCGTGGGCGGCGGGGTCGCGCGCGACGTCCCGGCCGGCCCAGAGGACGGCGCCCTCGGCCGGGGCGAGGAGGCCCGCGAGCAGGCGCAGCAGCGTGGACTTGCCCGCCCCGTTGGCGCCGGTGAGGAGCAGGGCTGCCCCGGGCGGCAGGGAGAAGCGGAGTCCGGCGAAGACCGCGCGGTCCCCGCGAAGGCATGCCAGGTCCCGCGCTTCCAGGATCGCCGAAGCCGCCTCAGCCAAAACCGCCCCCTGTCCATGGACCGTTTCCGGCCGCCATGCTTTAAACCGGCCCGTTTCGCGGCCCAGACCGGCCGCCTTGATCGAGGAAGGGCACCCGGACCATGCGGATGATCGGGCAGGACAGCCTGAAGACCCGCCGTTCCCTCAACGTGGACGGCAAGACCTATCACTACTTCAGCCTGCCCGAGGCGGCCAAGAGCATCGGCGACATCAGCCGGCTGCCCTACAGCCTCAAGGTGCTGCTGGAGAACGTGCTGCGATTCGAGGACGGCCGGTCCTACACCGTCGACGACGCGAAGAAGATCGCGGAATGGGTGAAGGACGGCCGTTCCACGAAGGAAGTGCCGTTCCGCCCCGCGCGCATCCTGCTGCAGGACTTCACCGGCGTGCCCGCGGTGGTCGACCTCGCCGCGATGCGCGACGCGCTGCTCAAGCTCGGCGGCGACCCGCGCAAGGTGAACCCGCTGGTGCCGGTCGATCTCGTCATCGACCATTCGGTGATGGTGGACGTGTCCGGCACGCCGACGGCGCTGAAGCAGAACGTGGACATCGAGTTCGAACGCAACGGCGAGCGCTACGAATTCCTCCGCTGGGGCCAGGAAGCCTTCAACAACTTCCGCGTCGTGCCTCCCGGCACGGGCATCTGCCACCAAGTGAACCTCGAATACCTCGCGCAGGTGGTCTGGACCTCGACCGACGCCGGCGACATCTTCGCCTTCCCCGATTCCTGCTACGGCACGGACAGCCACACGACGATGGTCAACGGCCTCGGCGTGCTCGGCTGGGGCGTGGGCGGCATCGAGGCCGAGGCGGCGATGCTCGGCCAGCCGATCGCCATGCTCATCCCCGACGTGATCGGCTTCAAGCTGACCGGCAGCCTGAAGGAAGGCGTCACGGCGACCGACCTGGTGCTGACGGTCACGCAGATGCTGCGCAAGAAGGGCGTGGTCGGCAAGTTCGTCGAATTCTTCGGCCCGGGCCTCGCGCAGCTGCCGCTCGCCGACCGCGCGACGATCGGCAACATGGCGCCCGAATACGGCGCGACCTGCGGCTTCTTCCCGGTGGACGACACCACGCTCGAATACCTGCGCCTGTCGGGCCGCGACGAGCACCGCATCAACCTCGCGCGCGAATACCTGAAGGCGCAGGGCATGTTCCGCGACGCGAACTCGCCGGAGCCGGTCTTCACCGACACGCTGGAGCTCGACCTTTCCACCGTCGAGCCCTCGATGGCCGGCCCGAAGCGCCCGCAGGACCGCGTGGCGCTGGGCAATGTCGCGACCGCCTTCGCGAAGGACCTCGCCGCCGGCACCATGGGCGTGCCGGGCGACAAGGCCGAGCTGCGCGTGCCGGTGGCGGGCGCGAACTACGACCTCGGCCATGGCGACGTGGTGATCGCGGCGATCACCTCCTGCACCAACACCTCCAACCCCTACGTGCTCGTGGCCGCCGGCCTCGTCGCGAAGAAGGCGGTGGAGAAGGGGCTGACGGCGAAGCCCTGGGTGAAGACCTCGCTCGCCCCGGGGTCGCAGGTGGTGACCGAATACCTGAACAAGTCGGGCCTGCAGACCTACCTCGACGCGCTGGGCTTCCAGACCGTCGGCTACGGCTGCACCACCTGCATCGGCAATTCGGGCCCGCTCGCCGACCCGATCGTGGACGCGGTCGAGAACAACAAGCTCGTCGTGACCTCGGTGCTCTCGGGCAACCGCAACTTCGAGGGGCGCGTGCATGCCAATGTGCGCGCGAACTACCTTGCCTCCCCGCCGCTGGTGGTCGCCTATGCGCTCGCCGGCACGGTGAAGAAGGACCTCACGAAGGAACCGGTCGGCACCGGCAAGGACGGCCAGCCGGTCTTCCTCAAGGACATCTGGCCGACGCAGAAGGAGGTGTCCGACACCGTCCACGCCGTCGTCACGCGCGAGATGTTCCAGGCGAAGTACGGCGACGTGTTCAAGGGCCCCGCCCAGTGGCAGGCCATTCGCGTCGATGCCGACAGCGACACCTATCGCTGGAACTCGGGCTCCACCTACGTGCAGAACCCGCCCTACTTCGAGGGCATGACGATGGAGCCGGGCGCCGTCTCCTCGATCAGGGGCGCGCGCATCCTCGCCGAGCTGGCCGACTCGATCACGACCGACCACATCTCCCCGGCCGGTTCGATCAAGAAGTCCTCTCCGGCGGGCGAATACCTGCTGGAGCACCAGGTGCGCCAGGCGGACTTCAACTCCTACGGCGCCCGCCGCGGCAACCACCAGGTCATGATGCGCGGCACCTTCGCCAACATCCGCATCAGGAACGAGATGGTGCCGGGCACCGAGGGCGGCGTCTCGAAGCACTATCCGTCGGGCAAGGTGGCGCCGATCTACGACGTCGCCATGATGTACAAGAACGAAGGCGTGCCCCTCGTCGTCATCGGCGGCAAGGAATACGGCACGGGTTCGTCGCGCGACTGGGCGGCGAAGGGCACCTTCCTGCTCGGCGTGAAGGCGGTCATCGCCGAATCCTTCGAGCGCATCCACCGCTCCAACCTGGTCGGCATGGGCGTGCTGCCCCTCGTCTTCAAGGAAGGCGAGAACCGCCAGACGCTCGGCCTGAAGGGCGACGAGACGATCGACATCCTCGGCGTGGAGAACCTCTCCCCGCGCATGATGATGGACATCGTCATCACCCGCGCCGACGGGACGCAGGCGAAGACCCAGGTGCTCTGCCGCGTCGATACCGCCGACGAGGTCGAGTACTACAGGAACGGCGGCATCCTGAACTACGTGCTGCGCGGGATGGCCAAGGCGGCCTGACGCCGCCCGGCATCGCCGGACATTCGCGAAGGGCGCGGCGCCGCAGGGCGCCGCGCCCTTCGTGCCTTCAGGCGGGCTCGACCGAGACCACGTGCAGCCGCCGCAGCCGGCCGTCCTGCACCGGCCAGTCGATCGACTGGCCCGCGCGCAGGCCGATCAGCCCGGCGCCGACCAGGGAGAGGATGGAGATCCGGCCCTGGCCGATATCGGCCTCGGCCGGCATGACGAGCTGCACGCGCCGGCTGACGCCCGTCGCCTCGTCGGTGAAGACGACATGCGAGCCGAGGGCGACGACGTTGCGCGGCAGCCGGGCGGCGGGGACGAGGTCGGCGCGGTCGGCCTCCTCCATCAGCAGCCGTGCGGCTTCGGGGTGGCGCCGGGCGCCGCCGGCGGCGAGGCCGACCAGGATGTCGTGCTCGCTCTCGGACAGGAGGATGGGCGGGCGGCGCGTCGCCGCGCGGGCCCGGACGGTGTCGGCCATGGTGATTGTCCTTCGGGAAGGTCGCGGGATGGAAACGATGCCCCCGGTCGCCGGCGCGACGGGCGCGCGCGTCCCCGGGGGCTAGTGGCCCGCGATCAGGCACCCCGCATGAGCGAGCCGGCGGCGAAGCGTGGCTGTCAGGACCATGTGATGGAAGATCGGCCGTCGCGGCGCCGCATTCAAGCCCGTTCCGGCGCCGCGCCGTCGGGGCCGCGCAGCGCCGCCGGCCCCCGGGGCGCACATCCCGGCCCTGCCTCGGAAGACGGCGCCGCCGAAGCCCCTGGGGCCTGTCCGGCCGCGAGCCGGGATTGGCGAGCAGCGCCGCCGGCCCCGGGGCTGGCGAACAGAAGGGTGTGGCCATCGTGCCCGGCGTGCGTGCGGCGGATGCCGCGCCGGCTGTCCCGCGGGATGCCTCAGTTGGAAGCGAACCTCCGGTACAGCGCCTCCTGCAGCGCCCGCAGCCCCTGGTCCGCCTGGTCGCCGCCCCGGTTGGTCGCCAGCACGAGCGCGAAGTCGCGATCGGGCTGCACGAGGATCATCGCGAGGTTCATCCCGTTCGACCCTGTATGCAGCAGCACCGTCCCGCCGGTGTAGGGCAGGTCGAGGAAGCCCCAGCCGAGACCGTAGCCGCCGCGCGCCGGCGTGCCCGTGGGTGCGTCCGGCCGCGGCGGCATGTCGATGACCTTGGCGTGCATCCGCGCCAGCGTCGGTGCCCGGACCAGCGCCGGTGCGCGGCGGCCGGCGCCGGCATGCCAGCCGGCCCAGGCCGCGAAGTCGAGGATGGAGAGATGCGCCGCCCCGGCCGGCCCGTAGACCGCGGGGACGTCGCCATTGGGGCCCGCCAGCATCGGCTTCAGCGCGCCATCCGGCTGCGGGGCGTGGCCGATCGGCGCATCGATGCGCCCCATGGCCGATTGCGGCCCGATGCCTGCGGTGCCGAGCCGCAGCGCGTCGAAGATGCGGGTCGAGATCAGTTCCTCCCAGGTGCTGGAGGCTGCCTTCTCGATCATCGTGGCGGCGAAGACGTAGCCGAGGTTGGCGTAGGCGAAGCGCGTGCCCGGCGGGGCGATCAGCGGCCTGCCGCGCCAGCGGGCGAGCATGTCGTGCCGCATGCCGTCCAGGTTCAGCGTGCCGTCGCCATGGGCCTCGAGGATCAGGCGCATGACCGCGTCGTCGTCGGGCTGCACGCCGCCAGTGTGGGAGAGCAACTGCGCCAGCGTCACGCCGGCAAGCCCGGCATCCATGCCCTGCCGGAGATCCGGGACGCCCTCGCCGATGGTGGTGTCCCAGCGGAGCCTGCCTTCGTCGACCAGCATGCCGGCGAGCATCGCCGTCATCGCCTTGGTGCAGGATCCGATGTGGAAGCGGTCGTTCAGCGTGACGGGAATGGAGGCGCCGTGGCGGCGGGTCCCGACTGCGCCGGCGGCCACGACGCGCCCCGCGCGCACCACGGCCGCGGCGAGCGCCGGCATGCGGTATTGCGCGAGGGCGGGGATCAGCATCTCGTCGAGCCCGGCCGGCGCGCCGGGCTGCGCTGCCGTGGCGCCCGCCGCCATCATTCCGGCGGCAGCGGCGCCCATCATAGTCCTGCGTCGCATCGCGCATCTCCTCCCGGTCATGGCCGGGAAGTGTGCGTGGCGGCCGGAGGGGTCGCAACCGCCGCGGTCTCCGGTCAGCCGCGCCCGCGGGACAGGCGCAGCGCCGCCGGCGCCGCGACGGCGCACATCGCGGCCATGCCCCAGAAGACGGCGGCGCCGAAGGCGGCATAGGCCTGCCCGCTGAGCATCGTCCCGATCATCATCGCGCCGCCGATGCCGGCCGAAAGCAGGGTCTGCGCCGTGCCCGCCACCGCCGGCGGGATCGCCGTCTGCATCACCCGCATGGTCGCCAGATGCATGGCGCCGAAGGTCAGCGCATGGAGCCCCTGCGCGGCGACCAGGCCGGGCAGCCACACCGTCCCGGCGGTGATTGCCCAGCGCAGCAGCCCGGCAAGGGCGGCCAGCAGCGCGAGCCTCCGTGCGCCAAGCCGATCCGCGAGCGGCCGGCCCCAGGCGAAGAGGGCCACCTCGGCCATCACCGACCAGGCCCAGAGAAGCCCGATCGTGGCTTCCGGCACGCCTGCCGCGGCCCAGTGGATCGACCCGAAGGCGTAGTAGGCCGCGTGGCTGCCCTGGATCAGCGCTGAGACCAGCAGCACGCGCCGGAAGGCAGGCAGGGCGATCACGGCGCGGAAGGCGCCCGAACCGCGCCGGGCATGGCCCCCGCCGGCCGGGAGCACCAGCGCCGCGACCGCCGCCCCGGCCAGGGCGAGGGCGAGCAGCCAGGCCACGCTGCCGACCCCGGCGCGTTCGGCAAGCCAGCCGGCGGCACCGGACATGACGATGAAGGCCGCCGAACCGGCCGCGCGGATGCGGCTGTAGTCCCAGCCTTCCTCCCGCGCCGCGCGCAGCGCGAGGGAATCGCCGAGCGGCACCGTGCAGGCATAGGCGAGCGCGAAGATCAGATTGGCCGCCAGCAACCCCACGAAGCCGCCCGCCAGGCCATAGAGGCAGGCGGCCAGAGCCGCGACGGCCGAACCGGCCGCCATGACCGCGCGCGGCCGCCCCAGGGCATCGGCCAGCCTGCCGCCCAGGGGGCCCGACACCAGCCGCACCGTGGCACCCGCCGAGAGGATCGTTCCGACTTCCGCCGGCGACAGGCCGCGGTCGGCCATCAGCGGCGGAATGAACGGCAGGACGATGCCCACCGCGGCGAATTGCGCGGCGAAGAGCATGGCGAAGCGGGGGGCTGAGGATGTCACGGCGGCGGGCCGGCGCACCCTGCCGCGCGCCCCCGCCATGGACAAGTGCCGCGCCCCGTGCCACGGAAGCCCGCCCCCAATTCGGAATTCGGCGCGCCATGTTCGAACCCCGGGTCCGTGCCGTTCTCGGCCCCACCAATACCGGCAAGACGCATCTCGCGATCGAGCGTCTGCTCGCCCATGCCTCGGGCATCATCGGCTTCCCGTTGCGCCTGCTCGCGCGCGAGAACTACGACCGCATGATCGCCATCAAGGGCGAGCGCCACGTCGCGCTGATCACCGGCGAGGAGAAGATCATCCCCCCCGAGGCGAAGTGGTTCGCCTGCACGGTGGAGGCGATGCCGCTCGACCGCCCGGTCGAGTTCCTCGCGGTGGACGAGATCCAGTTGTGCGCCGACCCGGACCGCGGGCACGTCTTCACCGACCGGCTGCTCAACGCGCGCGGCATGGTCGAGACGATGTTCCTCGGTGCCGAGACCATCGCGCCGCTGATGCGCCGCCTGGTGCCGCGCGCCGAGATCGAGACGCGGCCGCGCCTGTCCCAGCTGACCTATGCCGGGCCGGTGAAGCTCACGCGGCTGCCGCCGCGCTCGGCGATCGTCGCCTTCTCGGCGCAGGAGGTCTATGCGATCGCGGAAGCCGTACGCCGGCGCCGCGGCGGCTGCGCGGTGGTGATGGGCCGGCTTTCCCCGCGCACGCGCAACGCGCAGGTGGCTCTGTATCAGAACCGCGAGGTCGATTTCCTGGTCGCGACCGATGCGATCGGCATGGGCCTCAACATGGACGTGGATCACGTTGCCTTCGCCGCGCTGTCCAAGTTCGACGGGCAGAACGCCCGGCCGCTGACGGCGCAGGAAGTCGCGCAGATCGCCGGGCGCGCCGGCCGCGGCATGAAGGACGGATCCTTCGGCACCACCGCCGACTGCCCCGCCATGCCCGAGGAGGTCGTCGAGGCGGTCGAGACCCATGCCTTCGAGCCGCTGCAGACGCTGGCCTGGCGGAACTCCGACCTCGACTTCACTTCGGTGGACGCGCTGCTCGGCAGCCTCGCGACCTCGCCGCCGCAGCCGGGGCTCGCCAAGGGGCACGACGCGGTGGACCACATCACGCTCGAGGCGCTGTCGCGCGATGTCGAGGTGCGCGGCCTCGCCGACACCATGTCGCGCGTCCGGCTGCTGTGGGACGCCTGCCAGGTGCCGGATTTCCGCAAGCTCGCGGATGACAGCCACACCCGGCTCTGCGCCAAGATCTTCACCCATCTGGCGAAGGACGGGCGGCTGCCGCAGGACTGGGTATCGACGGCCATCGCGGTGCTCGAGCGCACCGATGGCGACCTCGACACGCTGATGGCGCGGATCACCGCCATCCGCGTCTGGGCCTACATCGCCGCGCGTTCCGACTGGCTGGACGATGCCGCCGGGCTGCAGGCCGAGGCGCGGCGCGTCGAGGACCTGATCTCCGACGCGCTGCACGAGACGCTGACCGCGCGCTTCGTGGACCGCCGCGCCGCCCACCTCATCCGCAAGATGGACGAGGGCGAGGAGGAACTGCTGTCCGCCGTCACCCGCCGCGGCGAGGTGGTGGTCGAAGGCCATCCTGTCGGCCATGTGAAGGGCTTCAGCTTCGAGCCCGACCCGGGCGCGGTGGAGGAGGAGGAGCGCCGCGTCGTCCTCCGCGCCGCCCGCCGCGCGCTCGGCGCCGAGATCCCGCGCCGCGTGGCGATGCTGGAATCGGCGAAGGACGACGCCTTCGCCATCACGCCCACGCACAAGATCACCTGGGCCTATTCCCATGCGCCGAACATGCCCGCGGGGCTCGGCGACATCGCGGAGGTGGCGAAGCTCAAGCCCGGCCCCGAGCCGTCGAAGCCGCAGGTCGAAGTGCTGGCGAGCGAGTTCCTCGACGGCGCGCAGCGCGAGCGCATCCGCGAGCGGCTGGCGGCCTGGCTCGAGAACCACATCAAGCGCGAACTCGGCGCCGTCTTCGCCGCCGAGGCCAAGGCCGCCGAGGACAACACCCTGCGTGGCCCGGCCTTCCGGCTGCGGGAGGAACTCGGCCTCGCCATGGGCCGGACGGATCCCGACATCCGCCCCGACCTGCGCCAGAAACTGAAGGGCATCGGCATCCGGGCGGGGCGCTACGCGCTCTATGTGCCGGAGGCGATGAAGCCGAAGGCGATGGCGCTGCGCGCGCAGCTCTGGTCGCTGCTGCGCGGCATCGAGACGCCCAGGCTGCCGGGCGGCGGGCTGATCGCCGTCGCCCCGCCGGCCGACTGGCCACGCGGCTTCGCCGAGACCATGGGCTGGCTGCCGGCGGGGCCGGTGCTGCTGCGCCTCGACGTCGCGGAACGTATCGCGGGCGAGATCGGCCACCTGACGCGCCGGGCACCTGCCCTGCTGCCGGGGGATCTTGCGAGCCGGCTCGGCATCAAGGGGGAGAACCTCGGTCCGGTGCTGGACGCCATGGGCTTCCGGCTGATGCCGGCCGAGACCCTGGAGGAAGGGGTCTTCGGCCCGCCGGCGCCGGCGCGCATCGCCCATGCCCGCCCGCCGCGGCAAGATCATCATCGCGGCCCGCGCCGCGACGGCCCCCGGCAGGAGCAGCCGCACGGCCCGCGGCGCGAGGATCGTCGTCCGCCCCGCCAGGAGCGCACGGAGGCTCCCCCGGC
>JAFADX010000285.1 GCA_023424475.1 Pseudomonadota bacterium
CTGCCACGTTGCCACCGGCGCCACGGCCTTCCAGGCCGCGGGCGCCGCGATGCAGAATGCCCGTTGAGTGAACAGGGAGACAAGACAATGAAGCTTCGCGCGGGATTGCTGGCGGCGGCCCTCGCCGCGCTGTCGCCGGCGGCGATGGCGCAGCAGGGCACGCTGCGCGTCGGCATGGCGGCACAGGACATGGGGCGGCTCGATCCGCACTATGCGGTCTCGACCATCGATCGCGTGCCGATGCCCTGGATGTTCAACGGCCTGGTGCGCTTCCCGCCCGGGTCGATCGACGCCGGCGCGCTGGAGCCCGACCTCGCCGAGCGATGGGAGAGCAGCGCCGACGGCCGCACCTGGACCTTCCACCTGCGCCATGGCGTCCGCTTCCACGGCAACTACGGCGAGCTGACGGCCGATGACGTGGTCTTCAGCATCCGCAAGGCGGCCAACCCGCGGAGCAGCGCCTTCAGCGCCGACTTCCGGGCGATCCAGACGGTCGAGGCGGTGGACCCCTACACCGTCCGCATCGTGCTGCGCGAGAACGTGCCGAGCCTGCTCGGCATCCTGACCAACTATTCCGGCGGCTTCATCGTGTCCCGCCGGGCGGTCGAGGAACGCGGCGAGGACTTCAAGCGCGCCCCGATCGGCACCGGCCCCTTCGCCCTCGATCGCATCACGCCGAACCAGAGCGCCGAGTTCGTCGCCAACCCGGCCTATTTCCGGGGCGCGCCGCACATCCAGCGGATCTCCTATCGCTTCATCCCCTCGGATGCCTCGCGCGACCTCGCCTTCCAGAACAACGAGCTCGACCTGAACTACGGCCGCGCCGACCAGACCTGGGTCAACCGCGTGCGGCAGCAGCAGGGCGTGACCGTCGACGTGTTCGAGCCGGCGGAACTCGCGATCCTGCACATGAACGTCACCGAGCCGCCCTTCAACGACATCCGCGTCCGCCAGGCGGTCGCGCTCGCGATCAACCGCACGGAGCTGCGCCGCTGGCGCGGCCAGGATACCAGCCGCGAAGGCCAGTCCCTGGTGCCGCGCGGCTATCTGGGCTTCACGGCCGACAATGGCCTGCTGCAGCATGACCTGGCCCGCGCCCGCGCCCTGCTGGCCGAGGCCGGGCATCCGAACGGCATCACCGTGCGGGTGATCCATACCCAGCTCCCCGAGATGCTCGGCGCCATGCAGGTGGTGCAGCAGCAGCTCCGGCGGGCGGGCATCACGCTCGACCTGCAGGTGGTGGAGCATGCGACCTTCCACCAGCAGATCCGGCAGAACCTGTCGCCGATGGTCTATTACTCGGCGGCGCGCTTCCCGGTCGCCGACATCTACCTGACGCAGTTCTTCCACTCGCGCAGCATCGTCGGCACGCCGACCGCGGTGACGAACTTCTCGCATTGCGGCATGGCGGATGCGGAGATCGACGCGGCGCGCGTCTCGACCGACCGGGCGGAACAGCTCCGGCTCTGGGCCGCGGCGCAGCGCAAGCTGGTGGAGAATGTCTGCGGCGTGCCGCTGGTCGAGACCCTGCTGGTCTTCGCCCGCCACGACAACGTGGACTACGGCTATCAGCTCCGCGGCTCGATGAGCCTCGGCCCGCAGATCACCGAAGCCTCGCGGCTGCGGTGACGGGGGCCGCGGGCGGGCGATGATCTGGTTCGTCACCAGGCGGCTGCTCGCGGCCGTGCCGACGCTGATCGCGGTGCTGACGGTGGTCTTCGTCATCGTCCGCATCGTGCCCGGCGACCCGGCGCTGGTGATCCTGGGCGACCAGGCGACCGCCGAGGCGGCGGAGGCGCTGCGCGCGCGCCTCGGCACCGACCAGCCGATGCTGGTGCAGTACTGGCGCTTCGTGACCGATGCGCTGAGCGGCGACTTCGGCACCTCGCTGGTGACCGGGCGCCCGATCCTCGAGGATGTCGGCGCGGTGCTGCCGCACACCATCGACCTGACGGTCGCATCCATGGTGCTGGGTGTGGTGGTGGGCGTGCCGGTGGGTATCTGGGCGGCGCTGAACCGCAACGGACTGGTCGATGTGGGGGCGCGGCTGCTGTCGCTGCTCGGCCTGTCCTTCCCCGTCTTCGTCTCGGGGATCTACCTGCTCCTGCTGTTCGGGCTGCACTGGCGGCTGTTCCCGGTCATCGGCAATGCCGACCTGTCCGACTTCGGCGACCGGCTGCACAAGGTGGTGCTGCCGGCCGTCGCGCTGGGCCTGACCATGGCGGCCTACATCACGCGCGTGACGCGGAGTGCGATGCTGCATTCGCTGGGCGAGGACTACATCCGCACCGCGCGGGCCAAGGGCGTGCCGTGGCGGCGCGTGGTCTGGGTGCATGGGCTGCGCAACGCCTCCCTGCCGGTGGTGACGGTGGTCGGCCTTTATGTCGGCATCCTGATCGGCAATTCGGTGCTGACCGAGATCGTCTTCAACCGGCCGGGGCTCGGCAAGGTCATCGTCGGCGCGCTCAACCAGCGCGACTACACCATGCTGCAGGGGTTGATGGTGATCTACTGCTTCCTGATCGTGGTGGTGAACCTGGTCACGGACCTGCTCTACGGCGTCATGGATCCGCGGGTGAAGCAGGCATGAGCGCGGCGACCGACACGCCTGCCGCCGCGCCGCGCGCATCAGGCTGGCGCAAGGCGCTGGCCAAGGCGCGGAGCAATCCGACGACGCTCGCCGGTGCCGTCATCTGCCTCATCATCCTCGCCGCGGCGATCCTCGCGCCCTGGATCGCGCCGCACGATCCGGCGGAACAGGACATCATCAGCCGCCTGGCGCCGCCGGGCGGCGACTATCCGCTCGGCACCGACCAGTTCGGGCGGGACATTCTCTCGCGCCTGCTGTGGGGGGCGCGGATCTCGCTCACCGTCTCGCTCGGGGCCATTGCGCTGGCCGGCGTGATCGGCGGCGCGATCGGCATGGTCTCCGGCTATATCGGCGGGCGCTTCGACCTCTTCGTCATGCAGGTGATGGACGTGCTGCTGTCCTTCCCTTCGCTGATCCTCGGCCTGATCGTGGTGGCGCTGCTGGGGCCGGACCTCGTGAACCTGGTCGTCGCCATCGCGCTGACCGCCATCGCGCCCTTCGCGCGCATCGCCCGGGCGCCGACGCTCGCCCTGAAGGAACGCGCCTTCGTCGAGGCCGGCCACGCGCTCGGCTATTCCCACCTGCGGATCGTGTTCCGCCACATCCTGCCGAACATCCTGCCGGAGGTGATGGTCATGGCCACGCTCTGGATGGCGACGGCGGTGCGCGTGGAGGCTTCGCTGTCCTTCATCGGCCTCGGCGTGAAGCCCCCGACGCCGACCTGGGGCGGCATGACGCGGGATGGGTTCGAGAACATCCTCGACAGCCCCTGGCTCGCGGTCTTCCCGGGCCTCGCCATCCTGCTGCTGGTGCTGGGCCTCAACATGGTGGGCGACGGGCTGCGCGACGCTACCGACCCGAAGCTGCGCAATGAGTGAGCCGCTTCTCTCGGTCCAGGGGCTGCGCAAGCACTTCGTGCAGCGCAAGGGCTTCCCGCGCCCGCGCACCATCACGGTGCGCGCGGTCGAGGACGTTTCCTTCACCATCGCGCCGGGCGAGGCCTTCGGCCTGGTAGGTGAATCCGGCTGCGGCAAGTCCACCGCGGCGCGCGCGCTGCTGCGCCTGATCGAGCCCGATGCCGGGCAGGTGACCTATCGCGGCCAGGATGTGCGGGCGGCGCGGGGGGCGGCGCTCAAGGCGCTGCGGCGGAAGATGCAGATCGTCTTCCAGGATCCCTATTCCTCGCTCGACCCGCGGCAGACCATCGGGTCCGCGCTGATGGAACCGATGCGCGTGCATGGCATCGCCACGGGGAAGGCGGCGCGCGACCGCGCCGCCGCGCTGCTCGAGGAAGTGGGGCTGCCGGCCGCGGCGCTCGACCGCCTGCCGCATGAATTCTCGGGCGGCCAGCGGCAGCGCATCGGCGTGGCCCGCGCGCTGACGCTCGAGCCCGAATTGATCGTGGCGGACGAGCCGGTCAGCGCGCTCGACGTCTCAGTGCAGGCGCAGGTGCTGCTGCTGCTGAAGCAGTTGCGGGAGCGGCGGGGGCTCTCCTTCCTCTTCGTCAGCCATGACCTTTCGGTCGTGCGCTGGTTCTGCGACCGGGTGGCGGTGATGTATCTCGGCCGCATTGTCGAAGAAGGGCCGGCGGGCCGGGTCCTGGCCGAACCGCTGCATCCCTATGCGCAGATGCTGCGCGAAGCGTCCCCCGTGCCGGACCCCGGGCAGCGGGGGGAACTGCCGCGGATCATCGGCGAGATCCCCTCGGCGGCCAATCCGCCGCCCGGCTGCCCCTTCCATCCGCGCTGCCCCAGGGCGATGGAGGTCTGCTCGAAGGTCGCGCCGCGCTGGACGTATGCGCCGGGCGGGGGTGGCGTCGCCTGCCATCTGCACGGGTGACGGAACGCCCTGTTCCGGTGCGGGCGGGTTTGTAACAAAAACGCACCTTCCGTCGGCACGCCTGTTCAGGGTCGCCGGCGGGTCGTATGCCGGGTGAGGGATTCGAACCCCCGACCTTCGGTTTACAAAACCGCTGCACTACCGCTGTGCTAACCCGGCACGCCGCATTGGTGTAGCAGAGCGCCCCTGAGCGGCAACCCGATCCTGACCTCGATTCGGCCAACCCGCCCATTCTCAGGAGCAGGATCACCGATCCGCTGATGCGTCGCCCGCCACCCCGCGCCCGAGCCGAGCCGCCTCCCCTTGCCCTGTCCAACGCAGCCGTCCCGCCCGGGCGGCTCGTCCGGCGGCGGCGCGAGGGTGTCGGCCTTCGCTTTGCCGGGGTGGTTTCGGCGCTGTTGCATGCGGCCTTCATCCTCGCCATCCTGCTTGACCTCGACCCGCGGTCGCGACGCCGGCCGCAGGACCTGCCGCCCCCGAGCTTCGCGGTGGTCTTCCAGGGTGGGTCCGACCAAGCGCCGCGCGCGGCCGAAGCCCCGGAAGAGGCGCCGGTCGTCACGGCTGAGCGCGCGCCGCCCCCACCGCCACCCCCTCCGGCACCGCCGGCCCCGGATGTTCCGGCC
>JAFADX010000331.1 GCA_023424475.1 Pseudomonadota bacterium
CCTCTACATCGCGCGCGCCGAGGAAGGGGCCGGGGGCGAGGACTGGCTCGGCAACGCCCAGATCACGCCCGGCAACGCCGTTCTGGTGCGTGCGCCGCCCGGGCAGGGTTGCCTGTTCGACATCCGCGTCGTCTACATTGGCGGCAGGAACGAGGACCGTCCCGGAGTTGACCTGTGCGCCGCCGGCGAAGTGCGTTTCGAAGGTGGGAAGGCCCCGGCAGGCTCCTCGGCGCGTTGACGCTCGTGGCCGCGGCGCTGCCGCCGATGCCGGCAGCCGCGCAGGACCGGCACGCCCGCCCCTTCATGCTGATGAACCTCGGCCCCGCGACGGTGGTGAGCGTCGAGCTCTCCGCCGCCGGGCAGGGGCAATACGGCGCCTCCCTCATCGGCCGGGTCGAGCTGCCGGCCGGCAGCGCGCTGCACCTGACGCCGCCTTCCCGGATGGATTGCCGCGCCGACCTGCGAATCCGCTTCGAGGACGGCCGCACCGACGAACGCGCCGGCGAGGACCTCTGCCGGGCGCAGCACATCATCCGCGTTTCCTCCGCGCCCCGCTGAAAGGACCGACACCGCCATGAGCATCGACTGGACCGCCCGCACCGGCACGCGCTTCGCCTGCGAGAAGCGCCCCGCCACGGGCACCAAGGGCATGGTCGTGACCAACCATCCCCTCGCCTCCGCCGCCGGCGCCGAGATGCTCGCCGCCGGCGGCAACGCGGTGGATGCGGCGATCGCCGCGCTCTTCGCGCTCACGGTGGTCGAACCGATGATGGTCGGCCTGCTTGGCGGCGGCACGGCGCATCTGCGGCTCGCGGACGGCACGCACACGATCATCGACGGCATGGCGGCCTGCGCCGCGGCCGCGCGGCCCGACATGTTCACCCCCGCCCAGCCGGACAATCCCCGCAACATCGAGGCGGTCGGCCGGGTCAACGCGGTGGGCGGCCTGTCGGTGGCGACGCCGGGCAACCTCAAGGCCTGGTGCGAGATGCTGGACCGCTTCGGCTCCTTCCCACTCGCCGACGTGATGGCGCCGGCGATCCGCCATGCCGAGCGCGGCTACCGCGCCACGCCCTACCTCGCCGAATGCGCCAGGGAAGCAGCGCCGGACATGGCGAAGGACCCGGCCATCGCCGCGCTCTACGTGCCGGACGGCATGCCGCTGAAGCCCGGGCACCGGGTGGTGCAGTCGGACTACGCCGGGACGCTGAAGACCATCGCCAGGAACGGCGTCGCCGCGCTGGGCCAGGCGGTCGCCGACGGCATCGCGCGGGCGGGCGGCATCGTCACCGCCGGGGACATCCGCGCCTACCGGACCATCGAGCGCGCGCCGCTGCGCGGCCCCTATCGCGACGTCGAGGTGGTGCTGCCGCCGCCGCCCGCCTCCTCGGGCGTGCATGTGCTGCAGATGCTGAACATCCTCTCGGGCTACGACCTGCGCGCGATGGGCTTCGGCACCGCCGACACCGCCCACCTGCTGGCGGAATGCCTGAAGATCGCCTTCGCGGACCGCGCCGCGGCCTCGGGCGACCCTGCCTTCGTGAAGGTGCCGGTCGAGAAGCTGACCTCCCGCGCCTATGCCGATGAGCGCCGCGCGCTGATCGACATGGCGCGCGCCCAGGCCTGGGGGCCGGGGGTGGCGCCGGAAAGCCCGAACACCACGCACCTGACCGTCGCCGACGGCGAGGGCCGGATCTGCTGCTTCACGCAGACCATCAACTCGACCTTCGGTGCACGCTTCATCGTGCACGGCACGGGGATGATCCCGAACAACTACCTCGCCACCTTCGACCCGCGGCCGGGCAAGGCGCTCTCCATCGCGCCGGGCAAGCGCGTCACCACCTCGATGGCGCCGATGATCGTGCTGCGCGGCGGCAAGCCGGCCTATGCCCTGGGCATGCCGGGCGGGCTGCGGATCTTCGGCTCGGTCATGCAGGGGATGCTGAACCTCGTCGACCACGGCATGTCGCTGCAGGAGGCGGTGGAGGCGCCGCGCCTCTGGACCCAGGGCGATGCCCTGGAACTCGAGCCGGCCTTCGGGGAGGAGGTGCGGAAGGACCTCGCCGCCCGCGGCCACGACATCGCCAGCATGCCGCATGTCGGCGGCGGAATGTGCGCCATCCGCTTCCATGAGGACGGGGTGCTGGAAGGCGCCGCCTGCTGGCGCGCCGACGGCACGGCGATCGGGGTCGGCGGCGGGCTGGCGCGCGAGGGCGTGCGCTTCTGGCCGGATGCGGCGCAGGCATCGCGCTGAGCCGCGGATCGCGGCGGCACCGGCCGACCCCGGCGCCGCCCCGGCGGCCCGGGGCAAGTCCTTGGAATCCGCACTGAAGCGCGGCAGTCTTTGTTGACACCTGCAAGTCTCGCCCATAGACGAAATGGACCTATCGATTCACGCACGGCGTGGGGGCGACGCCACAATGGACGGGGTTGTTGCCGCATGTCTGAACGCCTGGAGCTGACGACCTTCTCGGGCCGGCCCTACGAGATCGTCTTCCAGCCGCCGACCCGTGCCGAAACCTTCTACTGCGTCGCCCTTCACAAGAGCGGCTCGGTGCTGTTCGACAACATCGTGAAGGGTCTCTGCGCCGCGGCGGGCCAATCCTACCTCGACGTCGAGGGGCAGCTGTTCCGCCAGGGCCTGAACTTCGGCCATTGCGACCATCTGCTGCTCGATTTCTGCGGCCGGCCGGGCTTCGTCTATTCCGGCTTCCGGGGCCTGTGGCAGCTGATGCTGCTGCGCCGCTTCCGCGCCTCGCGCAAGCTGATGCTGGTGCGGGACCCGCGCGACATCGCGATCTCCTTCTACCACTCGATGGCCAAGAGCCATTCCCTGCCGGCCGACGGCCCGGTGCGCGAGACCATCATGGGCATGCGCAACGAAGCCGCCGCCAAGGGCCCGTCCGACTGGGTGCTGCAGGGCGGCGTCGACGGCGTCTTCGCGAACTTCAACAACTACGCGAACGTCACGCGCAGCAAGGCCTCCGGCGAATGGAAGATCTACCGCTACGAGGACGTGATCTACACCAAGCTCGACTGGGCCAAGGACATCGCCGCGCGGCTGGAGCTGAACCTGCCCGAGGAACGGATCGCCGCCATCGTGGCCAAGGAGGACGTCTTCCCCGAGAAGGAAGACCCGACGAAGCACATCCGCCGCGTCCATCCCGGCGGCTTCCGCGAGTCCCTGACGCCGGAGGCCATCGCCTACATCGAACGGCGCTGCGCGGGCGCGATGCAGCATTTCGGCTACGCGCCCGAGCCGGCGGCCCAGGCGCCGCAGCAGGTGGCCTGACGCCGGTGCCGGCGTGACCGCGCCGATGCAGGTCACCGAGATCCCGGGCGAGGGGCTGCGGCGCGCCTTCGACGTCGTGATCCCGGCCGCCGCGATCGCCGCCCGCTGCGAGGAACGGCTGGCCGCGATCGCCCGCACCGTGGCCATGCCCGGCTTTCGTCCCGGCCGGGTGCCCGCCGCGGCGGTGAAGGACCGCTACGGCGCGGCCGTGCTGGCCGAGGTGCTCGAACGCGCGCTGCGCGACAGCAGCCGCCGCGTCGTCACCGAGCGCGGCCTCGTCACGGCGCAGGACCCGAGGATCGAGGTCCGGCACTTCGCGGAGGGCGCCGACCTGGCCTACCGCATGGATCTCGAGGTGATGCCCGAGGTCCCGCTGCCCGACCTTGCCGCCCTCCGGCTCGAGAAGCTGGCCGCCGAGCCGACGCCCGAAGCGGTCGAGCAGGCGCTGCTCGCGCTCGCCGCCCGGCACGGCCGGCTGGTCGAGGTCGCGCCGCGCCCCGCCGCGACCGGGGAGGTCCTGATCTGCGACGTGGAGGGCCGGATCCCGCCCGACCTGCTGCAGAACGGGGCCGCCCTGGGGGCGCGCGCCGGCCGGCCGGGCACTGCGCCGCTGAAATGGGGCCTCGATGTCTCCCCGGGCCTCGTGCGCGAGATCGCCGGCACCGGCTCCGTCGGGACCCTGCCCTATTTCGACCTGGCGGTGCGCGGCACGGCGCGGACCGGCGGCTTCATCCGCGTCTTCCCAGGCGCGGCGGCGGGCGTGCCGGCGAAGCCCGGCCAGACCCTGACCCTCTGCCTGCGGGCGGAGATCGTCGCCGGCGCGCTGCCCGAGGGCGCGACCGTGCGCCTCGGCTTCAACGAGCGGGCCGGCAACGCCATCCTGAAGGCATCACGCGTCGCGGTCGAACCCGGCCCCGGTGAGATGCGCGCAACGATCGCGCTGACCGGGGATCCCGCGCTCGGCCTGGTGCGGCCGTTGCTCGAGATCGGCCTGCCCAGCGGCGCCGCGGTCGACCTGGTGCTGCGCGTCGGCCCCGCCTGCCTCTTCGAGGGTGCGGAGGAACCCGCCGCGCCGCCCTTCGACGGCGGCACGATGCCCGGCCTGGCGCTCGAGGTCGGCGGCGGGGGGCCGGTGCCGGGGCTCGCGGCGGCGATCGCGGGCCTTGCGCCCGGGGAAGGCCGCGAGGTGGACATCGTCTATCCGCTCGATCATCCGGCGCGGGAACTCGCCGGGCTGCGGGCGCGCTTCTCGATCGCGGCGAGGTCGCTGCGCGTGCGCGAGCGGCGGGAGGTGGACGAGGAGCTCGCCGGCGCGGCCGGCGTGGCGGACCTCCCGACGCTGCGCGAGCGCGTCCGCGAGTCACTGCGGCGCGACTATGCGCTGCGCAGCCGGCGGATGCTGAAGCGGGCGCTGCTCGACGCCCTGGCCGCGCAGGTGGACTTCGCCGTGCCCCAGGGCCTCGTCGCGGCCGAGGCGGGGCAGGTCCGCCAGCGCATCCTGGCGGACCGGCAGGGCGGCACGCCGGAGCCGGAAGAAGCCCTGTCCGCCCGCTGCCGCACCATCGCGGAGCGCCGCGTGAGGCTGCGCCTCCTGCTGACCGAGATCGGCCGGGCCTGCGGCGTGCAAGTGCCGGTCGAAGAGATGGCGCGCGCGATCCGCCGCGAGGCGGGCCGCTATCCCGGGCAGGAAGAGCAGGTGATCGAGTTCTACCGCAAGGACGGCGCCGCGGCAGAGGCGCTGCGCGCGCCGCTGCTCGAGGAACGGATCGTGGACTTCATCCTCTCCCGCGCGCAGGTGACGGAGCGCGCCGTGGACGCGTCGGAACTCCCGGGCCGGGCCTGATCAGCGTTCCCAGACGATCCCGGTCCGCACCACCCGGGCCGGGACGCCGACAGCGAGGCAGCCGGGCGGGATCTCCCCGGTGACCAGGGAGCGGGCGCCGATCACCGACCCGTCGCCGATCCGGGCGCCCTTGAGGACCTGCACGCCGCGCCCGATCCAGACATGCTCGCCGAAGACGATGTCCTCGGGCGGGTTGATGCGCTCCCCGGTGGCGGCATCGCGGATCGTGTGGTGGTCGGTGGTGGTGACGCGGATCTCGCTGCTGAACATGCAGTCGCGTCCCACCGTCAGGGTCGGCCCGTCATGGGCAACGAGTTCGGCGCCATTGAAGGTGCACTCGGTGGCGATGCGGACGGCACCGCCACCCTCCACGCGGATCGTCAGGCCGTTGAAGAAGCAGCGGGGCGCGAGCGCCACCTCGCATCCCTCGCCGGCGGTGACGACCAGGCGGCTTCGGGCCCCGAGCACCTTCGGCCGCCCGAGCCGCACCACCGCCCGCGGACCCGCAATCACGGTGCCTTCCGCCTTCGCCATGACATCGGCATCGACCTCGAGCAGCGCGGAGGGGTGGGCCCTGATGGTCAGCGGCATCTCCACCCTCCCCCTGTCGCATCGCGGGGATGCATCGGTCAGGCAGCCTGGTCGGCGGTGCGGCGGAGTTCCCGGAGCATCCGCCGCGATCGGTCGGAGAAGGTATGGAACCGCAGCGCGTAGGCATGCCGGCGGACCATCGCCTCCCGTCCGCCCTGCGCGAAGGCGTCGAGCGCCTGGGCGAAGGACGCGCGCAGGGAATCGATGTCGAAATCGGAATAGCGGATCACCGGCAGTTCCCGCTGCGCCTCGGCCGGGATCACCGCCTCGAGCTGCGACAGGCCGTGCGGCACGAGCGGGACCTGCCCCGCCGCCAGCGCGTCGAAGATCCTGTTCGGGATGCAGAAATCCGTGTTGACCACAGCCGAGACCTTGTAGCCGAGCCAGTCCCTGAAGCGGTCTTCCTGCGACAGGGCGAGGTAGCTGCCCTCCATCCCGGGCCGCCACTGGACGACCTTGCTGCCCGGGATATCCGCGCCGATCCGGTCGATGAAGGCAGTGCGCGCTCGAAAGCGAGGATAGAAGCCGTAGCCGCCGTAGAGCGCGTCGGAGCGCGGTGCGTCGAGCGACTCCCGGAACAGCCGTGCCATCATGCGGTCGGGCCACTGCCCGACGCACATCGGGATCACCGCCATGACGTTCATGTTCGCGGCCCGCAGGTATTCGTGCTTGTACTGATGCCCCGGGAAGACGAAGTCGACCATCGCCGCCAGTTCGAGGTTGCGCCGGTAGCTATGATGGTGATCGCGGAACTGGACCGCGGAGACGAAGCCGGGATCCTGCCCTGCCCTCGCCAGGGCCTCCACGCAGGCCGGGCTCTGGAAGAAGGCATGGTGGTTCACCACCAGCAGGTCGCAGCGCACCGTCCCGGCCACGAAGTCGCCGAAGGAGACGACGGAGACCTTGCCGACGCCCAGTTCCTTCGCGATCTCGGCCGGCAGCAGGGCACCTCCGCAGATGGTCACCTCGCCGCGGCCGAGGATCCGCGCGAGGCGCGCACGGCTCTCCCGCGCACGTGCCAGCACGGCGAGCATATGCGCCTCGTCCGCCACGCCCTGCAGGATCTCCGACAGTCGGGCCTGGTTCGCATCGACCTCCGCGAAGAGGGCGGCGTCGCCGGATGCCTTCCCGGTCATGCGCCCTGCTTCAGGCGCGCATCGTCCACATAGACCGAGGAGAACAGCATGTGGCAGCGCAGCCGGTAGCCCTTGCCGGCGAGCAGCCTGTAGACGCGGGACTTCGCGCAGTCGGCGATATCGAAGCCGTGGTCCTCGACGACCACGACGGCGGGCGCATGGGTCTCGAAGGGATAGCGTTCGAGAACCGCCATCTCGAAGCCCTCGATGTCGAGGGACAGCAGATCCACCCGCTGGTCCGGCGCGAGGTGGTCGCACAGGATCGCGTCGACCGGCGCGCAGGGCACCTCCACGACCTCGCCCTGGTCGGGGCCGTTGCGGCCCGGCGCGACGCGACCCAGGCCGAGGCTGTTGTACGCGCCCTCGGCGAAGACCTTGAACGGGATGGTGCCTTCGCGGTCCGCCACGGCCATCCAGAGGTTGGTGTCCTCCGGACGCGCCGCGGCGAAGGCCTCCATCGCGCCGGGTGTCGCGTCGATGTTGATGCCGCGCCAGCCGAGCTCGTGCAGCAGCGCGGTGTTCGAGAAGCGGTGGGGATGATGGGCGCCGATATCGATGTAGAAGCCGTTCCGGCGATGGCGGAACAGCCGCAGCACGATCCGGTCCTCCCCGTCCTGCGAGAAGGAACGCTGAAGGTAGGCGGCAGTGTCGGCCTTCTGGTTCATGCCGAAATGCGTCCCCCCTTGAGACGGGTCTTAGCCTGCGGGGCAGCGGATGGATGCCGCGCCGGCCGGCGGGCCGGCGGAAGCCCGCCGAAGCCCCGGCTTCTAGAGGAGCGCGGCGCGGCTTGTCCACGGCAGGTCAGCCGGTAAGCCACGCCGTGTCCCGTTCGAGCGCCTGCGGATCGATGACGAAGTCCATGTCCTGCGGCGCCGCCCAGAGGCGGTCCGCCTCCGCCGCCGAGCGGCCGACATGAGCCCTGTAGGTGCAGCCCGTGACCAGCGCCGCGATGGCGAAGGCGGTCGTCGAATGGTCGGGCGAATGCAGTTCGAGCACGCGCGTGCCGGGGCGGCAATGGATCAGGTTCGTCATCGCCGCGCCGTGCAGGCCGACGACATGCGTCGCGGAGGCGAAGAGCGCCGCCTGAGCGGCAACCGGCATGGCGCCCGGGTCGATCCGTTCGAAGCCATGGCGTTCCATCAGCCCGAGCAGAGGCTCACGGTTGATCACGGTGCGCCGCTGCGGTGCCGGGCGGTCGACGAAGATCCGCCGCGCTGCGCCGGGGGTCACCGCCGCGCGGTCCAGCAGGTGGCGCGCATAGGCACGGTTGCCGAGTTGCAGCGCGTGCCGCGCGGTCGGGAAGACCGAGGCGTTGAACACCGTCAGTTCCTCCACCTCGAAACTTCCCTCTCCCGCATCCGCAAGCAGCGCGGGATCGAGGCCGAAAAGCGCCAGGCTTTCGAGGATGAAGCGCCCGGCCCGGTAACGCGGCAGCAGCACCCGCGCGCCCGGGAAGCGTGCCTGCACCACGGCGACCTGGGGCAGGATGTCGAGGCACCAATGGGCATAGTTCGTAAGGCCCACGCCCGTCACCAGGACGGTGCGGCCAAGGCGGCCGCGCGGCACGGCCGCGCGCGCCTTCTCGATCGTGACGGCCTCGGGCCGCCGGGCGCAGAGGTCGATCGGCTGCCCCTCCCGGTCGGCCACCACGAAGAGGCCGCCTTCGAGGAATAGCCTTGCCTCCGGCACAGTGTAGGAGGTCACGGGCATCGCCGGCAGGGTGCCCGCCGCCCGCCGCTCGCCCCAGGTCGCGAGTTGCGCGCTGAAGGGCAGGCGGGTCCCGGCGAAGGCCTCGGCGAGTTCCGCGATGACGTCGCCCGGCGGGAACTGCTCGGTGCCGTAGGGCGCGCAGTCCCGCAGGCTCAGCGGTGCGGCGGGAATGCCGGGCACGCCGATGCCGGCGATCAGGGGATGCGGGCAGGCCTCCCGCGCGCGATCGAGGAAGGCGCCGCGCGTCGCCGGGTCGGGCAGGCCTTCGATGAAGTTCGCCACCAGGAAGGCGACGCCGGGACTGGCCTCCACGCCGCGCAGCATGGCGATGACGGCATCCGCGGCGGCGTCGAGCTGTCCGGCCGCCGTCAGGGAGAGGACAGCCTGGCGGTGCAGCGCGAAAGTCTCGGGCCGCGGCGGAATGGCTG
>JAFADX010000366.1 GCA_023424475.1 Pseudomonadota bacterium
GGCCGGGGGGGATGCACCGGCCGCCGGGCCGCTGGTCCCGCCGGCCGAAGCCCTGCCGGCGAAGGCCGATGCGGCCCCGGAGGGTGCGAGGGCGGCGCGCCGGCATGGATCGGCGGTCCCGAATTGAGAATAACTCTCAATAACAAGTAGCGATTTCAACGCGCTGTATTTCCGCCTTCTTCCGGAGTATATGAGTCGGAATTGAGGGAGAGGGAGACGGGTCCCGGCATGGACGCCCAGGACACCGCGGCAATTGCGACGGACGCGCTGACGACGGAGCGCGCGCGCCTCTTCGCCCTGCTCGGCCGCCTGCTCGTCGCCGTGCCGGATGCGCGGCTGCTCGATGCGCTGGCGGCGCTGCGCGGGGACCGCACCCCGCTCGGCCAGGCCTATGGCGCCCTCGCCGAAGCGGCCGCCGGGGCCGATCCCGTCGCGGTGGAACGCGAATTCCACGACCTCTTCATCGGGCTCGGGCGCGGCGAGCTGCTGCCCTTCGCGTCCTATTACCTGACCGGATTCCTGCACGAGCGGCCGCTTGCCGAGCTGCGCGGCGACCTGGTGCGCCTCGGCCTCGAGAGGACGGCGGGCGTGGCGGAACCGGAGGACCACATCGCTTCGGAGTGCGAGGTCTATGCCGGGCTGCTCTCGGGCAGCTTCGCCGGCGGGGCCGCGGAAGCCGAGGCCTTCTTCGTGAAGCACCTGCAGCCCTGGGCCGGCAGGTTCTTCGCAGATCTCGGGCAGGCCGGCGCGGCGCGGTTCTACCGCGCGGTCGGCGGGCTCGGGCGCATCGCCGTCGAGATCGAACAGGCCGCCCTCGGGCTGCCGGGCTGAGGACGACCGGGAAAGGCAAGAGATGAGCAGGACCGACAAGGACGTGAACGAACGCCGTGGCTTCCTGAAGGTGCTCGGCCTCGGCGGCGCCGCCGCCGCGGCGGCCGGCGTCGCGGAGGCGGCGGAGACCGTGGTGCGTGCGGATTCCGTCCCCGCGGGCATGGCGCGCAAGGAAGACGAGGCCGAGCGCTTGAAGGCGCGCTACCAGGCGAACAGCCCCAACGTGCAGGCCTTCTACCGCACCAACCGCTACGGCGGCTGACGAGAGAAGAGGGAGCGAAGCCCCATGCTGATCAAGCGTTCCGAGGCCCGCGCCGGAAAGCAGCGCCTGGCCGCCGCCTATGCCGGGCTGTCCTCCGGCGGGCTCGACCGCCGCGCCTTCCTCCGGCAGGCCGGCGTGACCGGGCTCGGCCTCTCCGCGCTCGGCGCCATTCCGCTGACGACGATGCGCCCCGCCGAGGCCGGGCCGGTCAACCGTTCCCAGCCGATCACCCGGGTGAAGAACATCTGCACCCATTGCTCGGTGGGCTGCACGGTGACGGCGGAGGTGCAGAACGGCGTCTGGCTCGGCCAGGAACCGACCTGGGACAGCCCGATCAACCGCGGCTCCCACTGCGCGAAGGGCGCTTCGGTGCGCGAACTCGTGCATGGCGGGCGCCGCACCAAGTATCCGATGAAGCTGGTGAACGGCCAGTGGCAGAGGATGTCGTGGGATGCCGCGCTGAGCGAGATCGCCGACAAGCTGATGGCGGTGCGCCAGGCGTCGGGCCCGGACTCCGTCTACTGGCTGGGCAGCGCCAAGTTCTCCAACGAAGGCTCCTACCTGTTCCGCAAGTTCGCCGCCTTCTGGGGCACCAACAACGTCGACCACCAGGCCCGCATCTGCCATTCGACCACCGTCGCCGGCGTCGCCAATACCTGGGGCTACGGCGCGATGACGAACTCCTACAACGACCTCCGCAACGCCAAGACCATGATCATCATGGGCGGGAACCCGGCGGAGGCGCACCCCGTGTCGCTGCAGCACGTGCTCAGCGGCAAGGAGATGAACCGCGCCAACCTGATCGTCATCGACCCGCGCTTCACCCGCACCGCCGCGCATGCCGATGAATACGTGCGCATCCGGCCCGGCACGGACATCCCGGTGATCTGGGGGATGCTGTGGCACATCTTCCAGAACGGCTGGGAGGACAAGGAGTTCATCCGCCAGCGCGTCTACGGCATGGACGACGTCCGCGCCGAGGTGGCGAAGTGGACGCCCGACGAGGTCGAGCGCGTCACCGGCGTGCCCGGCGCCCAGCTTCGTAAGGTGGCCGAGACCTTCGCGAAGCAGAAGCCCTCGACGCTGATCTGGTGCATGGGCACGACGCAGCACACGGTCGGCACGGCGAATGTCCGCGCCTTCTCGATCCTGCTGCTGGCGACCGGCAATGTCGGATCCATGGGGACCGGCGCGAACATCTTCCGCGGCCACTGCAACGTGCAGGGCGCGACCGACATGTGCGTCGACGTCACCTCGCTGCCCTCCTACTACGGGCTCGGCGAGGGGGCCTGGAAGCATTTCGCGCGGGTCTGGGGTGTCTCCTACGAAAGCCTGATCGCCCGCTTCGACAACAAGGCGGCGATGGAAACCCCGGGCATCCCGACCACGCGCTACTTCGATGCCGTGCTGCTGCCGAGGGACCAGGTGCAGCAGCGCGACAACCTCAAGGCGATGGTGGTCTTCGGCCACGGCGGCAATACCGTCACCCGGATGCCCGAGGCCGCCCGCGGGCTCGAGAAGCTCGACCTGCTGGTGGTCGCCGACCCGCACCCGACGACCTTCGCGGTGCTCGCCAACCGGAAGGAGAACACCTACCTCCTGCCGATCTGCACCCAGTTCGAAACCAACGGCAGCCGCGTCGCCTCGAACAGGTCGCTGCAGTGGGGCGCGCAGATCGTCAAGCCGATCTTCGAGAGCAAGAGCGACTATGAGGCGATGTACCGCCTCGCCGGCGCGATCGACGCGGCCGCGCAGAAGCGGAACATGACCTTCCGCATGCAGGCCGAGACGTTCAAGGACCTCGACATCGAGGACAACGCGCCGACCGCGGAAAGCCTGCTGCGCGAGATCAACCGCGGCTGCATCAGCACCGGCTACACGGGCCAGTCGCCCGAGCGGCTGAAGCTGCACATGCAGCACCAGGACAAGTTCGACCTGGTGAGCCTGCGTGCGAAGGACGACGCGCCGCCCGAGATCCGCGGCGACTTCTACGGCCTGCCCTGGCCCTGCTGGGGCAAGGCCGAGTGGCGTCACCCGGGCACGCACATCCTCTACAACACCAACCTGCACGTGAAGGAGGGCGGCGGCACCTTCCGCGCGCGCTTCGGCGTCGAGCGCAACGGCGTCTCGCTGCTCGCCGAGGGCTCCTATTCGAAGGGCTCGGAAATCACCGACGGCTATCCCGAATTCACCACCGCGGTGATGGCGCGCCTCGGCTGGGATGCCGAGCTGACCGAGGAGGAGAAGGCCTCGATCCAGCGTCAGGGCGGCACCGCCTCCTGGGCCACCGACCTGTCCATGGGCATCATCCGCGTGACCATGGAGCACGGCGTGATGGCCTACGGAAACGCCAAGGCCCGGGCGAATGCCTGGAACCTGCCCGATCCGATCCCGGTCCATCGGGAACCGATCTACACCCCGCGCGTCGACCTGCTGGCGAAGTACCCGACGCTGCCCGACCGGCGCGCCTTCCGCCTGCCGAACATCGGGCTGACGGTGCAGACCCGCGCGAAGGAACTGGCGCCGAACTTCCCGATCATCCTCTCCTCCGGCCGCCTGGTCGAATACGAGGGCGGCGGCGAGGAGACGCGCTCGAACGCCTGGCTCGCCGAGCTGCAGCAGGACATGTTCATCGAGATCAACCCGCGCGACGCATCATCGCGGAACATCCGCGACGGCGGCTGGGTGCTCGTGAACGGGCCCGAGATGCCGCAGGGCAAGGCCATACGGGTGAAGGCCCTGGTGACCGAGCGCGTGGGCGCCGGCGTCGCCTGGATGCCCTTCCATTTCGCCGGCTGGTTCATGCAGGAGGACCAGCGCGGCAAGTACCCGCAGGGAGCGGACCCGATCGTGCTCGGCGAATCCGCGAATACCGTGACGACCTACGGCTACGATCCGGTGACCTTCATGCAGGAGACCAAGGTCACTCTCTGCCAGATCCGCGCCGCGTAGTGGCGGCGATCGTGGAGCGCCGGACGGCGCGGAACGTGAATCGCCGCCACCACTGAAATTTCGGGGAACACGACCATGGCCCGCATGAAGTTCCTTCTCGACTCCGACCGCTGCATCGAGTGCAACGCCTGCGTCACGGCATGCAAGAACGAGAACGAGGTGCCCTGGGGCATCAACCGCCGGCGCGTCGTCACGCTGAACGACGGCAAGCCGGGCGAGCGGTCCGTCTCCATGGCGTGCATGCACTGCACGGACGCGCCCTGCCAGGCGGTCTGCCCGGTCTCCTGCTTCTACACCACGGCGGATGCGGTGGTGCTGCACGACAAGGACCTGTGCATCGGCTGCGGCTACTGCTTCTACGCCTGCCCCTTCGGGGCGCCGCAATATCCGCGCATCGGCAACTTCGGCACCCGCGGCAAGATGGACAAGTGCACCTTCTGCGCCGGCGGCCCGCAGGCCGACGACAGCGAGGCGGAGTACATCCAGTACGGCGCCAACCGCCTCGCCCAGGGCAAGCTGCCGCTCTGCGCGGAGATGTGCTCGACCAAGTCGCTGCTCGCCGGCGACGGGGAGGTGATCGCCCAGATCTACCGCGAGCGCGTGCAGAAGCGCGGCTACGGGGATGGCGCCTGGGGCTGGCGCACCGCCTATCGCGAAACGGTCACGATCTGAGGAACGCCGCGATGAAGATCCGCATCCTCGCCCTGCTCGCCGCGCTGTTTGTCGGCGCGGCCGGGCTTCCCGCCCTCGCGCAGGGCACCGCGCCGGCGCCCTCCATGGCCGACGAGGCTGCCATCCAGGCGTTGCTGCGCGGCGAGCCCGTGCGTGGCCGCATCACCATCCCCGACCAGCGCGCGGCGAACCTGATCCAGCCGCAGGGCCGCGAATGGCGCGAGTTCCACAACGTCACCCTCGCCTGGGTGGGCGGCGTCGCGGTGCTCGGCATGCTCGCGCTGCTGATCGTCTTCTACCTGGCCAAGGGGCGCATCCCGATCGCGGGCGGGCGCTCGGGCCGCACCATCCAGCGCTTCAACGCCCTGGAACGCGCCAATCACTGGATGGTGGCGTCCTGCTTCATCATCCTCGCGCTGTCGGGGCTGAACGTCACCTTCGGGCGGCACGTCCTGCTGCCGGTGCTGGGGCCGGACCTCTTCGCAACCGTCAGCCAGTGGGGCAAGATCGCCCACAACTTCCTGGCCTTCCCCTTCACCCTCGGCATCGTCGTGATGCTGCTCATTTGGATCAAGGACAACATCCCGAGCGGATCCGACATCCGCTGGCTGAAGGCGGGCGGCGGCCTCATCGGCCATGGCGAGCCCGAGAGCGGCCGCTTCAATGCCGGGCAGAAGGGGATCTTCTGGATCGTCGTGCTCGGCGGCGGCCTGGTCGCCTTCACCGGCTACATGCTGATCTTCCCCTTCTACTTCACCAACATCCAGGGAATGCAGCTCAGCCACATGGTCCACAGCATCGTCGCGGTGCTGATGATCGCGGTGATCCTCGCCCATATCTACATCGGCACCCTGGGCATGGAGGGTGCCTCCGAGGCCATGACCACCGGCCAGGTGGACCTCAACTGGGCGAGGCAGCACCACAACCTTTGGGTCGAGCAGGAAATGGCGAAGGGCCGCGGCGCGACGCCGCCCGCCGAAGGCGAGGGCGCCCGCGCCGGTTGACCGCGCCCCCGCGCGGACGCATCACGGGCGGGCGCGCGGGGGCAGCCGGGCGCCCGTCGCGCTTTCGGGGGATGCGGAATTGACGCGGATCATCGGCCTCGCCGGCTGGAGCGGGGCGGGCAAGACCACGCTGATGGTGAAGCTGCTGCCGGCGCTCACCGGGCGGGGCCTCTCGGTCTCCACCCTCAAGCACGCGCATCATCGTTTCGACGTCGACGTGCCCGGCAAGGATTCCTACGAGCACCGCCGGGCCGGTGCGAGCCAGGTCATGGTCGCTTCAGGCGTCCGCTGGGCGCTGATGACCGAACTCCGCTCCGCGCGGGAGCCGGCGCTGCACGAGTTGCTCGCGCGCATGGATCCGGTCGACCTCGTGATCGTGGAGGGCTTCAAGCGCGACGCGCATCCCAAGATCGAGGTCCACCGCGCCGCCAACGACAAGCCCTGGATGCGGCCGGAGATGCCGGGGATCGTCGCCGTCGCCTCCGACGTGCCGGCTCCCTATGACCTGCCCCGGGCCGACCTCGACGACGTGGAGGCGGTCGCCGCCCTCGTCCTTGCGCATGCCGTGCCGGTCGGGACGATTCCCTGGGCCGTGCGGCAGGAGGTCTGAATGGCCCAGCTCAGCGACGACTGCTTCGCCTTTGGCGGCGCGCTGATGTCGGTGGAGGAGGCGCAGGCGCTGATCGCCGAGCGCGTGCCGCTGCCGGCGGGCGGGGAGGAGGTGCCGCTCTCCGCCGCGCGCGGGCGCGTGCTCGCCCATGACCTCGTTGCGCCGATCCCTTTGCCGCCTTTCTTCAATGCCGCGGTCGATGGCTGGGCCTTCCGTTTCGACGACCTCGAATACGGCGGCGAGACGCGGCTCAACGAGGCGGGGCGCGTTGCCGCCGGCCATGTCCCGGCGCGCCCGGTCGGGCCGGGCGAAGCCGTGCGCGTCTTCACCGGCGCCCCCATGCCCTACGGCACCGATACCTGCGTCATGCAGGAGGATGTGCGCCATGCCGGCCGTTCGATCATCGTGCCTCCCGGGCTCAGGCGCGGCGCCAATGCGCGTCCGGCGGGGGAGGACGTGGCGCGGGGCGCGGTCGCGCTCGAGGCCGGGCGGCTGCTTGGCCCTGCCGAGGTCGGCCTGGCGGCGGCGCTCGGCCAGGCGCGGCTCGGCGTGCGCCGACGGCCGCGGATCGGCGTCTTCTCCACCGGTGACGAGCTGACCGGGCCGGGCCATCCGCTCGGCCCGGCCCAGACCTACGACAGCAACCGCTTCACCCTGCTCGCCCTGCTCGCCGCGCTGCCCTGCGAGGCGGTGGACCTCGGCATCCTGCCGGACGACGCCGCGCATACCGCCGCGGCGCTCGCCACGGCCGCGCAGGAACACGACATGCTGCTGACGAGCGGCGGCGTTTCGACCGGCGAGGAGGATCACGTCCGCGCCGCGATCGAGACCGGCGGGCGGCTGGTCTTCTGGCGCCTGGCCGTGAAGCCCGGGCGGCCGGCGGCGATGGGCGTGGTCGAAGGCACGCCGGTCGTGGGGCTGCCGGGCAATCCGGTGGCGGCCGTGGTGTGCTTCCTGCACCTCGCGCGGCCGCTGGTGCTGCGGCTGGCCGGTGCCACGGCACGGCCGCTGCCGCGCTTCGTCGGCGTCGCCGACTTCGCCTACCGCAAGAAGGCCGGTCGGCGCGAATACGTCCGGGTGTCGCACGCGATCGAGGCCGGGGCGACGCGCGTGCGCAAGTTCGGGCGGGAGGGCGCGGGGCTGCTCAGTTCCCTCACGCAATCCGACGGCTTCGCGGAACTGCCGGAAGCGGTGACCGAGATCGCGCCGGGCGACCCGGTGACGGTGCTGCCCTTCGCCGGGATCCTGTAGTGCCGGGAGCGGCGGCGGGGCTGCTGCTCTGCCTGCTGGCGGCGCTGCTGCTGCGGCGCGAGGTGCGTTCCCTGTGGCGCCGGCTGCGCTGGCGGCCTGCATTGGCGCAGGTGACCTACGAGCCCTCCGCGGCGGGGCCGGCCTGGCGTTTCGACTTCGTGCTTCCCGACGGCACGCCGGTCAGCGCCGTGACGCGCAGCCTGCGCGACGTGGCGCGGCGCGAGGGGGCGGGGCCGGTGAGCATCCTCTACGATCCCCGCTCGCCAGGCCGGGATGTCGAGGTCCGCGGCCGGGCCGGGTTCGGCGCCTTGATCGGCCTCGGGCTGCTCCGCCTCGGGCTCGCCGCGCTGCTGCGCTGAAGCGGCCCTGCGGCCGGCCGCCAGGAAGCGCCCCGCCTCCTCTCGTGGGGAGGGACGAAGGCGCGGCCTCCGCCCGTCCGGGCTCATGCCGCCGACCTCCTGGCCATCGGCAGGGGGAACGGCACGGCGCGCTGCGACGGATGGCCTGGTGGAGCGGCCGCGCGCGCAACAACGGCCCCCGAAATCGGGCCAGCCGAAAGGGTCGGCCGATGTCAGATGCGCGCGCCGCCCGTCGTGAAGGCGATCTGGACCGTCTCCTGGACCTTGTTGTCGAGGACGTAGGCCGCGCCCACGGCAACGACGATTGCGACGACGGCACCGGCGATGATGGTCTTCATGTGAGTGACTCCCTCAGCCTTGTTTGCACGGTCGAAGCGGCACCCTAGAGCTTTTTTCGATCAGACGGCACCGGCCCGCACCCCCACCCGGCCACCCATCCAGGATA
>JAFADX010000372.1 GCA_023424475.1 Pseudomonadota bacterium
TTCACGTCCGTGCTGCGCCCCAGCACCGTGTCGCTCTGCGACTGCAGGTAGTTCGTGCCCAGCCCGGCACCCACGTACACGCCCTGCACGCGCGGATCCCAGCTCTGCGCGTTCGCGGCGATCGGCATGCTCAACAGAGTCGCCGCCAGAAGCGCCTTCTTCAGGCTCATTGGAAATCTCCTGTTCGTAGCCCAGACGAGGGCCGGAAGACGGGCCGCAGCGGCAGGCCGGGCCAAGCCACCACGGAACACAACTGTCGTAGCACCCAATTACCGCTCATCCAAAGCCGGGACCTCTCCACGCGCAACGCTGTCGGCCACGCTGTGGCATCATCGCAACAGAGGGTGGCCGCAGGCGGCTCAAATTCCGTGCAGGGCCTCGTCATCCGCCATCCCGGCAAGGCTGCCGATGGGCAGGAGGCGGTTCGCGTGGCCCATCTTGCGGCCCGGCCGCGCCGAGGCCTTGCCGTAGAGGTGCGGCACGACCCCGTGCGCCGCCACGAGTCGCGGCCAGGCGGCCATGCCCTCGGGGCCGATCAGGTTGCGCATCACCGCATCGTGATGCCGTTCGGGCGAGGCGAGCGGCAGGCCCGCAACCGCACGTATGTGCTGCTCGAACTGGGACGCCGCGCAGGCGTCCATCGTCCAGTGGCCGGAATTGTGCGGCCGCGGGGCGATCTCGTTGCCCAGCAGGCGGCCGTCCGGCAGCACGAACATCTCGAGCGCGGCGAGACCGATGAGTTCGAGACCCTCAGCCACCGCGGCGACATGGGCCCGTGCCGCGGCCAAGGCGGCCTCCGGCAGGCGGGCGGGGGCGAAGGAGAGGTCGAGGATGTGGTGGGTGTGCCGGTTCTCGGCCGGGTCGAAGACGGCGATGGCCCCATCCTCCCCGCGCGCCGCGATGGCCGAGACCTCGGCCACGAAGGGCACGAAGGCCTCGAGGATCAGCGGCTTCGGCGCGAGCCGGGCATAGGCCGGGGCGAGGTCCCCGGGCACCCGCAGCACCGCCTGGCCACGCCCGTCATAGCCGAGGCGCGTCGTTTTCAGGACGGCGGGCAGGCCGATCCCGGCGACGGCGGCGGCGAGATCCGATTCGCTCTCGATCGCGCGCCAGGGCGCGACCGGGACGCCGATGCGCTCCAGGAAGGCCTTCTCCGCCACCCGGTCCTGGCAGGTCGCCAGCGCGGCGAGGCCCGGCCGGCACGGCACCAGCCCCGCCAGTGCCTCCAGCGCCGTGGCGGGCACGTTCTCGAACTCGAAGGTCACGGCGGCGACCGAGGCGGCGAAGCGGGCGAGCGCCTCGCGGTCCTCGTAGGCCGCGACCGTGCGGTGTGCGGAGACCTGCATGCCGGGCGACTCATCGTCCGGCGCATAGACGTGGCAGGCATAGCCGAGGTGCGCGGCCGCCATGGCCGACATGCGGCCAAGCTGGCCCCCGCCGAGGATCCCGATCACCGCGCCCGGCGGAAGGGGGAAGCCGCTCATGTGGGGCTGTCCGGCACCGAGGCGGTCTGGTGTGCCCGCCAGGCCGCCAGCCGCGCCGACAGCTCCGCGTCCGAGGTCGCGAGGATCGCGGCGGCGAGCAGCCCCGCATTCACTGCGCCGGCCCGGCCGATGGCCAGCGTGCCGACCGGGATGCCCGCCGGCATCTGGACGATCGACAGAAGGCTGTCCATGCCCTTGAGCGCATGGCTTTCGACCGGCACCCCCAGGACGGGCAGGGCGGTCATCGAGGCGGCCATGCCCGGCAGGTGTGCCGCGCCGCCGGCGCCGGCGACGATCACCTTCAGCCCGCGCCCGGCCGCCGATGCCGCGTAGTCGAAGAGCCGCTGCGGCGTGCGGTGGGCCGAGACGACGCGGGTCTCGTGCGGGACGCCGAGCGCAGCCAGCGTCTCGGCGGCGTGGCGCATCGTCTCCCAATCGGAGCGGCTGCCCATGATGATGCCGACCAGCGGCGCCGGGGGCCTGTCACCTGTCATTCACGTCACCGTCGGTCGAATTCGAATCTGAAACGAAAACAGGGCGAGGTGCGCGACCGCGCCCGCCCGCCGCCCTCGATGCGGCAGCCCACGGCGCGAGGGCCGGCCGCGCGGCTGCGCGGCGCCCGCCGTCCGAGGGCGAAAGGGATCTTCAGGCAATGATGTCGGGGACGAGCCGGCCCTCGAGCCAGGCGATCTCGTCCTTGAGCTTGAGCTTGCGCTTCTTCAGCCGCTGCAGCTGCAACTGGTCCAGCACCGACCCGTCGAGCCGTGCGATCACGGTGTCGAGGTCGCGGTGCTCGCTGCGCAGTTCGTGCAGGCGGCGCAGCATGGCGTCACGGTCGGCGATCATGGCCGGCGGCCCCGATGCGAAGTTGAGGATGCATTCGCGATGAGATCGCCATTATCATGTCCGGGCCGGGGCGCGACAGGCCATTCCCGGCGGTCGCGCATCGGTTCGAGCGGGGTCGGGTCCCCGGCCCCGGCGACGTGCCCGCGGCATCCCGCCGCGGCGCACCAGACCATGAGGATGCGTCACGCATGCCGCTGAATGCCCGGATTGCCTCCCTCGAGGAACGCCACGCCGCCCTCGAGCGCCGAATCCTGGACGAAGACAACCGCCCGCGTCCCGACGACATGGAACTGGCCCGGCTGAAACGCGAAAAGCTGCGGCTCAAGGAAGAAATGGAACGGCTCCGGACCGACCGGATGCATTGAACGGTTCCGGCGCGGAGGATCCGCGCCGGCGCGTTCGGGTCAGGCGGCGTCCTCGGTCGGCGGGAGGTCGGCCGGGGCGCCGCCGCCATGCGCGGCCACCGCCGCATTCAGGTCGCCCTGGCTGCACAGGCCCAGGATGACGGGGTCGCGCGGCTTGATGTTCGCCGTATTCCAGTGCGTGCGGTCGCGCACCTTGGCGATGGTGTCCTTGGTCGTGCCGAGCAGCTTGGCGACGACGGGGTCGGGTAGCTGCGGGTAGTTGCGCAGCAGCCAGGCGATGCCATCCGGGCGGTCGTTGCGCTTGGACACGGGCGTGTAGCGGCCGCCCTTGGTGCGCTGCTTCGGCAGCACGATGCTGCTTTCCTGCAGGCGAAGGCGGGCCGTGGGATCGGCCTCGCAGCGGGCGATCTCCTCGCGCGTCAGCTGGCCGGAGGCGATCGGGTCGAACCCGACGATCCCCTGCGCGACCTCGCCATCGGCGATCGCCTGGATCTCGAGCGGGTGCATGTTCACGAATTCGGCGATCTGCTCGAAGGAGAGCGACGTCTTGTCGATCAGCCACACGGCGGTGGCCTTCGGCATCAGCGGCTGGGGCATGGGCGGACCTCGGGGTGGCCTGAACGGCGAGAGCGAACCCCCGCAACGGAATTGCGCTTCGTATAATGATGCCGATCAGCAGGGTCAAAGCCCTGATCGGAAAGGAGGGACCATGGCGCCCATCGACGAGGAGGACCTGCCGCGCAGGCGCCAGATGCTGGAAAAGCCCCGATTCGACGGGTGGGATGTGTCCCAGTTGCAGGAGTACATCGCCGAACTCAGGGGCGAGATCGCCCGCGCGGAGGCCGCGATCGGCGCGCGGAACGACCACCGCTCGGCGGCGGAGGCCTTCTTCCGCAAGCCTTGAGGCGCGGGCGGGCCGGAGCGCACGCGCCCGGCCCATGGCTCCGCCGCGGTCCTGGCGGCGGTGCCGGCAACAAAGCCCGATCGGTTCCCGGGGGGGCGGCCGATGTCGCGGCGCCGCCCTTGTCTCGGGGCAGCGGCGGGGCGATGTGCGGAGGGCGATGCCAGACACCCCGCTTCTCGCACCGGCCGTACCGGCCGAGGCCCCAGGCCAGCCGCGCTTCGACAATTCCTATGCCCGGCTGCCCGAGCGCCTCTTCGCGCGCCTGCCGCCGACGCCCGTGAAGGCGCCGCGGCTGCTGCGGCTGAACACGCGGCTGGCGGCCGAACTCGGCCTCGACCCGGCCTGGCTGGGGTCCGAGGCCGGGGTGGCGATGCTCGCGGGCAACCACCTGCCCGCCGGGGCGGAACCGATCGCCCAGGCCTATGCGGGCCACCAGTTCGGCCAGTTCAACCCGGCGCTCGGCGATGGGCGGGCGATCCTGCTCGGCGAAGTGCTCACCCCGGCCGGGGGGCGGCGCGACATCCAGCTGAAGGGTTCGGGACCGACGCCCTTCTCGCGCCGGGGGGACGGGCGCGCCGGCGTGGGGCCGGTGTTGCGCGAATACGTCGTCAGCGAGGCCATGGCGGCCTTCGGCATCCCGACGACGCGCTCGCTTGCCGCCGTGGCGACCGGCGAGTGGATCTTCCGCGAGGGTGCCGTGCCGGGGGCGGTGCTGACGCGCACCGCCGCGAGCCATATCCGCGTCGGGACGTTCCAGTACTTCGCGGCGCGGCGGGACACCGACGCGCTGCGCGTGCTGGCGGACCACGCCATCGCACGCCACGACCCGGCCGCGGCCGAGGACGCGAACCCGCCGCTCGCGCTGTTCCGCGGCGTGGTGGCGCGGCAGGCGGACCTCGTCGCGCGCTGGATGCTGGTCGGCTTCATCCATGGCGTGATGAACACCGACAACTGCACCATCTCGGGGGAGACGATCGACTACGGCCCCTGCGCCTTCCTCGACGCCTTCCACACGGAGGCGGTCTTCTCCTCGATCGACCATGCCGGCCGCTACGCCTACGGCAACCAGCCGGGGATCGCGCACTGGAACCTCGCCCGCCTGGCCGAGGCGATGCTGCCGCTCTTCGCCGAGGAGGACGAACAGGCGCTGGCCCTGGCGCGCGAGGCGCTCGGCGGCTTTGCACCCGCGTTCGGCGCGGCCTGGCGCGACGGCCTGCTGCGCAAGATCGGCATCGCGGCGCCGCGCGAGGAGGATGATTCGCTGGTCCAGGACCTGCTGGACCTGATGGAGAAGGGCCAGGCCGACTTCACCCTGACCTTCCGGGGTCTTTCGGGCGCAGCCGAGGACGCCGCCGCGCTGGAGCGACCGCGCGGGCTCTTCGCCGATCCCGCCGCCTTCGACGCCTGGGCCGCGCGCTGGCTGGCGCGGATCGCCGGGGACGGTGTCCCGCCGGCGGAACGGGCGGCGGCGATGCGGGCGGTGAACCCGGCCTACATCCCGCGCAACCACATGGTCGAGGCGGCGCTGGCGGCCGCCGTGGACCGCGACGACCTCGGGCCTTTCGAGGATCTGCTCGCCGTCCTGGCCCGCCCCTTCGAGGACCAGCCCGGCCGCGAGCGCCACGCCGCGCCGCCGCGACCCGAGGAGCGGGTTCTCGCGACCTTCTGCGGCACCTGACCGGAGACGGCCGGCGATGAGCGCGAACGCCGCGCGCCTTGCGGCACGCGGCGTTGCACGACCGGATGGCCGTCCCGTGGAAAGGGAGCCGGGGCGGCCCGGCCGGTCGTCAGGCAGCCTGGGCGGCGGGCGCGGCCTCGGCCTCGATGGCCGGGCGGCTGCCCTGGATCGCGATGCGGCGGGGCTTCAGCGCCTCGGGCACCACGCGCTTCAGCTGCACATGGAGCAGGCCGTTCGCGAGGTCCGCGCCCTCGACCACGATGTGGTCGGCGAGCACGAAGCGGCGCTCGAAGGCGCGCCCGGCGATGCCGCGATGGAGGAAGCGGCCCGTGGTCTCCGGCTGCGGCTGCGGCCGGCCGGCGACGGTGAGCGTGTTCTCCTGCGCGGTGATCTCGAGCTCGGCCTCGGAGAAGCCGGCGACGGCCATGGTCAGGACGTAGCTGTCCTCACCCGTCTTCTCGATGTTGTAGGGAGGATAGCCGGTGCCGTCGGAGACGCTGCGCGCGCTGTCCATCAGGCGGGCCAGGCGGTCGAAGCCGATGGCGGACCGGAACAGGGGAGAAAAGTCGATCGCGTTCATGGAACCTCCTGCATGAGCAAGGTTCGTTGCGGGGCGGATCTGGGCTCATGGGTCCCCACGGGGGGCAACCCAGCCTTCCGCGCCGGCAACCCCGTCAGGGCGCCGCCGGCTTGCAGGAGATGGGAGAGCGGCTGGCGCTGTTCAAGGGCGCCGGGAGGGGCCATTCCCTCCTCCGGGCCCGCGCCCCGCCAAGGGCCGGCTTGCCCCTGGCGGCATGCGGAAGGCGATCAGGCCTTCTTGCGGGCGCCGATGCCGGCGAACTTCTTGTTGAACTTGGCGATCTGGCCGCCGGTGTCGATCACGCGCTGCTGGCCGGTCCAGGCCGGATGCGACTTCGGATCGATGTCGAGGCGCAGCGTGTCGCCCGGCTTGCCGTAGCAGGACCGCGTCTTGAACTCGGTCCCGTCGGTCATGATGACGGTGATCTCGTGGTAGTCCGGATGGATCTCGGGCTTCATCGGGCGGCACTCATGCAGGAACGCCCGCCGATACCGACCGGCGGGCAGGGAAGGGGGCGTATAGGGGAGGCGCCCCCGGCGCGCAACCGGCCCGCACCGTCCGGCCGGATCAATCGGGCACGATCTCACCGCGTTCGATGACATAGGTCTGCTCGACCAGCGGGCGGAGCAGTTCGGGGTTGCTCTCGGTGATCAGGATGGCGACGTCGGGCAGGGCCGCGCGCAGGCGCTTCAGCGCCTCGGCGTAGCGCAGCGCCAGCGCCGGGGCGAGGCCCTGGAAGGGTTCGTCCAGCAGCACTGCCTTGGTGCCGACCATCAGCGCCCGGCCGAGCGCCACCATCTTGCCCTGCCCGCCCGAGAGGCCGGCGGCCTTGCGCGGGGCGAGGTCGCGCAGTTCCGGCAGCAGGGAATAGACGCGGGTGAGGCGGGCCGCGACCTCCCCTTCGGCCAGCCGCAGCACCTGCGCCGGGAGGAGCATGTTGTCCTCCACCGTGAAGGAGCCGAACAGCCGCCGCTCCTCCGGCGCATAGCCGATGCCGTGGCGCGGGCGGTGGTGCGGGGGCAGGCGGGTCTCGTCCTCCCCGTCGATCATCACCTTGCCCGCGCCCGCCGGCACCAGGCCCATGAGGGTGCGGAGGGTGGTCGTCTTGCCCGCGCCGTTGCGCCCGATCAGCGCCACGCGGCCGCCCGACGGCACCTTCAGGGAGACGTTGCGCAGCACCGGCACGCCGGCGATGGAGACGGAGACGCCCGAAAGCTCAAGCATGGCGCTCGATCCCGATCACTTCGCGCTGCACGGCCGGGTCGGCGAGCACCTCCGCCGGCGGCCCCAGGGCGACGATCCGCCCCTGGCTCCAGACCGCGACCCGGTCGGCGAAGCGCTCGACCACGTCCATGTCGTGCTCGACGAAGACCGCGGTGACCGCGGCCTCGCGCAGCACCCGCGCGAGGGTCTCGACCACCTCCATCTTCTCGGAGGCCGCGACGCCCGAGGTCGGCTCGTCCATCAGCAGCAGGCGAGGCTTCAGCGCGACCGCCATGGCGATGTCGGCCAGCTTCCGCGCGCCCTCGTTCAGCGCGTCGGCGCGGGTGGCGGCGATGCCGGTCAGCCCGAAGCGGTCGAGAAGGTCGCGCGCCTCGTCGCGATAGCCGGGGCGCAGCAGGGGCGCGAGCGGCGACCAGATCCCGTGCCGGGAGGCGACGGCCAGCGCGACGTTCTGCTCGACCGTGTGCTCGAGGAAGAGCTGCGGCAACTGGAAGGACCGGGCGATGCCGCGCCGGACGATCGCACGCGGGGCCATGCCGGTGATGCGCTGGCCTTCGTAGGCGATCTCGCCGGCATTGGGGCGCAGGTAGCCGGTCGTCATGTTGATGAAGGTGGTCTTGCCGGCGCCGTTCGGCCCGATGATGGCGAGGAACTCGCCCCGCATCACGCCAAGGTCGATGCCGTCGGCCGCCTTCACGCCGCCGAAGGCGAGCCGCAGGCCGCTCGCCTGGAGGAGCACCCCGCTCATCGCCCGCGCCCCGCGGCCATGCGCGCCGCCATCCCCCAGAGCCCGCCGGGCGCGAAGAGGATGACGAGCAGCAGCACCCCGCCGAGGATCATCTGCCAGGCATCGGCGAAGGAGGCCGCGGCGTAGATCCGCACCAGCTCATAGGCCGCGGCCCCGAGGAAGGGCCCGAGCACGCCGCCGGCGCCGCCGAGGATGGCGATGAAGACGAGCTCGCCCGAGGAGGTCCAGTAGGCGAGCAGCGGCGTGACGTGGCGCGAGGTCATGGCGATGATCGCGCCGCCGATGCCCCCGAGGACGGCCGACATGACATAGGCCGCGAGCAGCACGCCCCGCGCCGGGACGCCCATGAATTCGAGCCGCGTCTCGCGTGTCTTGATGCCGGCGAGCGCCTCGCCCATGGGGGAGGCGAGATAGAGCCGGAGCAGCAGGGCGAGCACGAAGGCGAGGCCGAGCGCGATGCCGAAGATCGTCCATTCGTAGGTGGCGAGGTCGAGCCGCTGCCCGGCGATCGGCATGGCCTCGACCCGGATGCCATCGGTGCCCTTGGTGATCGCATAGAGCTTCTCGAGCAGCGAGTAGAACACCATGGCCATGGCGAGGTTCAGCATGCCGAAGAAGATCTGCCGGTACCGCGTGACGAAGAGGCCGATCACCAGCCCGAGCAGTCCCGCCCCCAGTGCCGCGGCGGCGAGCAGCAGCACCGCGTCGTCGAGGCTCGGGGCCAGGAAGGCGACGACATAGGCGCCGAAGGCGATGTAGAGGGCATGGCCGAAGGAGACCTGGCCCGCGCGCAGCAGCAGCATGATGCCGAGCACCGCGATGCCCTTGGCAAGCGCGATGGTCAGCACGAAGCGCAGCCAGGGCGCGGTGATCGCGGCCGCGATCATGACGGCGGCCAGCAGGATCGCCAGCAGGGGTTCGGCCTTCCTCATACGCGCCGCGTCTCGATCACGCCGAACAGGCCCTGCGGCCGCACCAGCAGCACCAGCACCATGATGATGTAGGGCACCACGACTTCCAGCTCCGGTTCGAAATAGACCGCGACGGAGCGGCCGAGGCCCATCATGAGCGAGGTGAGCGCGGCGCCTTCGATCTGCCCGAGCCCGGCGGTCGCGACCACGGCGAAGGAGAGCACGATGGTCTGCGCCCCGATCCCCGGCACCAGCGCCGCGGTAGGCGAGGAGAGTGCGCCGCCGAGCGCGGCGAGCATCGCGCCGAAGGTGAAGGTCAGCATGAACACCTTCGTCGCGTCGATGCCCATCGCCGTCGCGGCTTCGCGGTCCGTCGTCACGGCGACGATGACGCGCCCGGTCAGCGTCCGGCGCAGGAACCAGGCGAGGCCGATCAGCGTCGCCACGGCGAAGCCGGGCAGGACGAAGAGCTGGTAGTTGGTGAAGGGGATGAAGTCCTGCCCGAAGGGGATGTCGATGTTGCCCAGCAGGCGCATCGCCAGGTCATGGTGGATCGGCTGCACGCCCCAGACGAGCTTCTGCACGTCCTCGAGGATCATGAAGAGCGCGAAGGTGACGAGGAGCTGCACCACTTCCTCCTGCGCGTAGATCCGGCGCAGCAGGAAGCGTTCGATCAGCGGCCCGAGGACGGCGCCGACCAGCGCCGCCGAGAGGATCAGCGTCGGGATCGAGGCCCAGCCCGGCAGGCCGAGCCCGGCGAGGAAGATGCCGATCGAGGCCGCCGCATAGGCCCCGATCGCATAGAGGGAGCCATGCGCGACATTGATGATGCGCAGCACCCCGAACACCAGGTTGAGCCCCACCGCGACGAGGAAGATGAGACCCGCGGAGGAGAGCCCGTCCAGCACCGCGAGGCCGAGCAGAAGTCCATTGTCCTGAAGCCACCCGGCCATGCTGCGTGTCGCCTCAGAGCGGCCGGCCGGTCTGCTGGATGAAGTCCGGCTTCAGGGTCTTCAGCCAGTCCGTGCTCTTCTGCCCGACCGGGGCGGAGACCGCGGCGCCCGGGAAGTGCATCATCTCCTTGGGCACCGCGAAGGGGAAGCGGTCGTTGAAGGAGGAGAGGCCGACGATCTGGTCCTCGAGCCCCTGGCCGTCCTCGCGCAGCGTGATGGTCGAGGTCGGCGAGGGGAAGGAGAGGCCGCGGAAGGCGGCCGCCAGCTCGGCATCCGAGGGCCAGGCGCCGTTCTTGGCCGCGACCGCCTTCTCGACCCCCGCCTTCAGCGCCCAGACCGCCTGCGCCATGTGGTGGCAGGGATAGATCGGATACTCGTTGAAGCGCTGGCGGTAGGCGTTGACGAAGGCATTGAAGAGTTCCGGATTGGCCGGCGAGGGATGGTTGTTCCAATGGTCGCCGCGCGTGCCGATGATGTGGCCTTCCGGCATCGAACGCCCCAGCGACGGCAGCGAGGCCTCGGCCACCGGCAGCACGAAGGTCGAGCGTTCGAACAGCCGGCGTTCCGTCGCCTGGCGGATCAGCGTCACCAGCTCGCCGCCCCAGGTGGTCGAAAGGATCACGTCCGGGCGCAGCGCGAGCAGGCGGGTGATCTCGGTCGAGAAGTCGGTCGAGCCGAAGCGCGGGAACATCTCGGCCACCACGCGCACGCCGGGCTTCAGCGCGTCCATCCCGGCCTTCCACAGCGCCCAGGAATCGCGGCCCCAGGCGTAGTCCTGGTTGATCACCGCGACGGAGCGGAAGTCCGGCTTCTTCTTCAGCAGGTAGAGCAGCGGCGCGAGCACTTCCGGCGTGCCGTAGCCCTGGGTGCGGAAGGCATACTCGTAGCGGTTCTCCTCGAAGATGCGCTGGGTGCCGCAATCCCACAGCAGCATCACCTTGTTCAGCTCGCTCGACAGCGGCGTGCAGGCGAGGCAGGAGCCCGAGGAGATCGACTGCAGCAGGACGTTCACGCCCTCGGACTGCACGAGGCGGCGCATCTCGCCCACCAGGTGGTCGGTGCCCGGGGCCTCGTCCACGAAGGTCGCGCGCAACGGCACGCCGGCGATGCCGCCCGCGGCGTTGATCTGGTCGACCAGCATCTCGCAGGCCTTGCGCGAGGGCACGCCGAACACCGAGGCCGGGCCGGAGAGGAAGGTGGTGACGCCGATCTTCAGCTCGGCCGGCTTCTGCGCCGGCTGCTGGGCGGAAAGCGTCGTCGGCAGCATCACGGCGCCGAAGCCGGCCGTCAGCACCTCGCGGCGCGAAAGCGTCGTGGTCATGGGTCCCTCCCTCGAAGATCCGGTACGGCGGGTTCGCCCCGCGCGCCGGCGGCAGAATGGACGTGAGGCACGGGAAGGCGCAAGGAGGCGAGACGATTCACGCGGCCCGGCGCGGCTCCTGGTGCCCGGCCCGCTTCCCATGGCAGGTTCCGTCGATGCCCTCGATCCTTTCCATCCAGTCCTGGGTCGCCTACGGCCATGTCGGTAACGCGAGCGCGATCTTCCCGCTCCAGCGCCTCGGCGCCGAGGTCTGGGGGATCCATACCGTCCAGTTCTCCAACCACACCGGCTACGGTGCCTGGCGCGGCCAGGTGTTCGGTGCCGACCTGATCGAGGACTGCCTCCAGGGCATCGAGGAACGCGGCGTGCTTCCCCGCTGCGATGCGGTGCTCTCGGGCTACATGGGCTCGGCGGCGATCGGGGCTGCCATCCTTGGCGCGGCGCGGCGCGTGAAGGCCGCGAACCCCGCCGCGCTGTGGTGCTGCGACCCGGTGATCGGCGATGTCGGCCGCGGCATCTTCGTCCGCCCGGGCATTCCAGAGTTCATGCGCGACGAGGCGCTGCCGGTCGCGGACATCGTCACGCCGAACCAGTTCGAGCTCGAATGGCTGGCCGGCGCCGAGGTCCGCACGCTCGGCCAGGCGAAGGCGGCGGTCGCCGCGCTGCAGGCGCGCGGGCCGCGCTGCGTGCTCGTCACCTCGCTCCATCTCGAGGACACGCCGGAGGGCGAGATCGGCATGCTCGCAGCCGAGGGCGGCAGGTTCTGGCGCCTGTCGACGCCGCTGCTGCCGGTCTCGGTGAACGGGGCGGGGGATGCGATCGCCGCGCTGTTCCTGTTCCACCGGCTGCGCGGCGGGGCGGATGCGGCGCTGGAGGCCGCGGCGTCCTCGGTCTTCGGCCTGCTGCGCCGGACCGCCGAGGCCGGATCGCGCGAGATCCTGACGGTCGGGGCGCAGGAGGAATTCGTCGCCCCCTCCCGCATCTTCGCTGCCAGGCCCTGCTGAAGGGCAGGCCCGGCAGCAGGAACCGCGCCTGGATGCGCCGCGCCACGGCCTGTTGCCCGGGCATCGGACCGTCGGCGCGCAGCGGGGGACGGTGGCCAGGACTGGCGGGGTCGATGCCGCCGAACGGCACGACCTGCGCGTTCCGGCCGCCGTGGCCCGGCGGCTCGTGCCACCCGCCGGCACCTTCGCCGCCGGAGCGCCATTGGGGGTGCGATCCCCGCGCCCGTCGCGCGGGTCGCCGAGGCCGTGTCTCCGGGCCAGCCCGGCTTGCGCGCGCCCTGCGGCGCGTGCCACGGTTCCCGCCGGCCCGACCCCGCCACCAAGGCGACGGTGAAGAAGGCCGAAGGGAGACTTTGCGATGATGCACCTCCTGAGGGCGTCGGCCCTCTTCCTCGCGATCGGTTCCACGACCGCGGCGATGGCCCAGAACGTGCAGCCTGGACCGACGCTGACGACGGTCAGGGAACGCGGCGCGCTGCTCTGTGGCGCCGCGCCCAATGCCCCGGGCTTCGGGGCGCCGGACAGCCGTGGCGAGTGGCAGGGCATCGATCCCGACATCTGCCGGGCGATCGCCGCGGCCGTGCTCGGCGACGCGACGAAGGTGCGGTGGTTCCCGCTGACCAGCCAGGCGCGCTTCGCGGCCCTGCAATCCGGCCAGGTGGACGTGCTGCCCCGCACGGTGACCTGGACGCATTCGCGCGACACGGCGGTCGGCCTCAACTTCTCGACGCCGGTCTTCTACGACGGCCAGGGCTTCCTGGTGCGCAAGTCGGCCAACATCCGGCGTGCGACCGACCTTGCCGGCGCGACGATCTGCACCTTCGCCGGCTCGACCAGCGAACTGAACCTTGCCGACTGGGCGCGCGCGAACAACGTCCAGTACACGCCGCTGGTGTTCGAACAGAACGACGAGGCGCGCATCGCCTACGACAACGGCCGCTGCGACGCGGTCTCGACCGACGCCTCCCAGCTGATCGGCCTGATCACCGCGCTGAGCGTGCCCTCCGACCACACCGTGCTGCGCGACCGCATCTCGAAGGAGCCGCTGACGCCCGCCGTGCGCCAGGGCGACGACCAGTGGAACGACATCGTGCGCTGGACGATCTTCGCGCTGATCGACGCCGAGGAACTCGGCGTGACCCGCGAGAACGTGGACCGGATGCTCGAGAGCCAGAACCCCGAGATCCGGCGCCTGCTGGGCGTGGCGGGCGAGCACGGCCCGATGATGGCCCTCGACCGCCGCTGGGCCTACAACGCGATCAAGGCCGTGGGGAACTACGGCGAGATCTTCGAGCGCAATGTCGGCCACCAGAGCCCGATCGGCCTCGACCGCGGGATCAACGACCTCTGGACCCGTGGCGGGCTCATGTACGCGCCGCCGATGCGCTGAGCCGAGAGACACACCCGACGATCCGGGATTGCAGGGAGAATGACTGACATGTTCCCGTCCACCACGCGCCGGCTGTTGCTCGGCGGTTCGCTCGCCGTTCCCTTCATCCGCACCGCCGCGGCGCAGACCACCCTGGAATGGGTGGCCGGGTCGGTCGGCGGCGGGTGGTACACCATGGCGGCGGGGCTCTCCTCCCTCATCAAGGAGGAGAATCCCGAGATCCAGATCCGGGTCGTGCCCGGCGGCGGGCTCGCGAACCCGACCCGCATCAACAACGGCCAGTCGCAGATCGGCTGGGGCATCGACACCTTCGCGGCCTCGGCCGTGAAGGGGACGGCGCCCTATTCCGCCAAGCATGAGAAGATCCGCTGCCTCGGCACCGGCTATTCGCCGACCGAGCACCTCCTGCTGCGCAACAAGGATGCCGGGCCGGCCGACATGCGCGGCATCCTGACGCAGCGCGGCCTCAAGATCGCCGTGCCGCAGCGTTCCTCCACCGACGAGATGACGCTCCAGCGCATCCTGAAGTTCCTGGGCTCCAGCCCTGACAGGATCCGCTCGGAGGGCGGGCGCTACCTCAACGGGTCCTATGCCGACATCGGCGCGGCCTACAACGACGGCCAGGTCGACTATCTCTACGTCGCGCTGGCGAAGCCCGCGGCGCTGATGACCGAGGTCGCGCAGGGGCGCCGGGGCGGTCGCCTGGTCGCCTTCCCCGACGATGTCCGCAAGCACCTCATCGACGAATACTCCTATTCGGAGGGGACGCTTTCGAAGTCCGACTACCCGGCGCTGATCGACGACACGATCCGGGTCACGCTGATGGACAGCGTCATCCTCGCGAACGAATCCGTTCCCGCCGAGATCGTCCGGAAGATCACCGCGACCCTGATCAAGAACCAGGGCCGGCGGCTGGCGACGATCCATCCTTCCATGGCGGGATGGACCCCGGCCAAGGCGGTGACGTATCGCGGGGTGCCCTTCCATCCCGGGGCTGTCGCCGCCTTCCGGGCTGCCGGCGCGAACCCGCCGGCATGATGCCTGCGCACCGCCTTCGCGGCTGAGGAGAGCGCGGTGCGCGAGCTTCGCTTCTGGCTGAGGACCGGCATCTTCGGATGGCTCGCCTTCTGGGCGGCCGTCCACCTCTACTGGGGCGGCTTCGGGTTTCCCGAGCCGATCACCATCCGCAGCCTCCATCTGCTGGTCTTCACGCCGCCGCTGTTCCTGCTCTACCCGGCCTTTCCGGGCCGCTCGCCGGCCAACCGGCCGACCCTGCTCGACTGGGCCTGGGCGGTCGCCTCGGCCGTCCCCCATGTCTGGGCCTTCCTGAACGCCAACGCGGTCAACGACCGCATGGAGTATGTCGATCCCTTCACGCCGCTGATGATGGCGCTCGCCATCACCTGCATGATCACCATGCTCGAGGCGATCCGCCGGGCGGTGGAGCCCGGCCTCGCCTGGATGACGGCGGCCTGCCTGCTCTACATGTTCATCGGCCACAGGCTGCCCGGGGTGCTCAACACCCGCGTCTTCACCACGGCCGAGATCATGGAGGCCGCCTGGCTGGTGCCGACGGCCGGCGGCGTCTACGGGCCGCTCACGGGCATTGTCGCGACGACCATCGCCGTCTTCATCCTGTTCGGCTCCTTCATGCAGGGGAGCGGCACCGGGCGGCTCTTCGCGAATTTCGGCGCGGCCGTCGCCGGGCGCTATACCGGCGGGCCGGCCAAGGTCGCCGTGGTCTCCTCGGGCCTGTTCGGCACGATGAGCGGCTCCTCCGTCTCGAACGTCATCACCACCGGCGCGATGACGATCCCGCTGATGGTGCGCATCGGCTACAAGCCCGCGGTCGCCGCCGGGATCGAAAGCGCCGCGTCGGTCGGCGGCGCGCTGATGCCCCCCGTGATGGGCGCGGCGGCCTTCGTGATGGCCGAGCTCACCAACATTCCCTACGGCGACATCATCGTCGCGGCGGCGATCGGCGCCGTGCTCTACTACTTCGCCATCCTCGCCGCCGTGCATTTCGAGGCCAAGCGGATCGGCATCGAGCCGATGGCGGCGAAGGACATACCGGCCTGGCGCGAAGTCCTGGCCGACGCCCACCTGGTCCTGCCCATCGGCCTGCTCGTTTACCTGATGATGGAGCGCTGGAGCGGCAACTACGCCGCCTTCTGCGCGACGCTCGCGATGGTCGCGGTCGCCCTGCTGCGGTCGCGGACGCGGATGGGCCCGCGGGAGGTCTTCGCGGCGCTGACCAATGCCGGGCTCACCATGGCGCCGCTCGCAGTCGCGATCGCCGCCTCGGGCGTCGTGGTCTCGGTGCTCACGGCGACCGGGATGGTCGTGGCCTTCGGCGGCATCATCAAGGAGGTCGCGGGCCACAGCTTCGGGCTGCTCGCGGTGATGCTCTGCCTCACCGTGCTGGTGCTCGGCCTCGGCATCCCGACCACGCCCTCCTACATCATCGCCGCGGCGATCGGCGTGCCGCAGCTGCTGGAGCTGGGCCGCCCGCTCGGCATCGACATGCTGCAGGCCAATCTCTTCATCTTCTATTTCGCCGTCATCGCCGATGCGACGCCTCCCGTGGCGGCCTCGGCATTCGCGGCCGCCGCGATCGCGAAGGCGAGCCCGACCATCGCCAGCCTGCATGCCTCGCGCTTCGGCATCGCCGGATTCACCGTGGGATTCGCCTTCCTCTACGACCCGGGGATCATGCTGCGTGGCGGGCTGATCGCCATCGGCTCGGCCGTGCTCATCCAGGTGATGGCGCTGCTGCTCGTCACATCGGCCTATGCGGGCTACCTGCTGCGGCCGCTCGGGCCGCTGCTGCGGATCGCGCTCGGCACCGCGGGGCTGCTTGCGGCCTTCGGCCACTTCCTGCCCGATATCGCCCGCTTCGGCATCGCCGCGACCGCCCTGTGCGGCGTCTCGGCTGCGCAACACCTGCTGACCCGGAAGGAAACGATGATCAGGATCACCACCCTGCTGCTGTGCCTGGGCCTCGCCGTGCCGGCGATCGCCCAGGACGCCGCCCCGCAGCCGGCGGGCACGACGCTCGCCGCGATCCGCGCGCGCGGGGTGCTCGACTGCGGCGTCTCCACCGGCGACCCGGCCTGGAGCCAGCCGGACAGCCAGGGCACCTGGCAGGGCATGGACGTCGACATGTGCCGCGCCGTTGCGGCCGCCGTCCTCGGCGACCCGGGGAAGGTCGCGTACCACCCGCTGACCGGCCAGACGCGCTTCGCCGCACTGGCGGGCGGGCAGATCGACATGCTCTCCCGCACCACCACCTGGACCTTCCTGCGCGATGCCGTGAACGGGCTGAACTTCACCGCGCTCTACTTCATGGACGGGCAGGGCTTCCTGGTGCGGTCCGACAGCGGGATCGAGCATGCCAGCCAGCTCGACGGCGCCTCCATCTGCATCGTCTCGGCGAGCACGCACGAGCTGAACCTGCAGGACTGGGCGCGTGCCAACAACCTGCGCTTCCAGCCGGTGGTCTTCGCCGACAAGAACGAGGCGCGCGTCGCCTACGAGAGCGGACGGTGCGATTCCTACACGGGGGATTCGAGCCAGCTCGCCGCCGTGCGCGCGGCCTTCAACAACCCCTCCGCCCATCGCGTGCTGCCCGAACGCATCAGCAAGGAACCCTATGCCGTCGCCGTGCGCCAGGGGGACGACCAGTGGTTCGACATCGTGCGGTTCGTGATCTTCGGGCTGATCGAGGCCGAGGAGCTCGGCGTGACGCGCGACAACGCGGCGCGGCTGGCGGCCGAGAGCCCGCGGCCGGCGGTGCAGCGCCTGCTCGGCCGCTCCGGCGACCTCGGCCCCCGGGTCGGTCTCGACCGCGCCTGGCTGCTGAACGCGATCAAGGCGGTCGGCAACTACGGCGAGGTCTATGACCGCCACCTCGGCGCCAACAGCCCGGTGCAGCTGCCGCGCGGCCCGAACCGGCTGTGGAATGCCGGGGGCCTGCTCTGGAGCCCGCCGATCCGCTGATCCTATTCCGGGGGCCCGAGGCTCCCCGGCGCGTGGCAGGGGCGGCATCGTCGCTCCTGCCCATCAATCCGACCGACATACCGGGAGAACCGCCATGAAGATGCTTTCGCTCACGGCCCTGGCCGTGCTCATTGCCGGGGCCGCCGCCGCGCAGACGGCCGCGCCCGGCCCCACGCTGCAGGCCGTGCGCGATCGCGGCGAGCTCATCTGCGGCGCCCATCCGGGCTCGCCCGGCTTCGGCGTGATGGACAGCCAGGGCGTCTATCGCGGCCTCGATGCGGATACCTGCCGCGCGATCGCCGCCGCGGTGCTCGGCGATCCGTCGAAGGTGCGCTGGACCCTGCTGTCCTCCCAGGCGCGCATGCCGGCGCTGCAATCGGGCACGGTCGACATGCTCGCGCGCACCACCACCTGGACGCAGACCCGCGACACCGCCAACGGGCTGAACTTCACCGCCGTCACCTTCTACGACGGGCAGGGCTTCCTGGTGCGCCGCTCGGCCGGCGTCAGCCATGCGCGCGAACTCGACGGCGCGACCATCTGCGTCACCTCCGGCACCACCAACGAGCTCAACCTCACCGACTGGGCGCGCACCAACAACGTGCGGATCCAGCCGCTGGTGTTCGACCAGAACGAGGAGACGCGGAACGCCTATACCGCCGGCCGCTGCGACGCCTACACCACCGACGCATCGCAGCTCGCGGGCATCCGCTCGACCCAGCGCGACCCGTCCGAGCACGTGATCCTGCCCGAGATCATCTCCAAGGAGCCGCTGACGCCGGCGGTGCGCCACGGCGACGACCAGTGGTTCGACATCGTCCGCTGGACCGTCTTCGCGCTGATCGAGGCGGAGGAACTCGGCGTCACCCAGGCCAATGTCGACGAGATGCTCAACAGCCCCAACCCGTCCGTCCGCCGCCTGCTCGGCCAGTCGGGCGACCATGGTCCGCTGATGGGCCTCGATCGCCGCTGGGCCTACAACGCGATCAAGGCGGTGGGCAACTACGGCGAGATCTTCGAGAGGAACCTCGGCCCGAACACGCCGATCGGCCTGCCGCGCGGCGTGAACAACCTCTGGAACCACGGCGGCATCATGTACGCCCCGCCGATCCGCTGATCAGCCGAGGAGGCCGAGCAGGTTCAGCAGGATGATGACCGAGATCGGCACCCCGACCAGCCACAGCAGGATCGACTTCATCGCAGCACTCCTCTGCACGGGAGACCCCGTGCAGAGGAACGCGGCACCGGCCGGCGGAGTTGCGCCGCTGCCTGCCGCCCGTGGCGGGCGGAGGAAGGTCCGGCCGGCGCCCGCCTGAAGCCCCGGACGGGCCGCCGCCGCGGCCCGCACGCCGTTCCGTGCGGCCGGGGTCAGTGCCGCTCGTAGATCAGCCGTGCGCGGATGGTGCCCGGCAGGGCCCGGAATTCCTCGAGGATCGCCTCCGCGTCCCGGCGCGCCTCGACGCTGTCCACCACGACATAGCCGATCGATCCGGCCGTCTGGTAATACTGGCCGGAGATGTTCAGCCCGCGCTTGGCGAAGCTCTCGTTGATGCGGGAGAGGATGCCCGGCGCGTCGCGGTGGACATGCACCCAGCGCGCCCCCGTCGGCCGCGCCGGCAGCTGGACCTGCGGGAAGTTCACCGCGCCGAGCGTGGCGCCGGTGTCGGAATGCTCCACCAGCCTGCGGCTGACCTCCTCGCCGATGCGCCGCTGCGCCTCGCCGGTGGAACCGCCGATATGCGGCGTCAGGATGACGTTCGGCAGGCCCTGCAGCGGGGAGGCGAAACGCTCGTCCTTGCCCGAGGGCTCGACGGGGAAGACGTCCACGGCGGCGCCGAGGACATGCCCGTCGCGGATCGCCGCGGCCAGCGCCTCGAGGTCGAGCACCGAGCCGCGGGCATTGTTGATGAGGACCGCGCCCCTCTTCATGGCGCGGATCTCCGCCGCGCCCATCATGGTCCTCGTCTCGGGCGTCTCCGGCACATGCAGCGTGACGGCGTCCGCCTCGGCGAGCAGGGCCTTCAGCGAGGATACCGGCTGCGCATTGCCGTGCGGCAGCTTGCCGGTGTGGTCCCAGTAGATGACGCGCATGCCGAAGGCCTCGGCGAGCACGGAAAGCTGGCTGCCGATATTGCCGTAGCCGACGATGCCGAGGGTCTTGCCGCGCACTTCCCAGGAATTCTCGGCGGACTTGATCCATTCGCCGCGATGCGCCGCGCCCGACCTCAAGGGGATGCCGCGCATCAGCATCACGATCTCGCCGAGCGTGAGTTCGGCGACCGAGCGCGTGTTCGAGAAGGGCGCGTTGAACACCGGGATGCCGCGCGCCGCTGCCTCGTCCAGCGCGACCTGGTTGGTCCCGATGCAGAAGCAGCCGACGGTGAAGAGGCGGTCGGCCGCGGCCAGCGCCTCCGCCGTCACCTGGGTGCGGGACCGGATGCCGAGGATGTGCACGCCCTTCAGCGCCCTGGTCAGCGCCGCGCCGTCCAGAGCCTTCGCCTCGCGCCGCAGGTTGGTGTAGCCGGCCTCGGCGAACCGCTCGGCGGCGCTGTCGGAGATGCCTTCGAGCAGCAGGACCTTGATCCTGTCCTTGGGCAGGGAAAGGCGGGCAGGGGACATGAGCGGGCGGCTGTGGGATTCCGGGGGCCCGCTTCCTGCGCCGGAATGGTGCGGCGCACAAGCCCGGGAGGCCGCTGCCGCCTGCCGCCGGCGCGGTTGCTCCGACGCGGGAACGGTCGATACGCTCCGGCCGGGGCGGGTTGCGCCCATTCCGGGAGGGCCCGTGTCGCCGCGCCGTCATTTCGTGATGTCCGTTGCCCTTCTCGCCGCCGGCTGCGCCCTGCCGCCCGATACCGCGCTGCGCGACTGGGCGCGGACCGCGAGCATCGCGGTGGACCGGCCGGCCCTGCTGCCGCCGGAGGCCGCGGCGCCCGCGGCGGGACAGCAGGCGCTCGCCGTCTATCTCTATGCCCTCGGTGTCCTGGCGGGGGAGGCGCAGCCGCTCACCTTCCGCGCCACGCGCTATGCCGCCCTGGCCGATGCCGCCGCGGGGGGCGACCCGGCCCTGGCG